>PBUZ01000083.1 GCA_002728035.1 Methanobacteriota archaeon
CAGGGTCAACAAGGCCAGCAGGGTCAACAAGGCCAGCAAGGTCAACAAGGCCAGCAAGGTCAACAAGGCCAGCAGCAGGACAACGGCCAAGGTCAACAACAGCAAGGCGGCCAGCAAGGCGGCCAGCAAGGTGACCAGCAAAGCCAGGACCAAAACGGCCAGAACCAGAACGGTCAGAACGAGCAACAGCAAGGTCAGACGCAGAACGGACAGCAAGGTCAACAAGGCCAGCAATCCGATCAGCAGCAAGGTCAGCAGCTTGACAACCAAGATCAGAACGGCGAGAACGACAACGACGGCGACGGAATCCCCAACGACGTGGACAACGACGACGACAACGACGGTATCCCCGATTCAGTCGATGACAACCCAATGGATCACGACAACGACGGCGTCGATGACGCTGAAGATGACGATGATGACGGTGACGGCATCGATGATCGCGAGGAAGTGAACGATGCAGACCCCAACACCAACATCTACGACCACGACAACGACGGAATTTCCGACGCTGTTGACCTCGACATCGACAACGACGGCATTGACAACCGCAATGACGTTGGCGACATGGGCGAAGATTTGTCCCGAGACCACGACAACGATGGTATGGACGACGCTGTTGACCCCGACGATGACAACGACGACATCTTGGATGTCGACGAAATCGACGGTGTCGCAGGCAGCTACCGCTACGACCATGACAACGACGGCATTTGGGATCTTACCGACACCGATGATGACAACGATGGCCTTTTGGACTGGTTTGAAATCAACGACGGTAACGACCTCACGGGTCAATTCGACGCTGACAACGACGGACTTGATGACAACGAGGACGCTGACGACGATAACGACGGCATCCTCGACATCTACGAGATCTGAAGTTGACAATCTGTCTGTCAAAGAACCGTCTCTGACGGGTACAACAGGCGTTTCGGGGTCACGGCCCCGAAACGTCTCCTTTCTTTCTCAATTCATTCGTCCCCACTAGATACCTTCCTGCAGATGATACGCAGACCTTGGCGTGATACAGAAATTGACATTCGGGGTACGCCTTTCAAATAGGGTATCACGGTGGAAGAGCCACGACGAGGTGCTTGCATGCTGTCAAAAACCCATATCCAAAACATCGAAGAGCGACAACGACTTTCCATGGCCATCATCATTGTATTCTTGATGCTCGCCAGCAGCCTTCTCGCTATTGTTCAAACGGTCCACGACCAACCCGATGCGCCCAAAGCAACTCAACTTGTTGACGGCGGTAGCATCGGTATGACCCCTGTGCAATCCACCGATCAAGGTGGCCAAGGTGGTTGGGAAGGTGGCCAAGATGGTGGGATGGATTTGGCCCACGAAGCCCTCGCCAACATGATGTGGAGCGACCCCGGCGTTTCATCAGGTATCATTGTTGATCTCTCGGTGCTTGAATCCGTCATTCCACTCTATTCTCCTCTTCTCGAAGAATCCCGTGCAGGCGACCACGACAACGACGGCATCGACGACCTTGCCGACCTCGACGATGACAACGATGGCATCTACGACTTGCTCGAACGATTCGACGGTTGTTACGGAACCGACCCCTACGACCATGACAACGACGGCATCCTCGACATCGATGATTGGGACGACGACAACGACGGTATCCTCGAAGGCCCCATTGATTACGCCGCCCTTGAAGCACAGGGCCTTGACCCTCGAAACGTCTCAACCGACCGATACCTCGACCCCACCATCGACCACCCACATCCCGATATTGGTGCGGTTGGCAATTTCTACCTCGCCGACCAGAATCCGATGGATCACGACAACGACGGTGTAACCGACGAAGACAGCGATGGTGCTGGCGCAGGCCGTTACGATGAAGATGACGACAACGATGGCCGCATTGACCAATTCACTTGGCCGTGCGACCTTGACAACGATGGAACGCCCGATTACTTTGACACGGACGATGACAACGACGGGACTCCTGACGTTGAGGACGAACACCCCTATGACGCCTCCCTATTCGGTACGATGCAGGCCGCTGCACAAGCCAGCAGCACCGACGACCTCGAATACAATGCTGCTGTGATTTGGACCTTCAACGAATACCGCGAGTACTCTGGCGGCGTCGACTATGTCGATTGGGAGCGCAACCGAGTCAACGCTCCTGGGGCATCTGCCTCAGGTTTCGGTGCCTTTGGAGCACAAGGCACCCCTTCCTTCACTCAAATCGTCGACGGTGACCTTGATGGAGACGGCGCACCCAACTTCCTTGACCCCGACAACGATAACGACGGTACACCCGACAGCGCAGACACTGACGATGACAACGATGGCATTCTTGACATGGTTGACCCCGACGATGACAACGACGGAATCCCGGACACGTGCATCCAAATCGATACCAACAACGACCAAACCGCCGATTACACAGGTCTTCAAAACGGCGGCGTAACATCCCTCACCCTCGACGATGGCGGTGCAAGTTATGCAGACGCCACCGATGTCACAACCTCCTCCTCCACGAGTGCTGGGTCGGGCATGACGCTTGACATCACCACCACCGCCGGTGCAGTGACCAGCGTGAGCATCAATCACCCAGGCGCAGGTTACGTGGTTGGCGATGTTTTGACCATCAACGGTGGAAACTCCGCCGCAGAAGTTTCTGTCACCGGTGTCTCAAGTGTTAACTTTGAGGTTCCCGGTGCCGATGGAAACCAAGATGGCTCCATTGATTGTGAAATCGATTACGACAACGATCTTGACGATGATTTGCTCCGACCGTTTGACCAAAACTACAACGGCAAATACGACTGGCTTGACGTCGATATGGGCGGAACGGAATCCCCAGACAATTTGGGGAACTTCGCTGTTGGTGGAGCGGACCTCCCGTACGACCTCGACAACGACAACATCGAAAACGAGAATGACTCGTTCCCACTCGATGCCGCCTCAGTCGTTGCAACATGGAACTGCCCAACGCAGGCCAACCCCAACCCAACAAACCCGGACCCTCGCTGTCAAACCCGTCGTGCATCGTTCTCTCAGTTCAACGACTGGGACGGTGACGGTATCAGCAACTGGGACGACGTCGATGACGACAACGACGGTATCATCGACGTGCTCGACATCGATTGGGATTGTGACCTTGACAACGACAACGACCTTCACCAAATCAACGGCGGCCTTTACCGAGATGACGGCCCGAACGATGTCGATTCCGATGTTGACGGTGACGGTCTTGAGAACGGTATCGATTGGGATGATGACAACGATGGTGTCGCCGACCTTTACGACCCCGATGACGGAAACTGCGGCGTTGTTGATTTCGATGCAACCGATACCTTTGGCACGCCCTATTACCCCGTCAACGACGGGGGCGCTATCGACGGGTCTGCCGACAGCCAACTGTACGGCTCCAACGCTACCGATCATTGGAACATGGTGTTCCAACACTACCCCTTCGCAGACGTTGTCCTCAACTACAACGGTTATGACGACACGACCAACCCTCCCACGCCCGGAATAGTCCCCGAATTCTACTGGTTCTTCTTCGCACGCTGGTCGCCTTACAACGGTGGAAACGAATGGGATATTGATTCCGATGGCGACTCACTCATCAACGGCTTGGACATTGACCAAGACGCTGACGGTCTACCGGATTGGTGGGACCAAGACGAAGGCAACGACGGTGTTTTGGACGTGAACGATGTCAAGATGGGCGGAAGTTACAACCTGTCGACATGCGGTTGGACAGCCGGAAACCTCGGACAAGGATTTGTCTGTGGGTATTCTTACGCTGTGGCTTACAAAATGCCACTCAACGGCGTCAACGCACAATTTGGCTCACCCTACTCCACCCGACCCGATGCCGCCTTCGACCAAGGTGCAACCGCAGGTGGACCATCAGGCAACTGGAGTTGTACGCCAGTTGAAGGCGTTGGCTGCTGGCATTACGACTTTGGTGGCGACGGCAACATCGACTCCGCTTTGACATTCACGCAGATGACCGACAACCGAGATGCTTTCGTTACGTGGATCGGTCTTGCAACCGGTATTTGGCAGTGGAACAGCGACAACGGACCCGAGGCAGATTTCCCCGATGAGTTGGGTGCAGACCTCGATAAGAACGATGTTGATGGCGATGTAGACGGCGATTTCACCAACTCGACGATCGACCTCGATGACGACTACGATGCTATCTTTGACTGGTTTGATGTCGACGACGACAACGATGGCGTTTGGGATTTCTTTGAAATCGACAGCAACTTCGATCTCGACGATGACACCGGTCAAAACAACGGGAATTTCTTCTCAGGAAACAACTGTGTGGACAACGATGATGACGGAAACGATGCTGACGCCGACGATGATGGCTTTTACCAGGCTGTTTGGGACCGCGGAATCATGTCTCAGGGCCTACGCGTCCCGAGCCTTTACGATGTTGACAACGACAACGATGGTGTGCCCGATGGCGAAGACCCCGACGACGACAACGATGGCCGTCTCGATGTTGACCAGGAGCAACTTGCTGGCTGTTTCTGGGGAGAAGAGCAATCCACTTGGGATTACGACAACGACGGTATCCTCAACTGGGCCGACGACGACTGGGACGGCGACGGATTGACCAACACCGCTGAACTCTTGGAAAGCATTACGGCTCCCTTCGACCACGATAACGACGGCATACGCGACGACATTGACGAGGACGATGATGAAGACGGTATGCACGATGAAGACGAAGTGTTGCTGTGGCCCACTCGCTTCGATCGAAACTCAACCAACCCATGGGACCACGATGACTTTGGTGACGGTGAGGGACTTGCAAACCCACTCGATTCTTCAACGGGGCCGGACGCCATCGACAACGACGATGATAACGACACGCGAACAGATGTTGACTTTGACCAAACCGAAGACTCCGAACTCACTTCAGATTGGGATCACGACAACGACGGTATCCTTGACGCAGACGATAAATCCCCAACCTACATCACCCTCAACCTTCCGAATAACCTGTGGCTTGATGCACAAAGTCCTGCCATCTTCTCAGGCCACGTGGATTGGTTGAACCCCATCACTGGTGTTGTTGAAGCGGCCCCTCAACTCCCCGTTCAAGTGCACATCGAGTGGACGGCCAACAACACCACGGCCATCGAGACCGTTGACGTCTTGACCAATGCTGCAGGGAACTTCAGTGTCGGACAATTCCTCTTCCCCGAGGATTTGTCGGTGGGCGACAACACCACCTATCGCGTTTACGCAGAAGTGACGGAGATGTTCATGTTCAATGGGAATGAATCGCAGTCCTACTATCTTGGTGCTGAGGCCAACATGACCGTTGACTATTCGGCATGGACGTATTTCCGCAGCGATGAACAACCGTTCTGGCTTGATTTCAAGGCCCACTACGCTGCTGATTGGGACCGTGGATTGTTTGACAACCGCATCAGAAATTCCCCGATCACCTTCTCCATCTTCGGTGGATTGTTTGGAAACCTGACGGAACCGACCAACTTTACCGGATTGGGCAACAACGGATACCGCACCGACGCCTCCGGTTGGGCGTCACTGACCTTCGTCCAAGATTTGGGCATTGCAGGAACATGGAAGCAGGTGCAATGGAACTCAACAGCCGACAACGGTGTTGGACAAATTCCGGGCGCCTACGAACAAATTGTCTGGAACGACCTCACGAAACAGCACGATGTTGTTCTCGATGGAAACGGCGACCCGCTGCGCTACAACTACACGAACACGAGCTTACCCGCTGGCGATATCGAAATCATTGCTCGCGTCTCACCAGAGTTGGCGACCGAGTGGCCGTTCCCGTTCCTCCATGGTGACGAGGCTGAACCGTTCTCCGTGCGAATCATGCATCGCATGAACATCGAAGGAACGTTGATCCTCGACGGTTTGAGTCCGATTTACTATTACGATGCGACCGTCAACAACGGCGACGGTACCTTTGGAGATTGGTCGACCCTCTTCCACCAACCAGCGTTGACGGCTGCGGGTGTGAACTACAACGATGTTGCTGCCTTCAANCCGTACCCCAAGTCNTGGGACGGTACACCNGNNGGNNTGACNGGNCAAGCNGCNGCNCTGCGNCCNTTCCTTGANCGGNAACGGNACNCACTGGNNCATNGCNNTGGTGAACGGNGGCGANAGCAACCTNCCGCCNTGTGGCCCGGTTGACCGNACGGACCCCAACAGNCCGNTTCGNTGTGAAATCGTNCCNGANATGAACACNGGNGAATCCCTNCAAGTNATNGGAAAGGTNACCAACCGNACCAACGANCCGTGGGACCAAGACCCNATTGCNNTNCAAGTNGACGTTGACAAGAACGGACAGTTCTTGGGTGCTGGTGAGACCGCTTACACCCAACGTCCTATCATGAAGGACGGCGATGCAACCTACGATTACAACTGGTCGTGGTACAGTCAATACGGCGCAGGAACCTACGGGCTACGCGTTGACTTCACCAATTCGGCTTACTATTTCACGGGCAATTCGTCGACGCTNGCAACCACANGCGCCTACATCAACGTCACCGTGGTTGGTACAACGGACTTCCTCACGACTTCGTTGCCTCGATTGTATCGAAACACCAACACCACCATCCAAGCCAANTTGGTTGACAATTCCCTCCAACCGGTCCGCAACGCTCCAGTGAATTACACCTGGTCCTTTGACGGCCGCACGGGCGTCAATTATACGGACAGCAACGGCTTCTTTGAAATCCCGTTCAATGTCTCGGCTTCCGATGATTTGGGTAACTTCACGTTGCAATTCGAATATTCGGGCACGCCGTTGCTCAAGGGCACTTCTGTCGACCAATCCGTATGGGTGGTCTCTCGAACCTACATGCAGGTGTTATCAGCCGAAGAGAATCTTCGGCGATCCGGCGATAAGTGGGACTTCACAGCCCAAGTCTCTGACGATAACAAAACCGCCGTACGCGATTCAGGCGGCACAGCCTTGTCAGGTTCCGAAACGCCATACGGCGGTTTGGTGGATGTGATCTTCGAAGGAACAGACTTCCAAGGAACATTGCATCGTCAAATCGTTGCCACCTTGGCACCGAATGCAGGCGTGATTTCACTACCCGATGTCGAACCCGATGGCTCTCATCTGTGTTTCTACGACGGTAATGGAGACGGCACCCCCGACCGTGACCTTGACGGCGATGGGTTGGAGGCTGAGGAAACCGTTGGTTGTCTAAAGTCCAACATTTCCCCATTGAACCCCATGCTGTTGCGCCAGGATCCAGAATCCTTCCTGCCCGATGGATTTGGCCCAGTCAATGTGATTCTGCGATTCACTGAAACGCTCCCCAACGAAGGCTGCCAACCACTTGACGTGACCTACCTCGGCATCCAGGGTGCATGGGACCCATGTACGCAAATTCCAGGAAACGACCACTTCCGCATCACGATGACCAACAACGCCAACGGGTTCAACCTGATTGGCCGAACGGTCATGACGGTGGATGACCAAATCGTCTACACCAGTGAGATTGACCCGCAAACGGGCGAAGTTGTGCCCAAGCCGATGATCGTCACCGGCCAACTCAGCGATGAATTGGGCGTGAATCTCACGGGCCGAAACATTCGCGTCAATTACGAAATGGTCAATGGCCAAACAGGACCGGTGGCATGTCAGTCAGGCATGACCGATGCGAACGGGTTCTTCTCCATCCTGTGTCCACTCTCTGACGTGATGGCTGGAAAGGCCAAGGTGACCGTTTCGTATTCGGCATACGACAACAACGACGCTTACCGCTACGAAAACAAGACCGTNCAGACGGAGTTCGACGTGTTCTCCAACTCNACGCTCCANATCACCGAAGTNGGTCCGTTCAAGTCAAGCGTCGACCAGTGGGTTGCACCAAACGGTTCACGTTACCCGGTGCTTTACCTCAANGAATCGTTCCACATCGATGCCTTCTTGGCTCAATCCAACGGTCAAGCCGTCGGTGGAAAGTGTCTGAACATCTACCTTGACCCTGACGAGAACATTCGACCGTTGGCCACCGTTCGCACCAGCGACATCGATGGCAGTGTNGAGTGGTTCAGCGGCGACCCGGACCAGAATCCAACGTTGAGAGGGGTGGAGACAACGGGCGGTAAACTCGAAGGTTTCCGAACGCTCCGCGTGGCCTTCGAGCCTGACCGAAACGTTCCAGGGGGTTGTGATAAGGACAATTCCAACGCCTTGAACGGCTCAGCAATGGACATTGAAATCCTCGTTCGATCCCGTGTTGATCTCCAAGTGAAGGAAACATGGAGCAATGCTGGCACGAACGGTATTCCAGAGGGTCAGCCTGTGTTTGGTTCAATCGCCCTGTTACGAGACCGTCTTGACTTGGCCGTTGAAAACGAAGAAGTCATCTTCTCCTACGAGTATTTCGATGATGCAACCAACCAGTGGGTCGTTTCTGATTTGAACAACAAGACCCGAACCAACGAACAAGGTATTGCGACCTTTGAGTGGGCCTTTGCTGGTCGAAGCTGTGACGGAAACGAGTGTTCAGGTGTTTGGCGCATCACCGCTTTCTACCCTGGTTCGACCTACTTTGCGCCGTCTCAGGACAACATTACACACGAAATCACGTACAAGAAGGCGGACGCCCTTTCGGGCGATAGCGGTCTGTTAACACCGGGCAATTTGCTCGGCTTCGCCATTGTCTTGATGGCGCTTCTCATCGCTGGCGCCATCTACTATCAGCGCGTGCAGGAACGTCGACAAGTGCAAGCCCTACGCGGTATTCTCACCGACGCCATGATGCAACTTGAAGCCAGCAACGAATACATCGCTGCCATCTTCGACTGTTACAAGAGTCTGGTGAAGCACTTCAAGAAATACGGCTTCATGAAGAAGGTCTACGAGACGGCTCGTGAGTTTGAGGCTGCGGTTCGTGCAGCCTTCAGCATGGTCCCAATGGATCAGCTCGATGACTTCCTCTCCATCTTTGAAGAGGCACGTTATTCAGAGCACACCATCGACGCTACGCACCGAGACCGTGCCATGCAGACGCTGGGCGCCATCACCAACTCGTTGACGATGTCGTTGGGCGAAGAGACCATCGTGAAGCGCGTGGACGTGAGCAGCATTTACGACAACCTGACCAAGGCAGGGGAATTCGTTGCATCCGATGGCAGTGTTCGCCAAGCAGGCATCGTTGAAGGTGAAGGCTCCGACTTCAAGATTTGAAAGTCGCCGACTCGCTGGAGCGCTCTATTGAGCGAAAGCAAGAACGGCGAACGCCTTAACCTTCAAAGAGTGGAGGTCCTGTGTCCCATCATGGACGACTGGAAGTCTCTCATTGACCAAGCCATGCAAATCGAAACAAGCGACACCATTGGGGCACACGGATTGTACGAACATGCCGTGCGCGCAGCCCTTGCCCAATCCCAAATGCTCCTTGGCGATTTGGAAGCCGCTCAAATCATCGAATCCATTTACGGTGCACTCGTTGCATACTCCCAAACGGTCATGCTTCGAATGAAGGCGGAAGACCCCGAGGTGGGCGGCCCAGACCATGCTTTCCGAGCCGGACAAGCCTATGGCGTGAGTTGCATCCTCAACCACCTTATCGATCAGTTGACCGATGTTGCGGGTATCACAGCCCTCGGCGCATTGGATGACTTTTCGGACACCCTTCACGACGAGATCATCGTTCAAGCCCGCGCTGCTGGATTGACGGTTGAACTTCTTGACGCAAAGGGCGAAATTCTCCTCGATTGAATCAGCGAGAGAGGCAAAAATCGCTGTGCGTCAGCGCGATGAAGTTCGTGAACGCGTCGGTGACTTCATAACGGGATGGACGGTCGGCAGGTTGCTTCAAAGCATCGAGGGAGTCAAATGAGCAACCCAGAACGTAAGACAAACGCCCAGTTGGTTGATACC
>PBUZ01000084.1 GCA_002728035.1 Methanobacteriota archaeon
TTCCCGAGGAAGAGGTTGAGCGCATCCTCAATGGTCTTGCCTAGTTTAATGGTATGAACCGGTTTCATCAAGTCATTGAGCGTCAAATCCCATTCATCACGGGATGCGGCCATCAGGATTTCAGAACGAATGACCAAGCCCTTGATGTTGTCAATCGTTTCTTCGTAGACCGGTATTCGTGAAAATCGAAGGATGGTGTTTTCATCAAGAATTTCCTTGATTGTTTGATTCACTTCAAAGGCATTGACGACCACTCGCGGCGTCATTTCTTCGTCCACGGTAATGTCTCGTAGCCTCAAAAGATTGTGAATGACCGTTTCTTCAGACTCTTGCAATGCACCTTCGATTTCTCCCAAATCAGCCATAGCGGCAACATCATCACGGGTGACCATCGCATGTTTTGAGGACGGTAGAATGGACTTGAGGAATTGAATGGGACCGATGAGCAGGAACAGGGATTTGGTAAGCGCTGTCAACATGTAGGCTGCAGGTGTCGACAACCGTTTCCAATAGGCCGCGCCCAGCGTTTTCGGTATGATCTCCGAAAGGAAAAGTACGGCAAGCGTGAGGATGGCAGAAGCAAGTGTCAACACTTCAACGCCCCATATTTGTTGGACCTGTGAGCCAACGCCAGCAGCACCCATTGTGTGTGCTACAGTGTTGAGCGTGAGGATTGCGGTCAGTGGGCGTACAGAATCATCATCTTTCAGGTGTTCCCACATCGACGCCGTCCGCTTTCCTTCGTTTTTGAGAATGTTTACGTACGTTTGTGGAGTTGACAGGACAACTGCTTCGAGGATGGAACAAATGAACGATACACCAAGAGCAAGTGTGATGTAAAATATGAGGAGTGATAAATCACCGTCTCCGGTGGTTTCAACAGCCACTCCAGCTGCTGCGAATGCTTCGGCAATCATGCTGTTTCGAGGACTCCTAACCTGTGAGGCTATGATTATCCGACGAGCGGAGGGTTCTTCAAAATGACGCTTCTTAAAGAAATCATTTTCCAAGTTGTCTCTGATGGGTGAACCTCAAGAAGGCTCGGCCTTTCGCGCAAGTGAGGGGGTCATGATGACGGATGAACATGTCTTGATTTGTGTTGCATGGCCCTACGCCAACGGGCCACTTCATCTTGGCCATGTTGCAGGTTGTTACTTGCCGCCAGACATCCAATATCGGTTTGAGCGTGCATTGGGCAACAGGGTGTTGATGGTCTCGGGTTCAGATGAACACGGTACACCCATCACAGTGACCGCTGAGCAACAAGGGACAACACCCCAGAGCGTTGTTGACAAGTTTCACTCCATTAACCACAAAGCCCTGCTTGATCTTGGTTGCAGTTGGTCCATGTCAACGGATACACGCGGGATTGAGTACGGGGGAGCCCTGTTCAACCGCACCTCTGACCCCCGTCACAAACGCATGGTTCAGGAAAATTTCTCCGCCCTTGAGCGAGGTGGCTTCTTTGAGCGAAAAACGATGGAACAATATTTTGAAATCTCAAAGGATGGAGGCGGGCGATTCCTTCCCGACCGATACGTCGAGGGGACATGTCCAGTGTGCGATGCTGATGGCGCTCGCGGTGACCAGTGCGATGCATGTGGGGCGACATACGAAGCGGTGGAACTCAAAAATCCAATATCCAAAATGAATCCAGATGCAACCGTTGAGATTCGAGAAACGGAGCATCTCTTTTACCGGTTGGATTTGTTTCAAGACTCCCTCTCCGAACATGCTTCACATCAACACGCAGTTTGGAAATCCAATGTCCGCGCCATGACCAAACAGTGGCTTGACATGGGCTTAAGGCCGCGGGCGGTAACACGGGATTTGGAGTGGGGTATTTCGGTTCCTCTTGAGGGCGACGAGTGGAGTGGAAAGTGCGTTTATGTTTGGTTTGAAGCAGTCCAAGGCTACTCCACATGTGCAAGGATTTGGGCGCAAGAGAACGCGGAGGGACACCCTGATGGGGCTGATGCATGGAAGCGTTGGTGGAATGTCGATGAAAAGGGCAAGGCACCACGCCATCTGTATTTCCTCGGCAAAGACAACATTCCATTCCATACGGTGATTTGGCCAGCGTTGATCCTCGGTCTCAATCAGGTCAATAAGGGCCTTACCGCAGACGACCCTGTGACTCTTCCAGGGCCAGGTGAATTCGCACTCGAGTCCAATGTTCCTGCCATGGAGTACCTCATGCTTGCAGGTGGGCAATTTTCGAAGTCACGAAAGCATGCAGTTTGGCTCCCTTCCTTCCTTGAGCGCTACGACCCCGATACACTTCGCTATTACCTCAGCATGAACATGCCAGAAAACCACGATACCGATTTCAACTGGCCTGATTTCGTTGAAAAGGTTAACAGTGAATTGATCGCTGCATACGGGAATTTCGTTCATCGTATGTTGACCTTGGGTGAACGGCTTCCTAAGGAAGCCGGCGCATCCCCGTTTGAGTCTCATGACGCACATCCTTGCTGTCGGCCTCATCAAGAACATCTCGAAGGAGCGCTTGATACGATCACACAATCGCTGCAACGACACCGCTACAAAGAAGCGCTACGAGGCATCATGAACGTGGCCCAATACGGAAATCAAATCCTGCAAGCAGCGGCTCCGTGGAAACATTTGAAACAACCCCAAGAAGGTCATGAAGAAAGCCTCGCCGTTCTGGCCTTTTGTTGGAGAATTTCTCGATTTTTGGCGGTTACGACTCAACCCTTCCTACCGTTCAGTGCTCAACGGCTATGGACAAATCTTGGTTTGGAAGGTGAGGTTGCCGATGTCCCTTGGTCTGAAGCCATCAACTGGGAGGCTGCCCTTGGATGGGCTACGCAATCACCTACGCCCTTGTTTGAACGGTTGGATTTGGACGAAATCCTTCAGATCGAACAAGGGTTGGTTGAACACGATGAACAAGAATCAAGTGTCCATGGCGTAAAAGGTGGAAAGAAAAAGGAAGGAAAGAAGATGAAGAAAGAAGTTGAAGGCGTAGAATATCTCGATTTTGACACGTTCATGAAAGTCAACCTGCGTGTTGGTACGATCGTGTCTGTCGAAGACCACCCCAATGCCGACAAATTGTACGTGGTCAAGTTGGATGATGGCACGGAATCAGGCCGCACCATCTGTGCTGGTTTGAAGGCGTATTACACAGCGGAAGAGATGGAAGGAAAGCAAGTTGTCTTTGTCGAAAATCTTGCACCGCGTCCGTTGCGAGGTGTCACCTCAGAAGGCATGATGCTTGCCGCAGATGACGGGGACGATGGCGTAAAACTCGTCACATTGGATGGCCCGATGCCTCCAGGCTCGACGGTGCGATGAAACTACGCTTCCATTCGCTCGCGCACGGCGTCCATGATGCTCCTTGAAACCAAGCGCATCTCTTCTTTGAGATTCGACAGTTCTTGGCGCATGTTCAAACCATGATCCTCTGGTAAACTGTCCAGATTGATTTCAACATTGAAAATGGCGCCCTTTCCTGCTGCGCTTGCAAGCAGGCCTGAAACACCTACATCCGTGACGGCATTGGCGTTTCCAAGTCGTGCCAACGGTTCGAGGACCCGCATTAGACTCATGGCTGATTCAGCCGTCTTGTACGGAATTTCTGCTGCATGCAACGTTGCTTGACGAATCGCATTTCTTCTGACCAGCTTCTCGTCTTCGGTTGTTTTGGGCAAAGCAAAACTTTCCATCACCAAATCAAAGGCTTCGCTGTCTTGATTGGCGAGTACGCCCGATTCGTGGAGGAGAGGAATAGCGACGCTCTGGACTGCTTCTGCGACCTCCCATCCCTCCTTCCACCGCTCCTTTCCAAGCGTAAGGTCGCTGACCATGATGGCGAGTGAAGCGGCTTGACCCAGCGCTACTGCTGCAGCTGTGCCACCACCAGGGGTTGGAGAAGACGATGCCAAGGCGGCTTGATATTCACGCAAGGTCATGTCCATCCAATTCATGCATTCACCTCCGAACGCAATGCCCATTCAATGATGTGCCGTTCTGGGTCAAAGTCATGGTAAGCGTTCAATCCAAGGGACTCGACAGCAACCTTCACCAACGCACGCTCGTCTTCCGTGTTTGGTGAAAAATAGCGACCAGCTTCAACCATGGCCGATAAGGGGACCAATCCAACGATTTCACTGCCACAGAGTTCAACATCGTGATCTGCTGCGAGACTCTCACATGTTTTGTAAGCGAGGTGAAGGGGGCAGAGCGATGCGTCAAGGAGATTCATAGAAACTTGAGAAATTCCCATTTCTTCAAGGGTGACGCCCATGCCTTGCACTTTGGGCAGCATGCCGTGTGCTCGGATTTTTCCGCCCTCATTCGACTTGAGAAGGCGGCCACTGCTGCGAACAATTGAGCCTATTTTCTTCGATACTTTGGCATCCGTTTCACGAACATTCACGTTGTACGCAACAAGGATCGGTCGCGCTCCAACCGTAATTCCTCCCGACCGAGCAACCGTTTCCGTCCATTCACTTGCCCCCATATCAGGCATTCGCGTTGCATCTGAATGGTTTGTTTCCTTTCCTTCAAGGCGTGCTTGCAACCCTTCGTATTCGCCTTTTCTGAGGGTAGAAAGCATGACGCGCTCGAAGGAAGTCGCAGCCGCCCCGTACAGGAACAAAGGGACCTCGTGTTTCTGTGCCACAAGATTCACGACGCGTTTTGCCAATTCCGCACATTCCTCCATCGTCACGGATTGGAGCGGTACGAATGGACAAACGTCAACCACGCCAAGGCGAGGGTGCTCGCCTTGATGCTGTTGCATATCGAGCAATTCAATGCTCTTTTCAATCAATGCCACCGCTCCGTTCACAACCGCATCGGGTGCGCCTGCAAACGTGATGACGGTGCGGTGGTAATCATGGTCGGGTTCAACACCCAACACCGTGCACCCGTCTGTGTTTCTAACGGCATCCACTATTTGCTCAATCGTTTCGAGGTCTCTACCCTCGGAAATATTTGGCACGCATTCAACCAATGGAGAAAGCATGCAGTGTGCCTATCCATTGGGTCTTTGAATGTTCGTCGGAACGCATCACGAGTAGAGGGCTTCTGGAGAACGTTGGGTTGTGCCTTGACTCCTCTTTTTGTCCAGCCGAGAGACGGCATCCAAGATGTCTTGTTGTGTAACGACTGAACGACCGGCTCGAATAGTGATCATCCCTGCTTCAACACACGTTGCCTTCAAATCTGCACCCGAGAATCCCTTGGTTCGCTCAACGATTCGTCCGATGCTGATTTTCTTTGTGTTCATGCTTGCGAGATGCACCGAAAGGATTGCTTTACGCGACGCATCATCGGGGATTGGGATTTTGATCACACGATCAAACCTACCGGGGCGGAGGAGAGCATCATCAAGAATGTCTGGACGGTTCGTTGCGGCGATGATTTTCACATCGTTCAGAACATCAAATCCGTCCAATTCTGCCAAGAGTTGCATCAGTGTGCGCTGAACTTCGCGGTCCCCGCTGGTAGACCCATCGAGTCGCTTTGCGCCGATCGCATCAATCTCATCGAGGAAGATGATGCTAGGTGATTTTTCCTTTGCGAGGGAAAACAATTCACGTACCATACGACCACCTTCTCCAATGTACTTTTGTGCCAATTCGCTGCCCACCATACGGATAAAGGTCGCATCGGTATGGTTTGCAACTGCCTTTGCAAGCAATGTTTTTCCACAACCTGGAGGCCCAACCAACAAAACACCCTTTGGTGGAACGATGCCGACTTTCTCAAACAATTCAGGTTTGGTCAAGGGTAATTCAATGGCTTCACGAACCGATTCGACCTGTTCGTCCAAACCCGCAACATCATCGTAACTGATGGTTGGCTTTTCCACCATCTCTGCACCACTCACCATGGGGTCCCACGCTTCATGAAGCACTTCGATCACGGAGAGACTGTCTTGGTTGAGTGCGACTCGTGTGCCTGGTTTGAGGGCATCAGGGTCGAGTCGTTGATTGAGTGAAACTTGGAAAACGGTACCGTTCGATGAGCGAACGATAGCGCGTTCGTGATCGAGCACATCTTGAATATGGCCGACGATGAGTGGGGGCATTTTCAACAAATTCACGTTTTCATCCAATCGCTCAATTCGCTTTCGAAGTGTACGTACTTCAGCCTCAAGCGTGGTCCGTTCATTGATGAGTTGCTGAGATTCATCCCGAAGAGCAGCATAGGCTTCCTCAAGTTCCCGGAGGTCATCTTCGGAAGTATTCGGGAGTTTACCGTCTTTTGATTCAACATCGGACCCCATGGTACTCAACTGTTCCGTACGGCCAACACCTAATGAACTCATGCATGATATTGCATTATTTCATATCAAAGACTACAAATGTCGTCGTCACCACTTCTTTGCATGGGCGAATGCGANTTGTGCGGNGCGGTCAAAGTGAGNGTTCGGCGNGTCCAGACGGGNAAGACCGAGGTTACAGCTTGTTCAAGGTGCGTTGAAAAACTCAATCTCGGTCCAAAGGGTGAAGCGCCAGGTTTAGCGCGTGCTCGCTCGTTCAATGCGTCACCCCCTCCTCGACGAAAAAACGACATCATGTCTCGCTCGAGCAAGGAATTGGCTGATGATTTTCACAAATTGATCGCACAAGCACGCAAAGAACGTCAATGGAGTCAGCAACAATTGGCCAAAAAGATGGCAGAAACAGTGAACGTCATCAAGGCCGCTGAATCTGGCAAACAACCCACTGACGCGGTCATCCGAAAATTCGAAAAAATCCTCAACATCCAATTGATGGTTGAGCGTTCATCACAAGAAACGCGTTTCGTTAATTCAGGGCCATCAAGAGGCATGACCTTCGGTGATTACTTCAACGATTTGAGGTGATGGCCGTGAGACCAATACCTGTGCATGCCCTTTGGCTCGCACAAGATGACCCAAAGAAGAACACCGCTGTTTTGGCCAGTAAACGGGGCGATATGACCCTGCACAAAACCGTACGTTCGGTCCCAAAACGAGGGGTCATCCTCGAACCACTTTGCGGTAAGGTCTTCGGACCCGAAGACCATGCACTCTTGACCGAACAACATGGAGCCCTTGTCGGCCTGGATTGCAGTTGGGCACACATTGAATCCTCGGTTGAACGCGTGATGAAGAACACACGGCTCACTCCTCGAATGTTACCGCTTCTTCTCGCCGCCAATCCAGTCAACTGGGGAAAACCTGGTCGCCTGACGACGGCCGAAGCCCTTGCAACCGTGTTGTACCTCATGGGGCGAAAAGAACAGGCTTCGCAAGTGCTCGGCGCATTCCGGTGGGGTCAACGTTTCTTTGAATTGAACAGAGAGCCTCTGGATGCCTATGCTGCGGCGAAATCCAGTGAAGAACTGGTCGCGCTTCAGTTTGAATTCTTCGACATTGAGCGTCATCATGAGGAGGCTTGACCGTGCCAAGATACCAGCGTCAAGGGGTGCATCGTTGGAAACAAGACGAATTCGTCTTCGACAACGACATGTTGGCCAACGAAGGATTGGTTCACCTTCATGTCAATGGAAAACGCCTCACCTCATTGCTTGCCAGCCATGAAGACCTCGTCGAACTCGGCGTCGGTCATGTGACGGCTGAATACCAATCCTTTGACCCCGCATTGATCGATGTTGAAGTCGAATACGGGAAAGATGAAGCCAAAGTTGACATGCATGGTCCCTTTGATGTCGAAAACTGGACCACACGGGACCGAGTGGTGACCACCTCATGTGGAGCATGTGAACATGATGCATTGCCTGCTATGCTCGCAACTTCGAACGTTGTCAATGCCGTCCATCCCGTACGACATATGCACTCCATAGAACATGCTTTCCAGGCCATGAAATCTTCGCAGGACGGTTTTCGGATGACGGGTGGCTTGCATGCCGCTGGTCTTCTGTATGAGGGGGATGCTGTCCGTGTGATGGAAGACATTGGACGACACAATGCTGTTGACAAGATCATCGGCGCCCACGTCCTGTCGAATGAGCAACATGAACCACATGTCTTGTTACTCTCGGGGAGATGCGGCTGGGATATCGTCGCAAAAGCATCCAGATTCAATATCCCCATCATCGCGTCCATCGGTGCGGCATCGTCTCTCGCAGCGACTGCTGCACGAGCATCAAACATCACCCTCGTGAGTTTCTTGAGAGACGGAAAAGCCGTCATTATTGGACCCCTTAAGGACAGAATAAAGGCAAAGGATTGAGAAGGTGGTGGCTCGCCACTGGGTTGAGGAGTTCCATGCGCGAACCATCCAGAGCCCGAACACCTCCCGACCGGGCTGGACTGAAACTCCGGAAGCCGAAGACCAAAGCTGCAGGCCTTCCAGCAGTGACCTCCTCAGCCATTCATGGCATGACAAAGATGGGTGTTCGAAAAACCGTCAAAACACTCACCATGGTCAATCAACAGGATGGTTTCGATTGCCCTGGTTGTGCATGGCCCGACCCCGAACACCGCACATCATTTGAATTCTGTGAAAACGGCGCAAAAGCCGTTGCAGATGAAGCCATGAAAGCCCATGTTACGCCTGAATTTTTTGAGAAGCACTCCGTGCAATCCCTTTCTGAGATGAGTGATTACCAACTCAACCGAATGGGGAGAATCGAGCAACCCATGCACCTCTCTGCAGGCGAATCCCATTATCGTCCAATTTCTTGGGAGGACGCTTTTTCGACCATCGCTCAACACCTTCAGGCCGCTCCTACTCCCGACCATGCCGTGTTCTATACCTCCGGCAGGACAAGCAACGAAGCCGCATTCCTCTACCAGGCCTTCGTGAGGGCCTACGGAACCAACAATTTGCCAGACTGTTCGAACATGTGCCACGAATCCAGCGGCAAAGGCCTCGGTCAAACCATCGGCATAGGGAAAGGAACGGTGACGTTGGATGATTTTGATCATGCAGATGTGATCATGGTCATCGGACAAAACCCTGGTACGAATCACCCGCGCATGCTCACGGCATTGCGTGACGCCAAGAAACACGGTGCCAAGATTGTTCACATCAATCCACTTCCAGAAGCAGGATTGCAGCGCTTTAAACACCCGCAAGATTACATGAAAGTGAATCTGAAATCGACCACATTGGCCGATATTCATCTCCCAGTTCGCATTGGTGGCGATGCTGCCCTCATCAAAGGCCTCATCAAAACACAACTCACACACGATGCAGTTGACACTTCATTCATCGATTCCAAAACTTCGGGGTATCAAGCCATGGTCTCGTCATTGGAGGGCATTGATTGGGACCGAATTGAGCGCGATTCAGGACTCACACGGCACCAGATTGAACAAACAGGCGCTCTCCTCGCCAATTCCAAGGCCACGATTGCGTGTTGGGCAATGGGTCTCACGCAACACAGAAACGGCGTTGCTGTTATTCAGGAGGTGGTCAATTTGTTGTTGCTGAACGGTCATGTCGGCCGAAAAGGCGCAGGGTTTTGTCCCGTTCGTGGCCATTCCAACGTGCAAGGAGACCGCACGGTTGGCATTTGGGAAGCGCCATCATCTGCCTTTTTGGAGCGGATGGAAGAAGGGCTGGGCTACACCTTGCCAACGCACCACGGCTACGATGTCGTCAACGCCATTCAAGCGATGATCGACGGCAAAGTGAGTGTGTTTTTCTGCCTTGGCGGTAATTTCCTCTCGGCTACGCCAGACACCGATGCAACAGCCGATGGTATTCGAAACGTCCCGCTCACGGTTCAAGTTTCAACCAAACTCAACAGGTCACATCTTGTGACAGGAAAAGAAGCCATCATCTTGCCGTGTTTGGGGAGAACTGAACACGATGACCAAGCCTCAGGTGCTCAATTTGTGACCGTTGAAAACTCAATGGGCATCGTGCATCGTTCGACAGGTGGATTGATTCCAGCCTCGCCCATGTTACGTAGCGAACCCTGGATTGTTGCACAGTTGGCTCAGGCAACGCTTGGTGATGAGACCCTGCCGTGGCTCCACCTGGTCGAAAATTACGACCGTATTCGAGATTTGATGGAAGCCTCACTCAACGGATTTGACAATTACAATGAACGCGTACGCCAACCCAATGGATTCGCCCTTCCCAACCCCCCCAGAGATGCGCAGGAGTTTCGAACACCTGACCAGCGGGCCCAGTTTACGACCCACGACTTACCTGAAGTTGAATTGCCACCGGACCATTTTGTTATGATGACCTTGCGAAGTCACGATCAGTACAACACCACCATCTACGGATTGCATGACCGGTATCGAGGCATTCACGGCCATCGCCGCGTGGTGTTGATGAACGCCGAAGACATGGTTGAACGAGGCTGGAAAGCCCGTCAAGTCGTCAACATTACCAGCCATTTTAACGGTGAGCAACGAACTTCAGACAGGTGGCTCTTAATCCCTTACGAAATACCACGTGGAAACCTTGCCACCTATTTCCCAGAGGCCAACAGTCTCGTCCCTCTGCATTCAACAGCCGATGTCTCCAACACGCCGACCTCAAAGTGGATAGTCTGTACACTTTCGACCTCTGAGGCCGCTGACGAGGAGGAGTGAACATGGCTCCGCGTTCGTATAGCGAACTCGTTCGCGAAAACCGCGATTTTCGGCGACTCTGGATTGCCGCCGTCATCTCGATGCTTGGCGAATGGTTCAACACCATCGCGTTGTTTTTTCTGATTCTCGAATACACGGGAAGTGAGTTTCTCCTCGGGATGCTGTTCACCGTTCGAATGGCCGGTTTCGCATTGCTGCAGCCATTGATCGGGCTGCTTGCAGACCGATACAATCGCAAGACCTTGATGATCGTAACCAACCTTATGCAATCTGTGCTTGCCTTGTGTTTCCTCTTGGTGAATGACGCCAACGACATCGTTTGGATGATCGGGCTGTCTGGCTTGATGATGGTGCTTCATGGCGTCTACATGACAGCCGAACGCGCAGCCTTACCCAATGTCGTGTCTGAAGAAGATTTGGCAACAGCGAATGCATTGGACGCCGCCTCATGGTCAACAGCCCTCTGCATCGGCGCAATGCTGGGCGGGGTGGTCGTTTCAATTTGGGGGACCAATGCAGCCTTCATTGTTGATTCACTGACCTTCCTGCTTGGCACCATATTTTTACTCAATCTCAAACTACCACAGACCATCAGCGATGAGATGAAGGGGCCATGGCTTTCGACGGCCTATTCCAATATCAAACACGGTTGGAACCGAATTCGCACACAACCGTCGCTGTTCCGCATCGTCTTCGCAAAGGCTTCATGGAACATTGCTGGAGGAGGTTTGGCTGGCGTCTACTTGGTGTTGATGGGGGCCGATGTGCAAGGTTATGGCGTTGCATTTGGGTTTGGGTTATTCTTCTTCGCTCGTGGCGTAGGCACCGGCCTCGGCCCCATCCTTGCTCGAACATTGTTCAAAAACGAACACCGATGGCCCAAATTGATTGGCCAACTGATTGTGCTTTCAGGTGTGTTCTACATCTTCGTCAGTTTGACCCTTGAGTGGTACTTGTGGCTCACCGTCATCCTCGTAATCCTCGCTCATTGTGCGAGTGGGGCCAATTGGGTGCTTTCGACGATCATGATGCAGCGCTGGGTTGAGGATGAAGTCCGAGGGCGTGTCTTTTCTGCCGACATGCTCATCCTATCGATTGCATTTTCGTGCTCAACCAGTGTGGCTGGTTATTTGATGGAAAACACAGCACTGGGTATCCAAAATGGCATTCTTCTCTTTGCGAGCATCATGGTGCTCTGTGGCATCGGTTTCACCATGTGGCAACCGGTTGACAACCCTCAATCCGCTTGAGCTGCTGCCAAACACCGTTCGTGTGTGCAGACTGGAGGCGTGAAATAGCGTCGGTCTTCCGGAACAAAAGTATCGAGTTGGAGCGTTGACCCCTCACCCTCTTGCACAAACACCACAGACGACGTGCTTGCAGGCAGATAATCCTCACCTGTTGAACGGAGGCTAAGGCGAAGAACATGCCCCTGCTCCACCTCCGCATCCATGGCAAAGAACTCCATGTATGCGGTGATACTCTCCACAACAGGCGTCCATGTTTGCACCTCATCCCCGCCAGCATGATACCGCAAATCCATGATGGCGTGACCGAGATGTATGCAGTTGCTTTGGCCATCACAATCTTCGAGCAATGCATACAGTTGGCCACCCAGCGTGGCGGTCGTGACTTCAACATGAACACGTGGTAGGCCAGCGATGTACGTGTCTTGGGCGAGTGGCTCACTCTCCCAAACAGGGCCAGATGATGCATCAGGCAACACGGTGGTGGTACCGCCGATGTTGGTCATGTCACCGCCAAGGGTGAGCGATAGGGTGGTGATGTCCTCGGGAGGATAGCGGTCTTCAATTCTCCAGGAGCCTTGATTGGATTGGATTTCTATCCATTGACCTGGCTGCTCACCAATGCCTTTGAGGTAATAATCGAACCACTCAAGCATGTCTTGCATCCAATCAAATCGAACCATTTCTGGAAAGGCTTCTCCACCACGACCACCGATTTCTGAGCGGTCATCCAATTGGATGGGACGGTCAGGGTAATCGTGATCCCACTGCCCGAACAACCCTCTTGCTTCAATACCAGCGTCGATCAACGTATTGATGGTCGGTACGGCCATGTGCGGGTCAACGTTCCAATCATGCATTCCCTGGATGAGGTAAACGCTACCCTTGTAATTCTCAATGACTCGATCAAGGAAATAGCGTTCTGCCCAGTAATCGCCAGCTGCTTCTCCTCCCCAGGCCCATGCACCAACGCCAGTAGCTGGTCCAATGATGTAATCCGGGCAGAGGTTCTGGTAGTCTTCCTCATCACCGTCCAAACCATAGGACCCGTAAACACCGTTGTGCATGATGGGCGCACGTGCTTCAGAAGATCCGTTTTTCCACATCAATTCCTTGACGCCGATGAGCCCCGAGATTGGTACAATCGTCTTGAGGTAATCATGTTCTGAACCGAACATGGCCGCCTGCCATGGCGTACTGCCATCGTAGGACTTTCCGATCAAAGCAACCGCCCCGTTTGACCATGGCTGTTCAGCAAGCCAACGAACGGCAGCATCGTTTCCAAGTTGCTCTGCCGTACCCATCAGGTCCATGCAGTGATTCGAGCGGCCGGTCCCAGACACCGAAATTTGCGCAAAGGCATAACCGTGGGGTAAGATTTGATCAATAAACATCTGACCCAACCAACTCCCTGGCACCTCAATGCTGGGTGTCTCAACACTTGCTTCTTGGAAATAAGGGCCGCTTTCTGCAATCACGGGCACCAAGGTGCCTTCGGGCACAATGGGTCGCCATACGGCAAGGCTGATCAATCCGTTCGGCGCAGCCCCTCCTTCTTCCAAGGGCAACGTGTATTCAACGAAAGAGTGGGTTGAGTTCCACTCGTTTTCCGTTGGCATGATTTCGTACGGACCCACCTCGAGCGCCACCCCAAAGTCACCCGATGTTTCGTAAGGAAGCGTGTACCTCTCCCAAACGGGAACGCGTACACCGAGGTCTTCGTCGTCTCCTGTGAATTGACTCATCAACGCCTCGTTGAACACGGCGGAGAGCATGAGAAACACGAGGCACACCGCGAACGTGGTGCCAATGACGATGTTGAATTCCTTGGTCGTATTGACTGAAGATGGCTCTTTCATAGCCTCTTCACTCAGCGACAACAGGTCCAATTCAACCAGCGGGGGTGCCTCAACACTCATGGGTTTCATGATTGTGTCACGCACCATATTTTTGATGTTATGCACGTGGTGCATTGGACGATACGAAAGAACAATCCTCAAGGACATCCATGATAACCGCAAGTCATGGAGGATACGTTCCTTGGTTTTCGTACCTCTCTTTCAGAAGGCATACCCGACTCACTCCCGAAACCTCTTCCGCTCGACGATACCGTCGACCACGCTCCAAATCGTCGCCAAATCCTTAACCCCGAGGAGAAGAAAATGGCATTGCGTAACGCTTTACGCTACTTCGATGCAAAACATCACGCTGAATTGATTCCAGAGTTTTTGGATGAATTGAATTCATTCGGCCGCATCATCATGAGGCGTTTTCGGCCGACTGAATATGAAATGAAGGCACATCCACTGTCTGCTTACCCCGCGAAAACCCCTCAAGCCGCAGCCATCATGTTGATGATTCAGAACAACCTTGATCCAGCCGTAGCACAATTTCCACACGAATTGATCACCTATGGTGGAAACGGTTCTGTTTTCCAGAATTGGGCCCAATACCGTTTAGCGATGAAGTACCTCTCGGAGATGACAAATGAACAAACGTTGGTGATGTATTCCGGCCATCCCCTTGGGTTGTTTCCGTCTTCATCGCATGCCCCGCGTGTGGTCATCACCAACGGAATGGTCATACCCAATTACTCAAGCCAAGAAGCCTATGAAAAAATGAATGCACTTGGCGTCACACAGTACGGGCAAATGACTGCAGGTTCGTACATGTACATTGGCCCCCAAGGCATCGTCCACGGGACCACCATCACGCTCCTCAACGCCGCACGCCTTCATCTTGGACTGAATGATGAGGCCACACTTGCAGGCGTGACCTTCATCACCAGTGGACTTGGAGGAATGTCGGGCGCACAAGCGAAAGCAGCCACCATCGCGGGTGCATCCTGCATCATTGCTGAAACGAATAAACACGCTGCAGTCAAGCGACATCAGCAAGGATGGCTGACCTGTGTGACCGAAGATATCGATGAAGCGATTGACCTTATGGTGTCAAACGCAAAGGAAGGGGCTGCGATTTCGATAGGTTTGGTTGGAAACATCGTTGAATTGTGGGAACGGTGTGTCGAGCGTAACATCAAGGTCGACCTCGGCAGCGATCAAACCAGCCTGCACAACCCCTACCAAGGTGGATATTTTCCAGCAGACCGGACCTATGAAGAGAGCGCTGCCATGCTGTCAAGTTCACCAGACCAATTCAAAGCAGAGGTCCAGGCGACCCTCCGCCGTCATGCGAACGCTGTCAACATCATGGCTGAACGCGGCATGTACTTTTGGGATTATGGAAACGCTTTCCTTCTTGAGGCTTCAAGAGTTGGGGCTGACGTCGTCAATGAAGACGGCTCCTTTCGATACCCATCCTATGTTGAGGACATCATGGGTCCCTTGTGCTTTGACTATGGCTTTGGGCCGTACCGGTGGGTGTGCACCAGCGGCGACCCTGAAGACCTCGAAAAGACGGATGCAATCGCTGCCGGTGTGTTGAGGGCCATGCTAGAGGAAGCCTCGCCTGATGTACGACAACAGATCAACGATAACCTGCGTTGGATTGAGCAGGCTGGTAAGAACAACATGGTTGTTGGAAGCCAAGCGCGCATCTTGTATGCGGACGATGTCGGTAGGCGAGCGATTGCATTGGCAATGAATGAAGCCATTGGTCGCGGTGAAATTGGACCCGTTGTCCTTGGTCGTGATCACCACGATGTGTCAGGAACAGACAGCCCTTACAGAGAGACATCAAACATTCGAGATGGTTCAATGTTCACTGCGGACATGGCAGTGCAAAATGCACTTGGAGATGCCTTTCGAGGTGCTACATGGGTGAGTTTGCACAACGGCGGAGGCGTTGGCTGGGGTGAGGTGATCAACGGAGGTTTTGGTCTTCTCTTGGACGGTAGCAAAGATGCTGAACAGCGTCTCCAAAACATGCTCCATTGGGATGTGAACAACGGCGTAGCTCGACGAGCATGGGCCCGAAATTCTGGGGCTCAAGCCGCGATTCTAAGGGCAATGGAACGGGAACCTAATCTAACAGTCACCATGGCGCAACATGTTGATGATGACCTTCTCAACGCACTTACGGAGGACCAGTTATGACACAGACCACCGTCTATGTTGACGGAAACACGCTTTCACCACAAGAGGTCGCGATGGTCGCAGACCAACGAGCTAAGGTCGCAGTATCCGATGATGCGTGGCCACGCATCCATGCAGCAAGGTCTGTCGTTGACCGTATTGTTTCGACTGGAGAGACCGTTTACGGCATCAATACGGGATTTGGCGCCTTGGTCCATGAACGCATATCTTCAGAGGATATCGCACAACTTCAACTGAATTTGATTCGCTCACATGCAACGGCTCTGGGTGATCCTATGGATGCAGAATCCGTGCGCGCAATGATGCTTATTCGATTAAATTCTCTTTGCAAAGGACATTCAGGCATTCATCCAGACTGCATCAATCAACTCGTTGATTTCCTCAATCACGGCATCCACCCTCATGTCCCCAGAATCGGTAGTTTGGGCGCGAGCGGGGATCTCGCTCCACTCTCTCATTTGGCCCTCGCCATGATCGGTGAGGGGAAGGTCTTGAAGGAGGATGCGTTCGTTGATACGAAGGATGTACTCCTTGAAACTGGACTCGTCCCAGTCACCTTGTCAGCCAAAGACGGCCTCTCACTGATCAACGGCACGAGTCAAATGACCGCGTTCGCCACATTGGCTCACCAACAACTGCAGCAATTGTTGATCCTGGCAGACCTCGTTCTCAGTGCATCCATTGACGCACGGCAATGCAGCCTGACGCCGATGAGGGATGACATTCACGCCGCACGACCACATCCTGGGCAACGTTTGGTCGCCCAACGTTTGCGTGAGATTTTACAAAACTCACCGATTTTGAATGATCATGCAAATTGCGAACGGGTACAAGATCCGTATTCCTTCCGCTGTTCACCTCAAGTCCATGGTGCCGTGTATGAATCGTTTCAACGCCTCGGTGAGATGTTGCATGTGGAAATGAACAGTGCCACCGACAATCCACTCATTTTCCCTGACCCCAGTCAACCCGGTCCGCACGAAGTGGTCTCGCAAGGTAACTTCCATGGTGAAATCGTTGCACTTACTTGCGATGCAATGAGTCTTGCTCTGTTTGAATTGGGGTCAATCTCAGAGCGGCGTATTGACCAAATGCTTGATCCCGCACGCAGCGACTTACCAGCGTTTCTAGCGAAGGATTCTGGTTTGGAATCGGGGTACATGATTGTGCAATATGTGGCAGGTGCTGCACTTGCTGAGTTGCATGGCCAAGCAACGCCTCGGAGTGCATTTTCAACATCTACTTCGGCAGGCCAAGAAGACCACGTCAGCATGGGTGCAACAGCAGCGTGGAACCTCCTTCTTGGCGTAAAGCGATTGGCTGAAGTGATTGCGTGCGAAGCATTGGTTGCCTTTGAGGCGCTGGAACACAACACGCTCGGCTCCTCCCCACATGTAGAGGGGCTTCGTATGTTGGTCCGTACCGTATCGCGACCCTTTGATGAGGATCGTTCGACATCTGCAGAACTCGTTGAACTCGCACATCAATTCAGATGCGGCGGATGGTTGGCTCGTCTCGAAGCGGAGTACGGCCGATTACCTCGTTGAAAGAAGATTCACCAACTCTTGTTCAACTTCGTTGATGTTGGAGAGGGCCATCAAGCGATAGTGGAACACTTCACGCTCCGTGACCGAGAGCATCTGCTTATTCGCCTCCAACAATCTCATCAAATCAATCGCTTTTGAAACATCGTGTTCCACAGAGGAATACAGGTTGTGGGCATCATCCATGTTCCTCATTGCAAGAGCGGGTTCCAACATGGCAAGGTCGAATCCCATTCGCCTCCACTGCAACATTCGACGTGACAGGATGGTCGTTGTAAATCCAGCAAGGGGTAAAGGGACCAGATGAGTGAGTTGTTTTTCTTCTTCCAAGGAATTGACGTTCGAATGTTGAGGCACTTCTCGAGCATCTGCGCTTTCAAGAACGATGTCTTCAGAGAATGAAACTATCGAATCAGAGAGGTGGTGTGAGGGGGCAATCGACCTTATTCTCGTCCAAAACTGTGCCCTGAACGAAAGCGGGTCGACAGGGAGAAGGATAGTGAAGTCATTTGCACGCGAACGGCCATCCAAGGTCTGCAAATAACGCAAGACGCCCTGCTCGCCTTCCTTGGAGACGAGCCAGTCCAGTCCCTCGATCACAACGACGTCGTTTGAAGCAGGTGCATACGCCTCAAGATGATTGAGCAGTGATGTGGTGTTTGGCGGGACAGATTGTCCAGTTTCTTGTTCAGATATCCACCACATACTGGCTTGATTGGATTCCACGTAGCGGAGCAATTGCCGCATGGGCAAGCGACTGTAGCAGTGGAGGTGCCCTGAGGATAAGTCCTCAAGTCTGTCCAAGTGGGCGTAGAGCTGAGGAGATTGTGCGATTTCAACGCTGTAAAGACCAGACATCGCCCTCCCCTCCTCTTCAATGGAGTTGCTGGAGTCCTAAGGAATTAATCCTCTTCTTTCCAACTTTCCATCAAGCATTATATTGCCCCACTTCTTCCAAAGACTAGGTGGAATGATGGCAGAGGAAGAAAAAGAGAAAGTCGCCATGGCAGAATGTGGCGCTTGTCGTGCAATTATTCCTATTGATTCAAAGGAATGTCCGGAGTGCAATACAAAATTCACTGGCCTTTCGGATGAAGCGCTTGGCGAGTGTGGTGCTTGTAACGCGCTGGTTCCTCTTGATTCAACCCGCTGTCCCGAATGTGGCGTCGTGTTCGTCGCCGATGATGTTGTTGATATCCTGCGAACATGGATTGCCGATACAGGCCTCAACATTCGCAAGTTGTTTGACAAGTTTGACGAAAACGACGACGGAACCATCGACTCCAATGAACTTCGCGCTGGCCTACTCAGCCTGAATCTCGCTGATCTGCCGCCCTCTCAGGTTGACCGGTTGGTCAATGAAATCGATGCAGATGGAAACGGCGTCATTGACTTGGATGAATTTGAGACCATTCTCACTGGAGAAGAACCTTCAGCCAGTGACGAGGATGTTGCGCAAGCTACCCAAGAAGAGGCATCCGACGAAAGCGAGGCAGAGGAGTCCGAGGATGACGTCGAGGAAGATGCAGGCGACGAATCCGATGAAGGAGAAGAAGTGGATCCCGAACCGGAAGATGCGGCTGAACAGGATACCGAAGGAGAAGAAGTCGATGACCCGTCGGATGAGGACGAAGACGATGCCACTGATGACGAAGGCGAGGGTGAAGAAACTGCTCACGTCGACGACATTGAAAACGAAGAATTCGACCTTGAAGAGGAGGAAGAGCCGGCGGTCCATCCGCTCGCAGCACTCGCAGAAACCATGGATGAAAACGACATTTCAGCACAACGAATGTTCAACGACCTCGATGCCGATGGCAACGGTATGATTTCCTTGTCGGAACTCAAATCAACCTTGCTCGAATCTCATGGAGAGAACTTCAGTGAAGAGGATATCGAGGCAATGATGGAGGGAATTGACACGGATGGCGACGGGATGATCGACGTCACGGAATTCATTGGTTCGCTGGAATCATTGGACGACCACGAAGAAGCGCTTGCAGCCCATAAGCAAGAGCGCGAATTCCCCACTCCTATGCAAAAGCGTATGATGTCAAAAATGTGGGTCGACAATCTTTGGCCAATCATCCACGTTGGATTTGGTATTCTCATCGCACTCGTTCTCGTCAACGCCTTGATCGGTCCTGTTGATGGTTCGGGAGGTTCCATAGAATATGTCCCAATTGAAAACAATCCGTTCATCGTTCAAGATTTGAATCCAGGAGATGTTTACCCATGTGATGAACGCTATCAAGACGGTGGCTGTGCCAATTCCTTGACCCCGTTCGCGGGCGAAAATGGAGCATCTTCAATGCCGAAGGGCTTCTACTTGGATGGCGTCATTTTGCTTCTTATCTCGGTTGTTGGGCTATGCGGTTCTCTTTTCATCCATCTCATCAAGGTCCCCGCCTGGCGCGCACGGGTGAAGGCCATGAGGGAATTTGACGAGGACAAGTCAGACGCATCAGAACTCGCCGAAGAGGAACACGAGAGCGAAGATTCAGAAGACGATGACTCCGAAGATGAAGAGGTCGAAGAGGACGCCGATGAAGATGTCGCCGAAGAGGAAGATGAGGGTGAAGAGGACGATGATTCCATTGACATCGGCTCTCACATCGGCCTTCTGTTCGACGATGAGGAAGTCTTTGGAACCATTTTGGAATTCGACGATGACGAAGGCACCGTTACAATTGAAGAGGACGGAACGGGTGACTTGGTCACTGGATATCAGGAAGACATGTTCCTTGAGTGAGCCATGACCGATACGAATCCTCTCGATTCCTTTCGTGGCCTTGCCGCATGCCCTGTATGCGGTTGTCTTGAGCGAAAAGGCATGTATCGTTGCCCAGAATGTGGTACCTTTCACGCAGGCTCGATCATGGAAGAACGCGAAGCGCCTCCGGTTCAAATGCAGGTTGAGGTTGATGAAAAGACGATTGACCCGAGCGTGTATTCGCTTGGACCGAATGCAACCATTCCCGAAGAATCCTTTGACGAGTCAGACGACGTCCGTTCATGGGATGGCGGTTCGACCGATTTTTCATTTGATGAGGATGAAGAGTTTGAGATGCCGAGCGAACCGTCCAAGGCCTTACCCGTCGAGGTACTTTCAAATGAAGATGAGTGAATTAATTTTGGATAGTTGATTATATTTTTTGCCATCTGAATAAAAAAAGAATTATTTTCAATAGTGGGCTCGGAGAGAATCGAACTCTCGATCTTTGCCATGTCAAGGCAACGTCATAAACCCCTAGACCACGAGCCCTA
>PBUZ01000085.1 GCA_002728035.1 Methanobacteriota archaeon
CGACGATGGTTGAAGAACTCATGCAAAAACCGATTGAATTGTTTCGAAACGGTGACATTGATGGTGCGCTCGCTGAACTTGAAACTTTGATCGGTCAGCATGCTGATGTCCCTCAACTTCACCACATGTGGGCTGAATTTGCAAACATGAAGAACATGGAAGCACAGGACGATGTCGTTCCTGGACGAAAGATCATGAACGCCTACAAGAAGGCCATGGAACTTGACGAAGAGAACATGGAATACATCGCCGACTTTGCGTCCTTTGCTCTTGAATGCCGCCGTATCCCTGTGGCAGTAAAGGAATTTCAGCGCTATGCCCGCCGCCTTGAACTTGAGGACATCCCCATCGATGAAGTGCTCTTTACGGCAAGTCGCAACCTCGTTGACGCCATTGAAGTGATGGACCCCAGTCGACAAGCACCCATGATTCAACCATGGCTCAAGCAGGCCCTTGAGTGGGCCGTTGGCGCTCTTGGATACACGCCAGAGGACGCTATCGCTACGTTGAGTTCCGAAGATTGAGGAGCGGTTCTGGTGGCAGAGAAGGTTCGCCTTTTCTTCCGAATCGGCTATCTCGGTGATGCGTTTCATGGAAGCCAAATCCAACCGGATGTTCGCACTGTCCAAGGTGAACTAATCCGTGTCTTTAGGTCGCTTAAGTGGCTGACTGGACCAAAAGAAGACCAGTTGCTGGTCCTGTCAAGCCGAACCGATGCGGGTGTTCATGTCCGCATCAACGGCGGCATTGTCGACTTGGAAAAGGACCTCTGGGCTGCACTCACGCCAAGGAAAATCATCAGAGCGGTTGACGACAGGTTGGACAACAACATTGCCCTGCTCACCGTGGAAGAGGTCGAACCAAATTTCAACCCGCGCATGGCCTTGCACCGCACCTACCGGTACCGTCTCGAAGGGATGGATTTCTGGGAAGAGCCGGACCACGATGACTTTGCACGCTGGTTATCGTTGTTTGTCGGCACCTACGATGCACGGAATTTTGCCCGTCTTGAAGAGGGAAAGAACCCCATGCGAACGATCCTCAATGCACAACCCTGGATGGACCAAGGACGCCTGGTCGGCTTTGAAATTACGGGTGAGGCCTTTCTTTGGAATCAAGTACGTCGAACCGCCAATGCACTGTTCAGACTCGCCGTTGGTGAGATCACGGTAGGCGAGGTGAACGAGGCCATCTCAAACCCCATGAATGAAGCCGATTTCGGGGTTGCGCCTCCAGAATGGCTGGTGCTGTGGGGTGTTGCGTGGGAGCATGCGCCGATTCCTGAATCGACACACACAACCCGTCTTTCTGCACCACCGACAGGGAGAACCGCAGAACGGACGAGAAAGGGGCGCTGGCAACAGGCAGCACAACACGAGATGAAGACCATGTTGTACAATGAATGGGCTGACATCGGCGTGTTGCCTATCGCTTACCACACCAGGTCACAATGACAGCGTGATACGGTCGCCATCGCTGAGACCGAGCGTTTCACGCAAAAAGTGGATGGAGATCACCTCGATGACATCCATGTGACGGGTCAAATCGGGAATGAGCAACGCACACTCGATGGTGTCTTCGCCGTTCGTGATGTGACCTTTGAAGGCCGAGGCACCACCGAACGAAACACCGTCCCGAAGGAACCCTCGGATTCGGATGCGTTCGTATTCCGAAACATCGCAATTCTTTGCCGCTTCCCTTGCCTCTGCCGGTGCGTCAAGTGTATCGATACCCGCTTTTTGGCGCAACGCGATGTAAGCACTGAGCATGTCTAGGTCCACCGTGACGTTGAGGGTCCCCGGCCACGCAGTCTTGCCAAGCACCTTTTGGAATTGTTCCTGATAATGGGGCTGCGCCATGAACACATGGGCGCGACCAAGCCCACTGCTCACCGTTCCTTGAAGGTCCATGCCGTTGGGCAGCCGTCTTTCCTTATGAGGGTGCGTCCAAGCGCCGTTGAACGGTTCATAAAGCGTAACGCCACTGAACCTTCATGACCACCAAGGACAAGGAAAACGATGCAGAAAACCAGAACTCATCCGATGAAGCCGAGGGCGACGGTGCTTCGGAAGGTGTGGAAACGGAGGTTCAGGATTATGTTCTCGCACTGAACAAATTCACTGAACTCGTTTCCGAAATGGAATGGCCCGATCATCTCGCTATCGACAACGACACCGACCTGTGCATCCGCATGTTTCGAACATACTGGCAGCAGCGCATGCGCCAGCAACGAGAACAGGGAAGGGCTGGCCACCGACATCACGTTCGTTTTGGACCGTTTGATGAGGAGAAATTCAAACACTTCATTCGAGGAAAATTCAAGCACCACTTTTTCGAAGAAAACGACGAGCCCGTGTACATCAACCCAGAGGAACATGCCCCCGACGAGGAACATCTCGATGATGAAGCCAAGGAGCGTCAACAACGTTTTCGAGACGAATGGGAGTGACGTCAGGAGCGCAAGCCTGTTGCAAAGGCCAAGAATTCTACGGATGAGGTCTTGTTGTTTTGATTCTTGGCGAACGAAACGGTTGATGTTTCAATTCGAATGTTGATCATGGAAGAGCAATCAAGGGACTTCGCTTGCTCGTGAAGCCGTTGAAGAACTTCTCTCCGGCCGTAATCGAGGATGACGTCATAGGAGTGGAGCCGACCACCGAAAATGGATTTGATCCACATGAAGAACATCTGACCTGTTGAAGGGCCGACGCAAATACTGACATGGAGCAACGTGGATGAAGGTGCGCTGAAGTTTGTCATTCGGGAGGACGTGGACAGAACCGATTCGTTTTGCATCAACTTGCCTTGTTGTTTTTCCTTGACGTCCAGTGCGGCGATCAAACGACCTTGGTACCATCGACCAAGCGCCCATGAGGTCAGCGGGAAGCCAAAGATTGCCATGATTGGAATGAGAATCCAAACGGCAATGAGATACCCTTCTGACAAGGAATCACCTCACTCGACGATGACAGCCGTACCGTAGCAGAACAGTTCAGAAGCCCCTGCTGCGACGTTGGAAGTAGCGAAACGCACGTTGACAATGCCGTTGGCACCCATGGTGTGGGCGGCCATCATCATGCGCTGCAATGCTTCGTTACGAGACTCGTTCAAGAGTTCGGTGTACGCCTTGAGTTCACCACCAACGATGTTCTTTAGACCTGCAAAAATGTCTTTCCCGAGATGCTTGGCACGAACGGTTGAACCCGTAACCAACCCAAGCGATTGGGTGATGTTCTTTCCAGGAATGGTTTCGACATTGGACATGTGCAGGGAGATGGTTGTGCCTTCCATGCACCTACTTTATCCACGGCGGATTAAGAACTTCACCCCTACGCCAATTCCCGAAAACTGCGTCATAAAATGGGTTGTTGGCGCAACCATTCAAGGTCCGAGATGTAGAGCTGTCGAATATCATCGAGGCCCAACACCAACATGGCAAGGCGTTCAAGACCCATGCCCCAAGCAAGCACCGGAGAGGTGATCCCTAACGGCTCGGTGACTTCAGGTCGGAAAATTCCTGCACCCCCAAGTTCAAGCCACTTCCCTCGCCATTTGACCTCAATTTCAAGACTGGGTTCCGTGTATGGGAAGTAGGCTGGACGTACACGCACCTCGGGATACCCCATCTTTGCGTAGAACGTTTTCAGCGTGGTGACCAACATCTGAAGGTTCGCACCCTCTTCCATGATGATGCCTTCGATTTGATGAAACTCTGGCAAGTGGGTTCGGTCGATGGCTTCCTTTCGGAACACACGGTCCACCGAAAACACGCGACAGGCTTCTTTCGGGTGTTCCGCCAAATATTGAATCGTGTTCACCGTGGTGTGTGTTCGTAGCAGTGCACGTTTGGACACATCCGTTGAATAGGAGCCTCCCCAGCCCGTTGAACCCGTTTCTCCACCGTGTTCGTGAATGTTCTTCCAGAGCTGCATCACGTCCTCATCGAGGTTGATGGATGCCGGTTCATCGAGGTAAAAAGTGTCCTGCATTTCTCTTGCAGGGTGGTCTTGTGGGATGAACAGAGCGTCCATGTTCCAGCCTGCGGATTGAACATAATCATCAACCAGTTCGGAGAACCCCATTTCAAGAAAGACCGAACGAATGCGTTCGATGAGAGCCTGCATGGGATGACTGCGTCCCGTTCGTGGCGTGGTTGCTTCAAGGGTCACATCGAACGCTCGGAACTCCGCATTCTTCCAGCCGTCTTTTTGTAGGAATTCAGGTGTTATCTCAGACACGATGCTCACATATTCTAGGGATTCTCTTGGATATTCATCCCCCTTTTCGGTGAGAAGAAAGACCCGCTCGGTTCGCTCCAATCTCTTAACAAATCCAGCACGAGAAGAGAAGTACTCAATCAACTCCTCAGCGTTACCTATTGGCCCATCCCCGGGATTGATCATCCAATCATTCAACAATTCATCGGTGATCCCGTCTTTGAGGTATTGAAGGAAATCAACCCTCGTTTCAATGACCTCAGAAACAGCTTCCGGAGATGCTGCGGTCAACAATCCATCGGAGAGCGAAACGCCGAGTTTCTTGAGCAAGCCAATACCTGGCCCTGCCTCATGCCGTTCAAACGCCTTTTGCAAGTCAGCCATCGAAGGCGAATCCTGCTCACACATCCAGGTCCAAAGCCGTTGTTCGAGCAAACCGCTCTCGAGGGCTTCTTCACCAAGATGGTCCAGCGTGTAGGTGTTCGAATGCGTCTCCACCACTTCGACAAGACCGTGGTTTTGCAAACCATATGCTGCTCCGATGGCGATGGCTTGATCGGTCCAATTGCACATGTGCAATGTTTGTTCCATGGTGTAACCAGCGAACGAACGCCCAGGGTCATCAAGCATCATCGACAACAAGCGACGCTCGGGATTCAGCAAATCTGGAGCATCCATGGTTCTGCGAAAGGTGCACCTGCCTTGAAATCACCGTTTGATGAGGAGATGAAACGGCCGATTCATTCCTCTTCATCCCAAAGTTGGCGACCGCATTTTGGGCACACAAATGAGGGTGGTTTTGCACCGTCTTGAACGGTGACATGGCCGCAGGGTCCGCACAAAATCGAAGAACGGATCGGCTCATCGAGCGTCACATCAACGCGAAACATGAACCGTCCTGCATCCGGGAGCATCTCCTCATCCGGGATCCAACCAGCGATGGCTTCGGGCGACAGACCCGTTTGACGTCCAAGCGACATTCCCGTGATGAAAAAGACGATACCGAACAAACCAACTGTCATCGCCATCGGACCGAGATTCGCAACGCTCATCGCTGCACCAAAGACAATGCACACGGCGCCTGTGATGAGAAAGTTCTCCCGACTCAATCGACTCACTTTACCATCTCCGTGGCCTTGTGGAGTGCTGTTGCCACCCGCTCAATTTGATGGTGTGGAATGGCACAAAGACCGATTCGTACGCCGCCCTTCAAGGGAACCAAATAGACATGCTGTTGCGCACAGGCTTCAACAACACGCTCGGGGTCTTCGCATTCATACCAAGCAAAGAAACCGTCATGACTGGGGTTCACGGCCACACCAAGTGCGTTGCACGCGTTGATGAACGTGGTTCTGCGCTGGATCAGTAAGGCTGCAAGTCGGTCACGTTCTTGTGCCCACGACTCGCCACCTTGAGACGTGGCATGCAATTCACTCAGAACATGTTGTGCTACTCGGGGGGCAGCCGACCATGTTTGCCGCCCCGTTACACCCATGACATCACGGAGGCGGTCAATGCTGGCTTGTTCAGGGTGAAGATAAACAAGTGCCCCGGTACGAAGTCCGTAGATGGTGTGCGATTTTGAAAGCGAAATCGCAAAACAAATGAGCATGTTTTCAGGCCATGGAAGCCCTGCTTCAAGCGCCTCAGCGATCGTCTGCGCCCAACCATGCGGTTCGTCAGCATACAGGTGATAGGCTGCGTCAAGGAGCAGGGTGTGGCCGACATGCTGGTGCCGAGCAGCGCTTTCCATGAACGCATTGAGCAATGCATACCGGCTTTCTGCGGGCAAGGACAGGCCTGTTGGGTTGTGGGCTGGGTCATTCAACCAGGTCATGACCGTGGATTGTGATGAGGCCAGCGCTTCCAATGCTGAGGTGAATCCGTCGAGGTCCACGAATGGATGCGCTTCGTGCTCAACGGAAGGGAGGAGCGGGTACGTGTGCTGCTTCAAACCGCACCCACGGACAAATCCTGCGTAAGGACCCCAATGTCGGTCACGGAGGAGAACCGCTTCGCCGCGTTCGGCAAAATTGGTGGCTGCCAAGTACAGCGCCCCAGAACCACCAGGCGTTGCCGTTGCACCGTGGTGAAGGCCCAACGATTCCAAGGAAGCACGTTGGTCACCAAGCGCCAAGGTGATGCTGAGATCGAGAAAACTCGGCAAGCCCTTCAACGGCGCATAGGCCGCAAATTCATGGGCTGGTGCCACACGAAGGGCAGCATCAACCACCTGATTGACCGCCAAGGAGCCGTCGTCCTCAAGCAAGGCACCAATGGTCCCATTGACCGCATCCGCACCTGCTGCAGCCGCTTGTTGATAGCGAGCAAGCCAACTGAAAATCACGTCGTTTCCAGTCTTTTGTTGCCCATGGCTGGCGAGGTACTGCATCGCACCTTCGTCGTCCATAATCGGTGCAATCGCTCTTTGTTCTTTGCTTTGACCGTCACCGAAAACGAAGAAATCTGCCGTTTCCTTCATCAAGGAGAGGCAACACGACTGGATGAGGCCAACGTAGCACAGCTGGTAGTGCGTCTGATTTGTAATCAGACGGTCGGGGGTTCGAGTCCCTCCGTTGGCTCCATTTCGTTCTCAATAAACAGTGTTTGATATACTCAATATGCTTAATTTGCGTCATGGTGGAATGCAACATTGATGCTCAAGGAAAGGCGGCGAGGTTCCTCGGGGGCATGGCCTCCGTTATCGCTGGTCTTGTTCTTGCGGCGTTGTTGTACACCGACATCCTCGCCTTTGATTTGGGATGGTATGCCGTTGCTGGGGCGTTGTTTGGTGGAGCATTTGCAATTTGGGAAGCGCGCGCAGGATGGTGTATCGTGCGTGCCATCGGTATCAAAACGCCGCTGTGAGAGCATCCCAACGCTCAAGAGCAACTTCAATCTCGCAAGCATGTGAGTGCTCAACGCCTCGACGGAAAAGCCTGCGCAGCAGAGGTGGAAAGAGCACTTGCAAAGCGCATTGCTGCTCTCTCAGATGACGGTATTGTCCCGCATCTTGCCGTGATCATTGTGGGAGACGACCCTGCATCGCATGTCTACGTGAACTCCAAAGTTCGAACCTGTGAACGGTTGGGAATCCGTTCAACCCATATCGAACTACCAGCAGACACCGATGAAGCCGTTCTGAAGGACCATGTTGAGAAGATGAACCATCAAGATGACCTTCACGGCATCCTCATTCAGTCACCCCTCCCCTCACACATGGACGAGGAAGCCATCACGGACATGATCCATCCGTCCAAAGACGTCGATGGCTTCCACCCACAAAACTTGGGACGGTTGGTGCAAGGTCGCGTGGATGGTCTGCTGCCGTGCACGCCCAGCGGTGTCATGCGCATGCTCGATTGGGCTGGAATCGAACTGGCAGGAAAGCGTGCGGTGGTTCTGGGGCGCTCAAGAATCGTCGGTATGCCTGCGGCTTTGCTGCTTGCAGCCCGTGGGGCTGATGCAACGGTCACCGTCGCCCATTCCAAGACCGAGAGCGTGGAGACCATTTGTTCGGAAGCCGACATCATCGTGGCGGCGGTTGGGCGGCCAGAAATGGTTCAAGCCTCTTGGGTCAAACCCGGAGCCGTTGTGGTTGATGTCGGCATCAACCGTGTCGACGATGCTTCTCGAGAACGAGGCTGGCGGCTTGCAGGAGATGTTGACCCAGCCGTGGAAGATGTCGCTGGTTGGCTCTCACCCGTTCCCGGAGGCGTAGGACCAATGACCATCGCAATGCTCATGGAAAACACCGTTCGTTCAGCAGAACTTCGTCGTGATTTGGGAAGCGAATGAATAAATCATGGTGCGCGAACACTCGCACCGTGGCACACGACCCGCTCGCCCCAAGACTCGCAGCTTTCTCAACGCTGCTCGCAGGTGGTTTACTGGTCGCGAGTGCTGTGAACTTGCAACTTGAGTTCGTGGGCTATGCTGGTATTACAGTGGAAGAAATGGGAGCCGTGGTGTTCGCCGCCATCGCCATTATCGTCGCGAAATTTGCAAACCAAGAACGACCCGTTCCTGAACTGGTGCAATCACCAACAGGTTATGCTTCAACCACGGCTTCATCTTCGTACAGCACTTCCACCTCACATGAACAGACCAGCGTCAACCCCACCACCGCATCCATTCTCACCAGCATCCTCGGCGACACCTCAACCAGTGAAACAGCGGAAGTTGAATCCGCCATAAGCACCCTCTCAACAGGAGAGTTTGGTGCTGCCGTTGTTCGTACGCTGGAAGAGGTTGAGGCTGCGAACATGAAGAATTCCAACAACCGAGAAGCCGCCCCTACGGATGAGCAAACTGGGCAAACGCTTGAGCGCGTGCTCGTCGAACCCGTTCCGCTCCCCGGAAAGGAGGAACAGTCCTTGGTCGACCCCAGCACCATACCCGGCTTGAGCCCCAACCGTGAGTTCGTCCGTGACGGCACACCCAGCGTCCCGCTCCCCAACCTGGAGCATGCGACTCAACCATCAACCGGTCAGGTTGCCGACCTCGCACCCACCCCCACGCTACCCGAACTGCCCGACCTGCCTGAACTCCCTCAAATGGAGACCGTTCCATCGAGCACACACGAGGTGGCAGCCCCCTCGCAGGTCCGTGTTGAAACGCCAACATTACCCGATCTGGACGATCTCTTTGCAATGGATGAGACGGCCACGCCGCCGCAACAAACTTCCTCGAACCTTCCCGATTTGCCAAACCTGGACGATTTGTTCTGAAAGAATGCTTCAAAGAGGTTGAGCCCTTCCTTTCCATCATGTGGACGCAAGCGATGGATTTGCATTCGCATTCAACGCATAGCGATGGCCAACACGATGTCGCAACCGTTGCACAACTCATGGCACGCGAGGGCGTGAACGTATGGGCCCTCACCGACCACGACACCACCGATGGATGGGTCGAGGCGGCCCGTGAAGCAAAGGTGAACGGCATGAGATTTGTCCCCGGAGTAGAGATCACTTGCAACCCTGCCGTTGCACCCGAGGACGCTCAACTCAAGAGCACCGGGCGTGAGCGCGCCTCATCATCATGGCATTTGTTGGCCTATTTTCCGAATCATCACCCCGAAGAAGATGACCCCGCCATTCAAGCCTTCAAAGCGTGGCTTGCACCTCGCCAAGACGGTCGCTTCCCTCGCATGAAAGCCATGTGTGAGCGATTGAATGACCTTGGAATGCCCGTCTCGTTCGATGCCGTTTGTGCTCGGGCCTCCGGCTCGGTTGGACGCCCTCATCTGGCGGAAGTGATGGTTGAAATGGGCTATGTCGAGAACAAACAGGAAGCGTTTGAATCATGGATTGGAGATGGCTTACCTGCCTTTGTTGCACATACCAAACCCTCGGTTGCTGAGGCCGTCGAGGCGGTCAGGGCGGCAGGTGGCATCACCTCGCTTGCCCATCCGCTCTACTACGGCGTTTCCACCGAGACGCTGGTGAAGAAACTCGCAGAACTTGGCGTAAACGGTGTTGAAGCGGTTCATCGGAGCCATGACGACGCTTACCGCTTTGAATTGATGCACCACGCTCGCCAGCACCGCTTGGGTATCAGCGTCGGGTCTGACTTTCATGGGCTGAATTACCAAACTCGTCCAGGAAACATGCCGGTGCTTGAGGAGGCTGTGCTGGCCGAACTCACCCTCGTGTGAATCGGTCAACCAGCATGGCCGCTTCGAAGAGCAAGATCACGGGCAATGAAACAAGGAAGAGCGAAAGCGGGTCTGGAGGAGAGAGAAAGGCTCCCATCACAAAGGCGGCGAACCAAATACCGCGACGAGAGGCTGCGAGTTGCTGACGTGTGAACATACCCGACCTCAAGATCATCAATGTCAACAGCGGGGCTTGAAAACCAATGGCAGAGGCTGCCAACAGGTTGACGATGAAGCCGGCATAGCCCGAGAGACGCCACTCTGTGGAAAGGCCCGCTTGCTGTGCATCGGTGGTCAAGTATTCCAGAAGCAAGGGTATCAAGCCATACCAAGCATACGCCATGCCCAAAACCATCAGAACGAGCGCCCCAAGAATCGCCAGCACAACCGTTGGGCCTGGGCGTGGAAGTTGCATTTCCAATTCGCGTAGTCGCTCTTGAACCGCTTGATGACGAACGCCGTGTACAGCGACCTGTCCGACCACAAACATGGCGACCAACACCAAACCTGCATACCCTGCCACCCGGAGTTGCAGGAAAATGAACTCGACCGGTGAAATAACGATGATGTCCACGCCTGTAGGAAGCCGTTCCTCGTGGATCAGCCAAGAGATGAGGTCGCTCGTGAGTGGGAAAGCCACCATGAATCCCACAGCAAAAAAGGCGATGTAGAACTTCAGGGAACGCTGAATGGCATCTCGGACAGATGCAAGAATCTGGCCACCGGCGGTATCTGCCAACCGTGCAACAGATGCTTCGATGGATTCAACCGACATGCGATTAGGCCTCTTCGTCTGTTGCGTGGGAGGATGCCCACACATAAGAGGGTGTAGAATCGATGAAACGACGGCCTTCCTTCTTCAGCCGATAGAGACGATGGACAACAAAGCCCGTCATCCACAACGAGGGCAAACTCAAGAACATCGCCTGACCCATTTTATCATCACCGTAATCGTTGATGATGCGCACCTGCATGGTCGCTTCATCATCATCGCTGCCTTCGTAATGCATGACGATGAAATGGTAAATGTTCGGTGAGGTGATGTTCAAACTCAAGGTGGTTTGGGGGGCGATGGTGAAGTGGTCACCCAGCTCTTTCATGACCTCCCAATCAATGCCTCCCCCTGCCATAGCAGGGACACTGGTTTCCACCATGACCAAGACGATTTCAAGTTCGCCGTTCTGGTTAAGATTCGTGATGTTTGAGCGGACATGTTCACCCGGTTCAACCGTCTGAATGATTTCAAAGGTGCTGTCTCCTGAACCCAACTGGAAGGAAACTCGCTCGTCAATCGTCTCTTCCTGGTAATTCACGGCCATCAGCATCGTGGTTAACAAAAGCAGCACGACGATGCCTTCAACCAGAATGTGACGTCGTACTTTTTCGCGAGAAATACCCTTGAAGACCGGGCCGTAATCGTTTCGAAGACGCGGTTGCAAATGATGAATGAACAACGCACCAATACCGCCGATGAGGATGCCAAGTGGAATATCCACGACCCAGTGGATGCCGAGGTAAAGAATCGTGAAGGTGAACAGCAAGGTGTTGACGAAAACAAACACATGGTAAGGATAATGACGCCATTCTTTCATGGTGCCTCCACGCTCTTTGACATGGAGATAATTGAGCATCAAAATACCGAATGGAATCGCCACATGGAGGCTTGGGACAGCGTTGTCCAGCGGGTCATGGAGGGCGTAGAACACCGTGTACCAACCGTCTTGGTAAAGCAGAGCATCCATGCCAGGGATCCAGGAAGAGGTGACTTCAACGTTGAAGAACAAATAGTAGGGTACGGCAAGGGCATAGATGAGCAAGTAATTCAGGGTGACTTTGTCGGTCATGTCACGGTCGCCAGCGTAGGCGAAATACACCGTGGTCACGTAGATGAGAAACAGGTACACAAAGAGGTAATGGAAATTCAAGAACTCGGTGAGGCCATCGTTACGAAACACATCCTGAATCCATTTTGTNAAANCTCCTTCAANGGCATGAATCCANTCCGTCCAATGNCCGGTNCGAACTTTCATCGGTTCGTTGAGTTTGTCGGTGATGGCCTTCCAACGAATGATCACGATGTATCCCATGGCGTGAAGATAGTATCGCTTGTTGTGGAATTCCGCTGCCCACGAGCGCCATGGAACACGAAATTCGCGTTGTTGGCGGGTAAAATACCAACAGATGATTGGGGTGAGGACCACGATCATGCCCATCATGATTTCAGAAGGGTCCATGGCCTCGTGTCATCGAATCACGGTTTTATGCCTTCGGCATGTTCAACCTTGCAACGAGTGATTGTCACAGGTCTGTTGCAAAGGCAAACCTTGAGTGAAGCCGATGATAGCATTGGGCATGGGCGAAGGTGAGCCGTGGAGCCAACCGCCCGAGAACACACTGGTGAGCCTGCGCCACGCCATCACGCTGTTCGATGGCATTGAATTTGACATTCGGATAACGGCTGACCGACAGCTCATCGTTCATCATGACAGGGATGTTTCGGTCCCTAAACACCTTGTCGCAAACAAGCCTCACTGGGTCGAGGAGTGGAAGCATGATGACTTGGTGGACCTGGGGTTTCTGAGTTTCTCAGACCTTTTGGGGGACACCGAGGTTCAGCGTGCTTGGGTCGAAGAAGGAAAAATGGGGTGCATCGAAATCAAGCGACCTCATCCAAAAGCAGCGACCGGTGGCGGATACCTCGGCCGAAAACAGCACAACCAACATGTTGCAGATGCCATGAGACTGGCCGAAGATTTGCTCGATGAACACGAGGTACCGGCAGAGAATACCGTGTTCTATGCCTTCCACAAAGGCATGCCTGCTTCAGCAAGGCTTTCGCAAACAAAGCGCCCTTGGGCGGCACTTATTCCCTACATACCGCCGTATGGAACCCGAAACACGCAGCGCCTCCAGGCACTTCCTCAGTACATTTCTATGCCGTTTAAGCGCTTGGTGAACACACACCGCCAGCAAGGAAGTTCCATGTTGCCCTGTGCCGTTGAATATTTTCAATCATCCACGCGTCGGCTTCCTTTTGGCCGTCCCGTTGGCCTTCATGGGTCGGCCTACCAACGGCTGAACCGCTCAAGAGAAGGCATGCCAACCTATGTTTGGCCCACCCGGCCCGAGATTGAACACCGCCTTCTCCGTTCGGGCATGACCGCTTTGACCGACAATGCTGACCCTGCGCTGACTTGGCTACCCTCCGGTCACGCAAGGTGGTGTCAGCCGGGAACACGCCCTCTGACAGAACAGCAATGGACGCTATTGGAACAAGCGCAAGAAGACGACCACCTCGCGCTGCTTCGTGAACTGGAGGCAGAATCCCCCACATGGCACGAATGCGACCATGAACGTCGAGATCAACTCGTTCGCGAATGGAAGACCCAATGGAATTGGCCTGCATCGGTCGAAGATGTATTGGCCAAATCGGATGGAGCGACACCACCGTGGGCAGCCCCAAGAATGATCGGTCATCGGGGGTCTGGAAAGACCTCTCGTCCCGTCTTGGACATTCACTCGATGTGACGGAGCGATTGCTCTTCGGCGAAATACTTCGGTCGGTAAATGGGCGTTCCTTTCCCGCCACGCATGACGGTCCGCTCATCGATGATTTGCGCACCGATTCCTGAAACGCGTGCCCATCCAAAGAAGGTGGTGTAATAGGTCGGGTCCTTGAAGCCAACATGGTGCAAGAGAGCACCGCTGGCGATATCGACGTTGGCGTTGGGGTTTGAGATTTTCTTGTTCTCAGCGAGCACGCGGGGTGCGACTTCACGAAGCGTTCGAATGATCTTGAAGTTTTCATCGTCGGGACAGAGTTCCTCACCGAGGGCAAACTGTACGGTAGCGCGGGGATCTTCTTCGCGAAGCACAGCGTGGCCAAAGCCAAACACAGGCCGCTTCGCAGCGAGTTCGCCACGGACAAAGGCTTCCACCTCTTCGGGGTCGCTGGTGCCGATGCGAAGCACGAATTCCAAACAGGACTGATTCGCACGCCCATGGAGCGGTCCAGACAAGGCGTTCATGGCACCGGCGATGGAGGCGTAGACCGTTGCATGACCCGAAGCGATGGCTTTGCCGGTAAAGGTGGAAAGGTTACCGCCACCGTGGTCCATGTGCAAAACGAGATACGTGGCGAGGATTCGCTCCATGAGTGCCTTGTCAACACCGTCCACTTCGAGGGTGTTGACAAAACGCTGGACCATGTTCAAACTCACATCATCGGCTGGAATGTTGTCCCCTCGTCCTTCGCGGATGCGGAAGAGCAACCCCATCAAGCGGGGCATGCGAGCGATGAGATTCAGGGCATCCTCTTTCCAGTCACCGGTGGTGTCCAGCATGCCGAGGGTATGGATGCCGACACTCATCCAATCCATGGGATGACCGTCTTTGGGCAAGGTGTGGAACACGGCAGCGACGCTTTCAGGAACGGCCCCGCGGGAGGCAAGATCGGCGCGGAAGACCTCCGCCTGCTCGGGCGTTGGCAGTTCTTTGTTGAACAACAAATACACCACGTCCTCTGGGGTGTGATGGGCGAGTTCTGCAATGGGGTAGCCACAATAATGCACCCCTTCGCTCGGTGTCACAAACGAGGTTCGACACGTTCCCACGGGTATGCCCCGCATACCCGTGTTGAGGTGAGATGTTTCAACGGTAAACAGCGGTTTGTTGTCCGTCATCTATCCTCCCTCATGAAGGCGGACATGCATGTTTCGTATAAAGTCGGCTCCTTCCTCTGCCCGAAGAAAAAATCGGTGTGCCCAGCAACACCGCCGCAGCCTACCGTTTCCATCGATGCTTGGCCACAGGCCAGGCTCGAAAGCCCTTGGTGGAGGTACGGTCAGCGAAGATGTTCAATCGTATGGTGTGCCCATCGATGAGAATGGCATCTTCGGCATCAATGCCTGGACACGATGCTTTCGTTTTCTCCCACGCTGCGGGTGTGGCCAAGTTTTCGCCCCACCACGGGAAGGCCTTGCATTGTTGAGGGCGCACTTCGTAGATCTCACATTGCTTTTTTTCGTTGAGATGAATGCAGATTCCGTCTTCCTCGCGACTCTTCAGCACATAGCGTCCATCAAACGTTTTTCTGGTATCTCGCTCAAGCCAGTCTTCCACTGTTAGACCCGCATGCTCTGCAAGTCGTTGCGCATCATCCGTCGAGAGGTAAACAATGCCGCCGGGTTCATCGCAACATCGGCCACAATCCGTTTGACACGAAAAGTGGACGCCTTGCATCCACCAAGGTGCCCTCACTCTTCCTCACCTTTGAGCACGTTTCGATGACGAAGTCGCGCAAGGTGAACGAGGTTCTTCTCGGGTGGCTCTTCAGCGAGAAGGTCTTCTGCCTCGATACCTTCTCCGTCGATGTTCCATTCGCCTTCCGGTTCGTATGTATCGAGTGCATCCGCCTCTGCAGGAGAGGCTTTCTTGGTTGAAGAGCGGCGGCGTGCGACACGCCTGTTTCGGGAAGGGACAACGTCTTCCTCAAACGGAGGCAGAGGGGGCCGTTCAGGGTCCAATTCCACAAGGCGCTCCTCCAATGCTCGGAGTTCATCCGCAATCGTGATCAGTTCGTCAATATCAGCATCAACGGCACGCTGTGCGAGCGCCACCATCCGATCCTCGAGGTTGTTCAATTCGGATGTCGCCGACTGAGCTTTGATGTGCGAACCGTGCAGTTGTTCATCAATTCCATGATCGAGTTCAACCAGAATATCGACGGCGCGCTCGATGTCATCAAGCGGCAACGCATCATCGGAGAGCAAGTAGCGTTCACGCTCATGAACATCCAGCACGGAAGGATGGGCGGGGGTGATGCGTTCGACCACCTCGGAAAGACGCTGTTCGAATCCATCCGGACGGTTTCTATCAAACGTATGTTCATCCCATTCAGGTGGCGAATACTCATCTTCTGGCATTGGCTTGAGTGGCATGTGCAATTCAACGCCACCAGGGTCGAGCGAGGAATACACGCTATCAAGTGCTTCACCGACCAAGGTCTTCGCCACGTCTTCAATCCGTTGCGATGCCAAGGCGACTGAGGAGGGGGGCGAACTCACGGGGGAGAGTACTTTGGAAACATCATCGTGGTCAAGCAACACAGCCCCCTGATCTACAGCCATTGCAAGTTGTTCCAAACGGCCATCCATCGCCCGCCAACTCGCAGGCTCCATTCTGGCCATTTGAGCCAAGTGTGCATCGGAGATCAACATGTTTCGCTGTGCACAACGCCACCGCCCATACGCCATCAATGTGGCAACGGACGGAGAATGAACTTCGGCCGTTACGGCCGTGCTCAAAAGTTCCTTCAAGCGTGAAGGTGGGAAGGAAGCACATTCGCCACGACCCCCCACCACGACCTGAAGACCAAGGTTGAGAGCATGGTCAAGAAGGAGACCCAATTGATGGTTCCATTCCTCTGCATGAGCAAATTCCTGTACATCGTCCACGAGCAGGGCAGTCGCCCCTGCCAAAGCATCTTTCCAGCGTGAATTCATGGCGTCGGGCGAGGCAAGGTCTGCCGCAGATAGCGTGAGTACATGACCCTCTTGACGGCGAAGCAGGGCCTGACCCGTTGCTTGAATCAAATGGGTGCATCCCGACTGTGGATGGGCTTCGATATGAAGCAGATTCATGCGACGACCGGGGTGGTCAATGGCAACCTCGCAACACTGGGTTGCTTCGAAATTCTCCTCACAGACGAACCAATGCTTGAACGTCTTGTGGTTTGACCAAACGAGTCGGGCAGGCCAAGGTGCTGCGACATCAAGGACCTGTGTGGCATGCAATCGATCATCTTGACGTGGAGGGGAAAGGTCCTCCTGAAGCGCATGAATGGCTCTTCCGCGTTGCTCATCAAGAATTTGCATCCACACAGGGCGGCCGTCCTGTTCAACCCCAACATAACCCTGTTTCTCAGCGACCATGTTTTCGTCATTCGGCCTTGCTTCCAAGCGCTCTTGCAAATGGCGGAGCCGCTCTGCTACATGTTCCGCATAGCCAGACCCCTCGTCAAGAAATGTACGATGTTGGTGAACGTCGGACCCAAGAATTCGGTCTGCGATGAGGTCGTACGTTGGTCGTTGCGCCACACCAATGCGCTGGAACAACGAGGAGGCATTCTGGCGAGTGGATGTCTTGCCAAGGAGCGTGTTGAGTTTTGAGCGTGCTGGCTGCTCCTTCGTTGGAGGTTCGACTTGTTCATCCACCGTGGTTTGGTCGGCGAGAATGACGGAGGAGCTGAGGTGCTCTTTTGCCTCTTCGAGAACCGAACGCAGTTTGGATGGTTGACTCATGAAGACCCACCTTTGTACCGCTCGAGTGCTTCGCCTTTCTCGTTGTACAAAGCCGTAGCATCCAACCCATCGACCTCTTCAAACGTCGTCCATTTTTCGTACATTTCGTCGAGGTCGGTAGCGTGTTGTGGCATGGAGGCTGCCTCGCGTGCCTGTTCACGAACAATGTCCTCGACCGGACGAAGGCTGTTTGTGAGAGGTGCTGCCTCGGAATCGGCGGGCAGGTCCACCGTCTTTGGGACCCGTGGTTCGGGAAGGGCGGACGAAGTCAAGTCGGGGGACGAGGCAACATTGTCACGCAAGGCGCTGGTTTGAACCGGACGAGGTATGGCGGATTGACGCTCCAACGCTTGGTCTTGACGGCGCGTGTAACCGTCCATGTTCTCTTTACGGTACGCATCTTTTGTGGCTCGCTTGGCCGGCCATTCTGGAAGGTCGGGTGCTGCAGTAACGATGGCTGAACTTTTCTGCGAGGCAAGACCCTGATCGATTACAGGAAGGACAGGTGCAGGTTTGCGCGCCTGAAGTCGTTGAGCCTTACGCAACTGAGGCGGGCGTTTGGGTTGGGCAGGTCGCAAAAGGCGCTTTTTGGGCATCTTTTGGGGCTTGACATCCGGCACCTCCACAACCCGCGAGAGATGAGGCGATTCGCTCACGTACCTGCCTTCGAGAACGGGAGTCTCGTCAACCGGACGCCACGCGGTAGCCCCTATGCTCGTCGGTGCAGTCTCCTCCTGTGGCAAGGCTGGCGGCGTTGCTTGAGCGCTTGGCCATTCACTCACCACATCATTGAGCGCTTTGGTTGCCTCCTGGCGCGTCGTTTCGTCGACCTCAATGCTTCCACCAACGAGGCCGGCATCACCAATATATGCCGGTCCGCCAACTTTCGCACCTTGGTGTCGGATTTGTGCTTCCAACCACTGTTCTTCCTCCTCATCTGGAGCGAGAAGAACAGGATGGTCCCACAAGCCGTCGGCGTCATCAAGCCACCCTTCAACCGTTGATACACGCAACGGTAGACATTCAGAGAGAAGGCCATGCCGAACCCGTGTATCGTACATTTCGAGGTCGGTGGTGCAGATGAGGACATGATCGTTGAACCGTACACCGTCCCCGATGGACCGGTAAATGTCAAGCATCGCATCGTCACCAAAGGCATTGCCCAAGCGGTCAAGACCGTCCAAGAGAATGACGCTACGCTCGTTGCCCCATTGAAAGGCGTTGACGGTTGCGAGGATCTCCTCGCGTGTCTGAAGGAGTTGGTACGCTCCATGAGGGGAGAGCAACGCATAACATTGTGGCGAAGGAAGACGTTGCGTGATGTCCGTTGAGGCATGCGGCAGGCCGAACAACCCCAACAGGGGCATGCCTCGCTCGGCCAGTTCGACGGCGAGGTGAATCATCGGATGAGGATCAGGAGAGTCAAACAAATAGACGCCACCCGGGTGAAGCACTTCCTGCTCGTGCTGAGGTTGGCCCTCACGTCGTCGGTGCTCTGATGGAAGAGCCAATTCGTCGATGTCTTCGAGCCGGTCGGCACGCCGCCAAGAGGTTGATGGAAGCCTCACGGAAGACCACCATGCATCGCCGCGATGCTCAGAAGTTTGGTGTTCAAGATGGAGCACGCTGTCTGGGTGCTCTGCCATGGTGGAGCGTAACGCTGCCATGCTCAACTCGTAGAGTTCCACATCGTTGTTGACATCGAGTGCATCCGCCTCGATGGCGAGCAAGGCTTCCAATCCTTTGAGACCAGAGGAAGAAAACGCCATCACAGGATGGCCCAATCGGAACAACAGCCACCCTTCTACGGGCGCCTCACCTTGCTTTGAACGACGCAGGAGCACAGCACCGGATTGCTCGTGAAGAGCCAGCGTGCGAACGAGAACGCGCAAAACATCGACGCCCCCGCGCCGTTGCTCAAGCAGGTCTCCGTGTTCGATGACAACCATGCGTCCGCACCCTATGCCCGCTCTTTCACAAACCCCCTCTTGAAGGGTGCGGCGAAAGCAGGCCGTTGCGAAGGGTTTCAAGGCGTGGCTTGCAGGAGCGGACATGCCGGTCTTGAACGCCCAACCGCTCTCAAATGACGAGGTGGAAAAACTGGAAGAAGGCATGGCATTGTTTGATGGTGCAAAGTTTTGGCATGCCCACGAGGCATGGGAAGATTTGTGGAACATGCTCAAGCATCGGCAGGCCCCTTCGGAAGAGATTCTCCTCGTACAAGGATTGATTCAAACGGCGGCGATGCTCCTTCATCACCAACGCCGTAATCTTGCAGGTGTGGAAAAACAGTGGGCGAAACTCCAACCAAAACTTCGTGATTGGACCACAGCATGGGGCATTGACGTGGCGTCGCACCTCGTGGTCATCCGAACCTATGCTCAAGATGCAGGGGCATGGACCCTCAAGGCCAGTGACCATCAACTCCCTCGGGCGTGAGGTTCAAGTGATTGCCCCCCGGATGTCCCCCCATGGATGAGGCACTCGGCACGCTACCTGCCGACATGGTACCGTTCATACAAACGCCCGTCGCTCAACCGTTCACACGCGGTCGTAACGTGGGTCTGGCGAGCAGCACGGCGCTTGCCACGGTGTTGTTTTTCCTGCTGCAGTGGCTTGCATTCTCCACAACCGTGGCCGCAGGCATCGCCCTGCTCACCCTGGTCATCAACATCACCGTCTTGGTCATGCGTTACCAAAGTCATGCCAGCACACCCTTGGCCGTGAACATCAACCACCCGTTCATGTCCGATGAGCCAATGGGAAAAGCACAGGTGATGGTCAGACTGAGTGATGGTCGTTGGTGCGATGCAGGTCCAAACCGTCTACGGGTGATCCCCGATGAACTTCTTGGCGGGTTTGGCCTCGCTCAGGACACCATGGATTTCCCTGTCCTCGGCCATTTCTCTTCACTGAAGCAACGTACACCCACGCTTGTGCGTCACCTCGCCCTCATCAACCAAGCCATTGCCTTGAGAGATGCGGTGAACGGTGTGCCCGACCCCATCGATGATGCCCGAGAGCGTGAGGAAATGGATTCAGGTCTGCTGGAACGTTCTTGGTTTGAAGAAGAAGGTGAATTGGAAGTCGAAAGCCCCTTGGTGGCATTTTTTGGCCGTAAAGAATGATTCTTTTTGTGTAAAACTACCCTCTATGTTCAAAACCCATTCGCACAACCGACGGATGTGCCAACCAACGAAACTTGGACGACCAAGGTCGAGCAATTGGCCGCAGACGAGCGTGAAACGCTGCTCGGAACGTCCCTCTCTCGTCGCTTTTCTCGCCTTCCTTTGTGGTTGAGTCATCCCGCTAACATCGGCGCATTTTACGGCCTATTGGTCTCGCTTGCGTTGTTGCTCCCCTACGCCTTTGCTGAGGCTGACAACGAAGTTTGGGGGGTGCAGTGGATTTACCACACGGGTTGGCTGTTGCTCTCCTGTGCCTTCTTGGGATTCATCTCACTGGCGTTGGTGACCGTTTCCAAGCGCCACCCCGTTACGCCTCCACGAAGCATGCTTTACCCCATGCCTTTCCTTGGTTTGGCGCTGCTCACCATCGACCGAACCGGATTGTTGAGCATGCCGGCAGTGGTGGTGTGGGCGTTGTTGTTGCTGCCGGGACCTGTTTACGTCCACCTCTCCTGGGCGCCACGCTGGCGACTCTTGTGCATGATCGAAGACGGGACGGACCCGTTTGAGGGCATGGAAACAAAATCCGAGACCGTGGCTGAAGCAGAAGAAATGGTGGGCAAAGACACCGAGATGCTGGAAGTCGTCGATGCATTCGAGTCCGAGTGAGCCTCAGATGAGGCCCACTTTGGGACCGACGCGCTCAAAGACAGCAAGGACATCATCCAAATCTTGTCGTGTTAATCCTGCCGACATTTGGGTTCGGATTCTGGCTTTGTCTCGTGCCACCATTGGGAACACGATGGCGCCTGCCATCACGCCCTCATGGCCAAGCGCTTGCGTCATCGCCTTTGCTGTGCTGGATTCACCGCACATGACCGGAATGATGGGCGTCACAGAATCGCCGGTGTCGAAGCCCATGGATTGGAGTTCTTTTCGGAAATAATTCGTGTTCTCCCACAGTCGTGCATGGTGTTCTGGCTCGGTCATGAGCACTTCGATGGCTGCCTTTTGTGCTGCGGCAACGCCGGGTGGCTGAGAGCCGGAAAGCAGCCACGATCGGGAGTGGTTGAGAGCGTGTGTACGCGTCATGTCCGTTCCTGCAAGGATGCCTCCTTGGACGCCCAAGGCCTTGGAAAATGAGCCCGTTTCGAAGTCCACTTTGCCTTGGAGTTTGAAGTGGTCGACGATGCCTGCACCACCGTCACCGAGCACGCCTTCGCCGTGGCAGTCATCAACATAGACCATGGCGCCGTATTCTTCGGCAAGCGCTGTCACCTCATCCAAGGGGGCAATGTCGCCGTCCATGGAAAAGACCCCGTCGGTGATGATGAGTTTACGGCCAGCATCCTCATGGGACTTGAGCACCGCTTCCAACTCCCCCATGTCGTTGTGGGCGTAGACGGCACGGGAGGCCTTTGTCAGGCGTACGCCATCGATGATCGAACCGTGATTCAGTTCATCGGAAATGATGACATCCTGTGGACCTGTCACCAACGTTGGGATCAAACCCACGTTGACGGTGTAGCCCGCCGAATAGATGAGCGAGGCTTCCACACCCTTGAACTCAGCAACTTTCTTTTCCGCTTCGAGATGGATGTCCATGGTCCCTGCAATGGCTCGGACCGAACCACTTCCTGCTCCATACGTGGTGGTTGCTTCCTGCATGGCGGCGACCCCCTTTGGGTGCGTGGTAAGGTTGAG
>PBUZ01000086.1 GCA_002728035.1 Methanobacteriota archaeon
AATGCGGGGGGCAGGATTCGAACCTGCGAACCGATAAGGACTGCGACCTGAACGCAGCGCCGTTGACCAAGCTGGGCGACCCCCGCGGGTAAATCGGCCTCTCGCTTCCTCTTTATCAAACACCGCGACGGCGTCACTTCTTTCGGAAGAAGGAAACGGCCACGAAGCCCAATGCAAGGACGATGACCAGCGCCAACACCAGTCCCGATGCGTCGCCACCATCCTCCGATTCTTCGGTGGGGTCGGTGCCCGATGCGCCGCTTTCACATGCGTCGCCCACGCCGTCGCCATCGGCGTCGGCTTGGTCTTCATTGGCGTCGTTGACACAGTTGTCCTCATCGTCAGCGATACCGTCGTCGTCTTCATCGGATTCGGTGATCGGCGTCATGCGCAACACCAACGAAGCCTGGTCGTTGGGGTCTTGAACAAAGGCCATACCCGTGACGAAAGCGTTCGTGTCGTCTGGGTCGAGTTTCGCACTCAATTCCAAGCCGCGGATGGAGAACTTTCGAACCCCTTCGTTGTCCACAGGTGAGGAGGTGACCCCGCCGTCGTCGGTGAACCAGTATTGGACGGTGGCGTCAAGGTCGCTCTGCACCAGCACGTATTGGCCGTTCTGCCAGAGGTAAAGGTCGAACTTGTCGTCGCCGTAACCCGGTGGAACGATGATGGAGCCAACGTTAGGACCGGATACGATTTCGTAATCGTAGCCAACGGCGTAAATCGGGTCGTACCAGGTCACGTTGGTGCCGTTGACGGTGACATCGAACCAGAAGCCCGTACCGTTTTCACAATCCGTTTGGTTCCAGGCGTTGTTCAGTCCCGAAAGGTTGCCCAAGGTGTTGTTGAGTTCGGTGCAGTTGATGTCGGGCATGATGGGGTTGTTGGGTGAACCCGTGTCGTTGCCCTGGTTGTCCCACCAGTCGTCGTTGGTCGACGATGCAACAACCGCAAAACACGTCTCAACGGTGGAGACGGTTGCGATCACTTGGGTGTGGGTGCTGTCGGTATGGACGATGGTGGCCTCGGAACAATAGTTTCCTTGTGCGATGTCTTCGTTCCAACCCACCAAGGTGTCCCATGCGCTGTAGCCAAAGAAGCCGAAATCGTCGATGGTGAAGTTGTGCGTGAACGTTTCGTACAATCCCGTATCGTTGGTGACGTTCACGGTCATGGTGTACGATTCGCCAAACACCAAACACTCAACGAAGTTTCGTACCCAAATACGTGAGTCCTCGGTGAAGACCAAGTTTTGCTGGACAAATGGGTTTCCGGTGATGAATTGTTCGTGTTCCATGTAGGTCATGTTGTTTCCACAGCCATCAAAGTCATCGAAGGACATGAGCGCAAAACATTCGGTGTGCATGGCCACCAAGTCTCCCGAGCCATAGGGTTCCACATAGACGGTGATTTCAATGCAGTACAAGCCCGGTGAGAAGTTGCTGGTGTTCACCCCGCCCATGTCGCTCAATCGAGTTGTCCACCATTGTGTGCCGCCAGTTGCAGGGGCGGAACCGATGTTTTGAATCGATTCATCCCAATCGATGATGGTGTCGTTTTCATCGGTCAAGGTCATGTTGAACATGTAATCCGTGTCGTACATCGCACAGCCGATCCATGCTGACCATTCGAAATGCTGTCCGACGAAGGCGACCTGACTTTGAGTGGTGTTCGAACCGATTTCTGTTTGGGACGACATGTTGCTGACGACTCCACCCATCCACCACAAGGAGGTGCTGTTGGAGTGGAAGGAGGGGTCGTAGCCGCAGCCCGTGCACCCCAGGGTGAAGGTGGTGGAGTATATGTCCGTGAACGCCGATGAAAGGTAGAGGATGTAGTCACCGTTTGCAAGACCCATGGCAGAAAGGTCAACTGACCAGTCCAGGGTGGCTATGCCATTGCTTGGGTCAAAGGTCACCGTGGTGTTGAAACTCGTGACGTTGGTTCCCGACATGTTGCTGCTCGACCCTTGCCAAATGTCTGCATAGGCCGTCATTTGCCCGCCCGTGATGTTGTCGGGGTCTTCAAACGTCATGTTGACGACGAGGACGCTGTTGATGCAGTCGCTCCAAGCATTGGTGTTGAGCGAGTAGCCGAGTTCGGTGCCATTTCCGTCAACGTCGAAACTCACTGTGTCTGAATGGAGCAAGGTTCCGTTGTCGGTCAAATACAGATTGGTGACGATGGAGTACCATCCTGTCATCGAGGCTGAGGATGAAAGGGTGAAATCGTACATGCCGTATTCGGAGACGGAGCTTCCAATCCAAGACTCACTACCCGAATGCAGCAGGGAATTGTCCTCGTCGAAATAGAGGAAATATTCGAGTGTGTAGTTTGTTCCTTGGACGATACAATTCACATCAGTTGCCCATTCAACCACCTCTCCCAGCTCGTAGAATGAGTATTCAACTTGCGTGGTGTGGTAGGTCATGTTCCATGCTGTGCCGCAACCGGTGTTGTTGGTGTTGTTGCCACCAGAACCACCACCACCTGAGGATGTGGTGCTAACGGTGAAGCACGTCACGTCATAGTCAACCCAATACTCCGTCCCATCATATTCGTGATACAGGAAGGCTTCGAGGCAATAGGAACCGTTCGTGAAGGTGGCGTTGCCCTCTTCACTGTTGAAATTGTTCGAAGCGACCCAAGTTACTTCGAAATCAACGACGGTCGCATTTGTTGTGTTATCGAACACTCGCCAAAACACACGGTAGGAATCGTTGGTTGTAAGGTCCGAACTTTCGACCCACCACTCTACATCCACCCCAGAGGAATAGGAGGACATGGAGGTGGCCACGGCTACTGTGCCCGTGGTGTTGCTTCCCGTTCCGTTTCCACCGCTGTTGTTTGTGCTGTTGCCTATCTGAATGGTGGTGGTGTCTGAAGCGACGACGCTCCCTGAAGCATCGAAGAGGGTCGCATCGAAGGTGTAGATGCCGTCTTGCAGCCCTGAGATCGTTTCGTTTTCAACACTGAAATTGGAGAACGCCGTCCACGATGCGTTTCCATTGGCGACGGTGCTTGGACTCGAATCCATGAGCCACCAAGCCATGCTGTAGTTGTCTCCTATCTGCAAGTTGCCGCTCTCAAAGCCGACGTGAACATCGCTGCCCGAGTTCCATACTTCCACGCCGCTCGAAGTCTCCCAAGCGTAGCCTGAGTGGTCGATGTCGATGTATTCTCCAGGTTGCGTTTGGTTGCCTGAGTTGTTGGTCATCACCACAAAGCCGTAGTTGTCGCTGTCGAGGTGGTTGCCGTTGCTGTAGAGGTCGACATGGAAGGTGTAGTTTCCAACAGGCAAGCCAGATGTGTTCCAAGAATGCCATGTTTCGTTGGTGGTTGGTGTCCAGGAATGGTTTCCTTGACTCCACGTGTAGTTGTTGGTGTCATGAATCCAATAATCGAGGGTCATCGTGGCGTTGATGAGTGCGCAGCCCACGTACATTGAGGTCGCGATGGTTTGGTTGGGGAGGGCGTACCACGGCCCATAAGCGGTGACGGAAGCCAGGCTCGCGTTCGACCCACACCCGGTGTTCCCTCCGGTGTTGTTCGACATGTTGCCCATCAAGATGGTGGTGTTGTCGTAGGCGATCGCGGCGCCCGAAGAACCGCTGTACAAGGCCGCTCCGAAACTGTAGTAACCGTCTTGGAGGCCACTGATGGTGGCGTTTTCATAGCTTGAACTTGAGGTGGCCGTCCATGATGCATTGCCGTTGTCCACGGAAACACCGTACATGCTCACCAACGTCCAGGTCATGTAGTAGTTGGAACCGGTTGTGAGGTTATGACTGCCAAACTGGGCGTAGACGTCTGTGCCCGAAGTCCACACCTCGAGACCGCTTGAGGTCTCCCAAGCGTAGCCCGAGTGGTCGATGTCGATGTATTCTCCGGATGACGATTGATTGCCTGAGCCACCACTGCCGCCGCCCATACAATCTGACAAAGGTATGTTCACAGCAAACGGCCAAGTGTAAGTTGCGATTTGTGTCCAAGACGATTGGAGATAGAACGTAGCGGTGAAGTTGTAACAACCCGTAGCCAACCCATTTGTGGTGATATAGAATATCCAACTTGTGTTGCCTTGGGGTGTGAAGGCGAGCCCGTTTGAAACGCCGGAATTCATGGTGTAGTTGATTTGATATCCGGTGTTGTTTGTGAGGTTGTAGGCACCCAGCGTGTACATCGAACTGTTGGCTGAGTTTTGAATGAAGGAGAGGTATGGTCCGGATGATGATTGGTTGCCCGAGCCACCGGATGTGTTGGTGAGCACGGAGATGGTCGTGTTGTAGCTGGCGAGGTAAGCGGAGCTCGATCCATAATACACGTCAGCAGCCATCGTGTAGGTTCCCGCTGGAATGTTGGCGACTTCTACGTAGTGGGTGTCGCTGAGGGACGTCGCAGTCCAGCTCCAATTGCCGCTGGCCAGGTAGGTGCTTGAATTCGAGATGGTGTAGTACACGGTCATGGTCTGGTTCAGCAGGTTGCAGTTGGTGTACACGGTGGCATTGACGGTGTCACCGGCGTAGGCGGGCATGGGTGAATACCATCCGGAGATGTAGAACATCGAGGCGTTGTAGCCGCATCCACTGCTGGAATTGTTGGAGCGTGCTCCCGTTTCAAAGAGCGATTCCATCTCCAGATTGTTATCGTATTTTTCGGGCAACACATAGATTGCAGCAGACAGAGATTGAACGAGCAAGAGCAAGGCAAGTCCCAATACCGTACGGTTCTTCATGACTTCCGCTGATAGATTTCCGCTTTTTGTTCTATCGGAGAAAGCGAGCCAATCATCGCGATACAACGCCTTCGTCATGTTCGGTGGCAACAATCGCCCTTGGTTGGGCTTCAGCACAACTTGCCATCACGCTTCGCGTCGAGCGATGAAGGCGAAGGCGATGAGCACGGAGAGGCTCGCCAAAAGGCCGGTAAACCCGGGGATGGAGGTTGGCGCTGCATCGCCATCAAGTTCGACCGTGATGAGCGCCGTGAGCGTTTCGGTTCCGTCCGTCCATGAGATGGTCACATCGACAGTTTCATCGACATCTTCACCGATCACGATGATGGCTCCAGCGCTGACTTCTCCTGCGATGGGTCCCATGGTAACATCGTTCACCGTGACGGTGATGTCGTCGCCATCTGTGTCAATGCAATGTGCAGTGATGTAGTAACTTCCTTTCGGGACGGTGATCACTGGCGGAACGAGTGAATCTACTCCAGCTTGGGCTGTTGCGCCTGAGAGTGCAGGAATGGCGGCATTACCGTCAAACGAGGTTGGCATCCCATCCACTTCCAAGGAGTAGTAAATCGCACAGGTTGGCAAGGCGTTGGCGGGCATGGAAGTGGCGTCGAACGGGTCGGTTCCTGCTACGACTTCATCAGCGTCCAAGTAACCGTCACCGTCCGTGTCGAGGTCGAGCGCATCACAGGTGCCATCGCTGTCAAGGTCGGTTGGCATGCTGGTGGCGTCGTTGGGGTCGGTTCCACAACTGATCTCAAGGTCGGAATCAAATCCGTCCCCGTCTCCGTCGGTGCATCCATCCGCCTGAACGGTTGCGCCTGCCGAGGTGTTCGGGCACTGATCGTCCTTATCGTAGACGCCGTCCCCGTCACCATCGGCGGTTGATGCGGACGTCCAGCAAACGCCACTCACTGTCTGAAGTTCGGTATCCCCTGCGCTGAACACCACGGTGATGCACGCATCGGTGGTGTCGGCAAGGTCGTGGAACGATAGTTCGTAGGTATGCGTACCGTCGTTTCCAGCGACCCAGATGTGGTCGTTTTGCATCATCATCACGGGTGTTCCAGAGGCGTGGTCTTCAACCACCCAGTTCACGGTGTACTCTTGACCAGCATCGAGGTCGATGGCGTCAATGACCACGGTGCCCCACGATTCGGTGGGGTGCATGTTGACCGCTACCGAGACGGTGGCATCGTCCTGGTTTGACGTGTCATCGATCACTTCGAAGGTGTTGGTTGTTAGCGTGCCAACCAGACCGTTGTCGATGTCCCGGACGAGCTCGCATTCGACATAGTGATCGCCGGATGTGGCTGTAGGCACCAATTCATCGACCAGGGTGCCGGTTTGCTCGTCGTACACCGGTATTGAGAAATAAAAGTCCTCGTGCCATGGCCAAGCATCAATGGAAACACTGTCAGCAGGCGTTGTGGTACCGTCTTCGTAGAGGTGGCAGTTGACGGTGTAGTTCAACACACGCCTGTTGTCGTGGTCGAGGTAGAAGTAACCGTTCACATCTACATCCGTGTTCTTGAGAATGTTTGACACCTCGTAAAGCTGTGAGTGGTCTTCCCAGAGCTCCCCGCCCATCACGAAGGGCTCTGAGGTGTTCGTATCGAGTGGCACACCTTGGACGTTCAGCTCAGCGCCGAAGACCATAGAATCGTTTTCCACTCCCTCATGATATACCCACTCGTTGGCCACGTTGTCGTAGTATTCGTAGGGGACTCCCGGGTCGGTGTAAGTGATGGTCTCAGAATGGGTCCCCGACGCCGTTGCAGTGAAGGTAATTTCACCGCTACCTCCTATGGAGTCGCCGTATGAATATTCGCAATCATAGTCATAACTCGATCCCGTGTTGCAGATTCGCCAATCAACGGTGTACTCTGTTCCTACATAGAGATGTTCAGTATCGATATCAAACGTAATGGTCGTCGTTGTTGAATCGTCCGTGCGGTCGTAATACTTGCTTGACATTGATTGGAACGAGACTTCCTCGTTGCCTGTTACATCGGCATCGATCACTTCGAAGGTGTTGGTTGTTAGCGTGCCAACCAGACCGTTGTCGATGTCCCGGACGAGCTCGCATTCGACATAGTGATCGCC
>PBUZ01000087.1 GCA_002728035.1 Methanobacteriota archaeon
CCGCAGAAGGCAGGGCGTGGGGTGTGTGTGTTGGAAGAACGGCACAAAGGAGGAGCGCTACAAGCCACACGGCAGCCCCTCGTCCCATGTTCGATGCACGCTCAAGGTTCCCCTTCAACTCTCCCCTTCGTTCAGCGCCCCGAGCGCGATTCCAATCCATCCTTTGTCGCACGACACAACGGCCAACATAGGAGCCGTTTTGGCTGTTCTTTGGAGATGGGTTCAAGTGCTACGCTCACCGTACGCCACCCATGGAGCGAAAGACCAACGCCGTGTTTCTCATCGTTCTGTTGGCCGTCAGCCTACTGCCCACGCTTGCCCACGCTGAAGACAGCGGCGGGGGCCAAGCCTCAGAAACGCAAGTTTCTCTTCAACCCAGCCAGCCCGTGATGGGCGGTGCGGTGGACATTTCCATCACGCTGTTCAACAGTCAGAGCAGCGATGCTTATGGCGTGGAAGTTGGCTTTTTCAAGGACAGCATTACGCCCAGCAATCGTTTTTATTGGGACACTGTGGATGTCTTTGCCAACGATTTCCATACGCTCACCGCCACGTGGTCAGGATTGACGGAAGGCCCACAAGAAGTGTGGATCGAATGGTTCGCCAACGGCGATACACAGGGTGCGCGCGTCAACACCACATTTAACGTCCAAGGACTCGCCAATCTTCGCGTCGATGCACTGGAAGTTGGCGGGACCTCACCGATTTATTCAGGCGATACCGTTCCGCTTTCCACCCTTGTTCTCAATTCAGGCAGTGTGGATGCACCCGCTTCGAAACTCCTGGTTCAGGTGCCGGAATCCTCCGACGTGATGCTCAACACCCCTGCCCTTCTAGCAGGCACCTCTGCATGGGTGAACACCACGATATCGGCGCCCAGCAGCGGTGTTCATACCGTAGAAGTCACGCCCGATATCGAGAACGAGGTCCAAGAAGCCTCGGAGAACAACAAGAAAACGGGCGTTCAGCTCACGGTTAGCACCCGAATGGACTTGAGTTTCAAAGACGGGTTGACCGTCACCACCGCCGAGGGGGCACTGGAAGGTCCTTGGACCGTTGAAGGTACCTTGGTCAGAACCGACGGTACCGGGCCCGCAGACATCCCGTTGTGGGTCCAACTTCAGAATCCTGGTGGAGGCCTCATCACAAGCCCACCGTTTGATGTGAGTTTTGCGGGTGTTGGGTACAGCGAACAGGCGTTCTCTGTCGAACTCAATGCGTCAACCCTCAGTTCCCTTCCCCCAGGCGATCACATCGTGGTTGCGGTCATCAACCCGTTTAACGATGCAGGGTATGAACAAGAAAATCACAGCAACGACGAAGCATCGGGGGTGCTCACCATTTCCGAAGTTCCCGACGTCTACGTCGATTCCATTGCGCTGCCCACTGTTCCTTCGGTTCAGTCTGGAGAGAACGTTGAATGGCGCGTCACGGTGGAGAACACCGGTGATATCGAGGTCTTGGGTGTTATCAAGTACACCTTCGATGGCGTTGAAGGTCAATCTTCGCCGATACGTCTTCTTGCAGGCGAGGCTCGTACATGGAACACGACATTGCCGACGGCGCTGGGCGCCCATACGGCGGCTTTCGACGCACAATGGGTTGCAGCACAGGGAAGTTGGGATGCCAACAAGCAGAATTCGTTTGCATCGGGCACGGTTTTGGTTGAATCAAAACTCAAACTCAACTGGGAGTATTCTTCCTTGGTGGTGCTTGACGTGAACAATGAAATCCCCACCATGCCGCTCAAAGACGGCGAAGCCTACACGCTCGATATCAGCATGACCAGCCAAGAGACGGGTGAGGCGAATTACACCTGTCAGGACAGTTCGAACAACGTGTTGTCCACCATGTCGGTTGCCGTTGAGACCCGAGGTGACCGGGTGACGTTGTCGTGCACGTTTACCGCCAAAGCCTCGACCACCACCGTCCGTCTCATTCCGGAGGATGCCTCGATCAGTTCCACGTTTTCGAAATCCTTTGCAACACTGGCCACCAACGCCAACAACGGTGATGGGGCCGGTTCGTCCGATGGCGGAACCTTGGCCATGTTTGGGATGGTCGCGTTGGTCCTCATTGGGGCCTTGGTCGCTGCGGTCATTTTGACGCGGGAGCGTGAAGAAGAGGTTGAGCGCGATATTTACGAATATTGTCCAGCCTGCGATGGAGAATTGGAGGGGACGGAAGACCGTTGCCCACACTGCATGTTCAACCTGAAGAAGGCCCGTTCGCAATTCCACGACTGCCATGAGTGCGGTGAATCGATTCCCGACCTTATGGAGAATTGTGCCTATTGCGGCGCCCATCAGGACGTTTCATCGTTCTTTGAACGCCGTGAGCGTCGTGAGCGTCGTGAAGTCGTGAAAGAGACCGTGGCCCTGCCCGAAGAAGATGAAAATGAAATCGTCACCGGCACCCAGAACTTTGCTGATGCGGTCAAGGAATTCGGCTTTGATGAAGAGCACCTCGAGGAGGAGTGGGACACGAACATTGAGGCTGCAGAAGCCGAGGTAGAGGCCGCTTACGACCGTCGACATGCAGATGAGATCGCCATGGAGGAGATGACCGAAGAAGAACTCGAAGCCTACAAGTCGCAGGTCACCACGACATTGGGCGCTTCGATCGATGCGACACCCGATCACGACATCGAGGCGATCCTCGCTTCCAAGGGTGAAATAAAGTCACTTGGTGAAGACAAGGGCGAATTGAGTGCATCGGACGCCGACATCCGCGAGCAACTCTTTGAAATCACCGGCGAAGAAGGCGTGTTGCCTGGTGAGAAGGTCAAGGTGGGCATGAGTTTGACGGATTCTTCCTTGGCCGGTAACGAGGTCAGCGAAGCCACCGCAAACTTCAGCTTTGACGACGAGGATGATGTCCCCCTCTCCGCTTCCGTTCACACCGACAAAAAGGCCGATTCGGATCGGAAAAAGCCAGCACGGCGCCGCCAGTCAAAGGAGAAGAAGCCAGAGGAAAAGATGGACGAGTGCGGTGCTTGTGGCGCTGACCTTCCTGCAGGTGCTCTGGAATGTGGCACCTGTGGTGCGCGATTTGGTTGAGTGTCTGTCAGCGTTCATAGGGGTCGTCATCGCCGAGGCTCGGCCTTGTGTTCGCTTCATTCAGACACACCCACCAAGATGCGCCATGCTTTGAACTCAACGGCTTCAACGCGTCGTCGCCTTCATAGGGCGATGCCCCGTCGTTGCACTCATGCGGCAACACGGTCTGAAAGCGGCCTTGATGCTGTTCGTTCTCTTGGCCTCCACCTCTGGATGCATGGGTTTGATCGCAGCCCGTGAATCCATGGAACACCTCCGAGACCCTGCTTACGAGAGTCTCAACGAGAAAAAAATCACCATCTCACATGAGTTTACACTGCTGAGCGACTATGCCGACGAATTCTCAAACCGTTCTACCTTTGTGGTGGACGAGCAAACCACGGAAATCTTGGTCTATTTCCGTGCAAAGTTTGACCTCTCGGATTCAACGGAGGCCATCCCTGGTTTGGGAGACCTGATCTTGGACAACACGTCGCATTATGTCCGCGCCACGCTCACCGATAGCAACGGTGCCACACAATGGGAGGAGGACGTAAGTGATTCAGCCAGCCCTCCCGAAGAGATTCTTTTGCCCACGCCGTCGTTTCCCCAAGGGGAATGGGAACTTGAGGTCAAGGCACGCGGCGGTGGTTGGAGCGATGTCGTGACAAGAAACGACCAGTTCCTCATCATCGTGACGGTCATCAGTACATGCATTCAATACCCGTTGGTTGAGGATTGTTCCTGAACATCAGGCCAAACGCTGGTCGCAAGCATACCTTCGTGAACAGTTTCGGCATTTCCCCTCTCGGTCATGGTTCCGCTTGGCTCCACCCGTTGCCATGGTTCGTTGGATGGTTTTCACCATCGTCGACAACCGTTCTTTTGCTTCGTCATCCCATGGGATGGTGTAGAGGGTGTCGTTGCGGTAGCGGATCAAGCCGTAGGGTGGAGTTTGGCCTGTGGTCGTTTCAACCAAGGAAGCATAGGCGAGCAATTGCAACACGTGTGAATCGTGGGGCTTGGAAGGAACCTTTCCCGTCTTTTGTTCAACAGGGATGAATTCCGAATCGATGATGACAATTTGGTCCGGGCGCCCTCGAAGACCCGTTTCGGCATTGATGAGGAGACTTGCGGAGTCTTCATCATCGGAATAAGCCACTTCCGTTCCTTTCTCAACGTTGTTTTTCGTTGCCAGGATTTGCGCCTCGTTGTTGTCGATGAGCGCTTTCTGCAAGCGTATGGACGCCATGAGCGTCCAGCCTACGGTGGTCACGGCCAGCACGTAGGAGGCTTGTTCTTTGTTGCTTGCAAATTGCAACGCTATCGCATGAAGCGCCAACACGATGGCAGCGATGAACAACGCTGCTTCAACCCAACCTCCTTTGAACCAACCACCCTTGAAGTCCTTTGGTTCAAAGAGAGGTTCGATGAGCTCGCTGTCTTCAAACGCTTTCGATGAAGTAGGCGGGTCTTGCACATTGAGCGCTTGACGCCATGGCGCCAACACGGCAGCAATGCCCACCAGGAGGCTTGATACAGAAGCCATGGCGAGGAGTTTTGAAAACTCGACCACATCAAAATCAAGGTCGTCCAAGTTTCTGAAGGCGATGGTGTCGATCAGCAACACCACGATGATACCGAACCACCATTGCCAAATGAGTAAATTTCTCTTCGCCTTGAGCCGATACATCTCCATGGTTTCCATGGACTCATGAATTTCCATGTGGCGTTGTTTTCCTTCTTCGATGGCGTCACTTTTCCCTTCATGGCCGCTGGTTGCTAAATGCCATGAGAGCGGACAATACGTGTACCGCTCAAGGTCGCTGGCACTGACCTTCAATGCGACGCCGTCAGGTTCGCGCCAGTAACCATCTTCGCCTTCGACAGCATCCGGATGGGTGGCTTCGGAGCCTGTTGAGGGCACCGCCTTTCCATCCGACATAGACCACCCAGCGTCCTCTCTTTTTTGATACCTTTTCCCTACGGTGAGCCGAGAAACGGCGTGGAAGCAACGACCAAAGCGGACGAAGCGGTTTAATATGGGGGGTTAGTGGGCGGCTTGCTGTGGTTCATCATGTCCGAGGAAACCCAACTGCTTGTCTCCGCTGAAACCTATGAGGAGAACGCTGTCAACATTGGTACGCAACAGAAAAGTTCGGACATGAGCCGCTTCATTGACCGTGTTCGTGAGGACGGCCTGTACCTCTTGGACATCCCCACAACAGATGCCCGAATCCGCTCCATCGCTGCACTCCTCAACACGTATGACGCTCCTTCCATCATGGTCGTCAGCGCTCGCCAATACGGACAGCGACCGGCTCGTATGTTCGCCGAAGCTATTGGTGCACACTCCGCCGTTGGCCGATTTATCCCTGGTTCACTCACGAACCCCGCTCTGCGTTCCTACATCGAACCGGATATTCTGTTCGTGACCGACCCTGCCAACGACCAACAAGCCCTGCGCGAAGCGGTGGCCACCGGCCTGCCCATCGTTGGCATCGTTGACGCCAACAACCACTTGCGAAACGTGGACATCGCCCTTCCTGCCAACAACAAGGGTCGCCGTTCGCTGGCGCTCATCTACTGGCTCCTTGCCCGTGAAGTGCTGAAGGTCCGTGGCGAAACCACCGACGAGGCCTGGGCTGAAGCCAACAACCTCGAAGACTGGGAATCCACCTTCTGAGGCTCAAACGCCTGCGAGGAATCCGCTGATGGCATCAGCCATGGCTTTCGTTGTGTCTTGTTCGTGCATCAACGTGCGAACTTTCTTTGCGCCAGGCAGACCCTTTGTGAACGCGATGGCGTGGCGCTGCATCCATTTGCCCTGGATGCCGATGGTGGCTTCGGACAGCTCGATGTAGCGGTCCCAACACCATTTCCGTGAAACAAAGGCCCGGCCAACTTCGCTCAATCCGTGCCAGTCGTCGTGTTGAGCAACCCATGGGAGGTCGTCTTCCTTCATCCAGCCCAGACCGACTTTGATGTCAGAGAACACGGTCGGCCGGCCGATAGCGCCTCGACCGATCATCAGCCCCGATGCACCGGTGTGGGTCAAACAAGCGGCGGCGGATGCCGCGTCAACCACGTCTCCGTTGGCCACCACCGGGACCTCGACTTTTTCCACGGCCTCTTTGATGCTGGTCCAATCCGCCTCGCCAGCGTACCGCTGCTTGAGGGTTCGGCCGTGAATGCAAAGCCTTCTCGCCCCCACGGCTTCGAGTCGCTCGCAAATCTCCGTGGAATTGTTCGCTCTGGCTCCCCCGGTCCCCAGTCGCATTTTGGCGGTGACGGGGACATCGACCCGGTCGACGATGGTTTCCACCATGTTCACCAAGCGGTCCGGTTCACCCATCAGCGCAGCGCCAGCGCAAATGTTGGTCACTTTGGGGGCTGGACACCCAAAATTGAGATCGATGACATCGGCCGCTGGAGCCAACATTTCGGCGGCTGTTGCCATGTCGCCGGGGTCGCCTCCGAAAATTTGTGGAATGAAGGGCACTTCCGTTTCGTGGGTTTCCATTCGTCGCCACGAAGTGGCCGCTTCCCGCGTGAGCGCCGTGGAGTTGGTGAATTCGGTGATGGTCACGTCGGCACCGCATTCCTTGGCCAGCAGGCGGTAAGGAAGGTCGGTCACGCCTGACATTGGAGCGAGGTACAGCGGGCGTTGTTCTCCGTCCCAAGACCCTCGTTTTGTTCCGATGAACTCGGACATGCGATCACCTTTCACTCGTGCTCGACACTGAGCAGGGCTTCGTCGAGCAACCCGGCCACGCGCACCATGCGACGCAGCACGCGGTCAAGGCGGTCTTGCACCCGTCGCTGAACCGCTCCGGCGGAGGCTCCAGCCATGCGGTACCCCATCGGTAGACGGCCGCCCAGCAGGTTCAGCAGCAGCATTTGCTCTCGGGCTTCCATTCCGGCGAGGTGCTTGGCCACGTCGTCAACGGAGAGCGCACCGTTGGCCAGCGCCTTGAGCAGTCCACCCTGTTGCTGTTCGTTCAAAAGGCGCTGAAATCCCCCTTTCTTGAGCATCCAGTCCTCGCCCCTGCGTTGATGTTGCGTGGTCATGGCCGTCCAAAGTGCCGTGTTGAGGCGGTCGGTTCGCGGAACCCGCTCCACCATCCCCGTGGCACGAAATCGGTCAAGGATTCGGCCGACCCTCGCTTTTTGTCCTCCGTGTTGTTCTGCAGCTTCGTCCAAGGAGAGCGGAAG
>PBUZ01000088.1 GCA_002728035.1 Methanobacteriota archaeon
ACATCATCACCGGGCAAGGCGAGGTCGATGCCTTGAGTTTCGCTCCGGCCGAAGATGTCATCGAACACCATCAAGACGATGACGGCTGGACCTTGACGGTGAAACAAGACCCACAATCGGTGCTTTCTGCGGCCATGAAGGCCGAAGCCAACCTGACATCGTGGGCACCTGTCCGACCCAACCTGGTTGAATGGTTGTGCGCTGCGACCGGCATGAGCGTGGATGATATTTCACTTGAAGTGGCTTCTTCGGCCATGCTCCCTATGCGTTCCGTGGAGGTGAGTGAAGATGAGTGACCTCAAGCGCATCTTGAAGGTCGCGGCTCGGATTCGCAAGGAGCGTTTGTCCGGGATTCGCCTCAAAATCATGCTCCCCATCCTCCTGCTGTTCTTACCGGGCATGGCTTGGGGATTTTCCGACCCCAACATCGTGCTGCCCGGAGGGCATCAACCCGACACGGCGATGGAAGTCCTGTTTTACGCCTCGCTTGGCGTGGTGTTTGGTGCAACCATGTGCGCTGTTTTGATGGCGTTTGATGGTGTGAGCAAAGACCGAGCCAGCGGCATGTTGGAAGTACGTCTCGCTCAACCCATGCCACGTAAACACCAAGCCACTGCGCTCATCCTCGGCCACGCTCAAAGCATTCTGGTGCCGGTTTACGCCCTGCTCTTTGCCTCAATCCTCGTCGTGCAGTATCGAACGGACCAGTGGCCGACCATGATCGAGCTGCTGGTCTATGCACTCTCAACCGGCCTGGTGGTGTTCTGGTACACCCTGTTCGCCCTGCTCGCCTCAACGTCCGCAAGAGAACAAGGAACCGCCATCGCCTTCGGCATCGGTGTTTGGTTCTTCTTCACCTTCCTTTGGGCCTTGGTGACGACCATGGTCGCCTATGCATCCGGAGTGGCCGTGGGTGAAGCCAATGACCCTGCGTGGGTGGCACTTGAAGGGATGCTGGACCTGCTTTCACCCAACGGCGTCTACCACCATCTCCTCGAAACGCAACTTCCAACGGTGGACAGAGGCGTGCATGCATGGCAATCATGGCTGGCTGCTCTGCTCTGGACGGTCCTGCCTTGGTGGGCGCTTCATCGCCGCATGGAACGGCTTGTTCCATGATGGAATCAACCAATTCTTCATGAAGGCGAAAGGCAACCGGTCTGTTATGACACCCCGCTTGCAAGCACCGCTGCTTTCCCTGCTCCTCGCCTTATTGATGGTGGGCGTCACCTCTTCGCCTGTGCTTACCAGCCTCCAAGATCCCCCCCTCGTAGCCCCGACCGAGGGTCGTCAAGACACCTTGGATGTTGATTGCAGCGGCTACACCTTTGAGGATCTCTTTGAGTACGATTTCGCCCTGTTTGAACTGGAGATTTTGGATGATTGGGCGACCGGTGACATGTACGCCAATGCATGGGTCAACGGCTCAAACTCCGCCATTGTCCGAGACAACCTTGACGGGTTGTTTGAAGGCTTGCCGGGAGGCGATAACGAGTGGATCAGCACCGATGAACGAGATGCTGTTCGCAGCATTGGGCCAAAATGCATCGCCGACATGGAAACACGATTGGGGATGCGTGAAGGTATTCCTCACTCCGGCAGCGTGGATTGGAACGACTTTGAGTTCGTTGAGGACGGTATCGGCCTTGACGAGGTGAACTTGGTTCCCGAAGGCCACCAGGACGCTCGACAATGTACGAACTTTGGAGCCGCATCCGACTGCCAAGAAGTGCCCACCTCCACCACCGACGACATGGAAATCAGCCTCTTTGTCGCCGACGGGCAATCCAACAATGTTCGTTGGGACCAACTTCCCAACGGCGGCGTATCGAACTTCACACTCGCCATGAACATCAGCAACATGAGCAATGCCGCACTCGTGGTCACCTTCCCGGTTCTTCAAGGCCTTCGAATCTACGATTTCCGTGTCGTGGACAACCAACCCGAAAGCGGACAAACTTGCGACCACATCGGTGAACCGTCGTTCACGTACCTTACCAGTGGCGCCCTGCGCGTCACCCAACTCGTCTCCTTTGACCGCACGCAATGGGATTTGGAGTGCGCCATGTTCATGGATTTCACAACAGAAGAACCCGTCGGCAATGAACCTCCAGAATGGACCTCCACGGCTCCGGCCAACAACACCAAGATTCCAACTCAAGGAACGGGCACCTGGATGTTCGTCGACAAAGCGACTGGCAGTGCATGGGCTACCGACGATGACGGATGGGCACTCAATTGCACCTTTGACGAGGCAGGCTGGAGTGTTTCCAAGAACGTGATTGGTGATTTCCTCGTCACCCAACCTGCGGGTGCCAGCCAAGCCACGGCCACCTGTACCGCCGATGATCCTCTCAACCAGCGCAATGAGAACGACACCCGCACCTGGGTCTTTGGTACACTTTTCACCGCCACTGGAACCGTCGATGCTGATGGGAAAAATGCTGTCATGAGCATCCAACCCGGTGGATTAGTCACCGATTTCATCATCAACGCCCAAGCCGTTCAGAATGGACAACTCGGTAAGGCAGGGGACGATGTCGCCGTTTCAGGGGCCTCATCCACCGATGCCATCGTCTCGCTGGACAACATCCGTCCGGGTTCGTTTGAACTCGTGGTGACCGCTCAGGCGGCCAACATGCTGGATTACAGCACGAACATCGATTTCGGATTGGTGAAGCCCAATTCTCCGCCAACCGTGTCTGTAGCCGTCAATTTCAACGGTGAAAACGCCACATGGGACGACAGCGGGTACAAATTCGAAATGTACGGCTTGGTCTCGGACCCCGATCTCGAAGTTGTGACCTTGCGTTTGACCATCTGCGGAGAAGATTACCAAGGATTCAACATCAACGGCATCAACTGGAATGTCGAGGTTTCCACCGCCATCTGTGCCGCCTACGGACTCACGGATTACAACGTCACCATCACGGCAACCGATGAATCAGGGGAAGATACTCCATTGTTTGTTGAAATCAACCCACCTGTGCTCGATAACGTACCCGTTGACCCTTCGACGCCAACGGTTGTTGAGGACGAACCGCTGCCCTCCATCTCTTTGCTCGCCACGCTTTCGATGCTTGGCGCTGCTGTGTTGCTTCGCCGTAAGGACGAGGAATAAACCGACAACACCAAAAAGCGATGCTCGCAGGAACGCTTGGGTCTTCATATGTTCACTGGAACCGTTGAATCAAGAAGTCACGAGGGGGGACTCCTTGTCCACTTCGAGGGCTCCTCTCCCGCATTGAATGCCATCATGGTCCGCGCTGATGACGGTGTTTATGTTGGAAAAGTGGACGGTGTTCTGGGAAGTACCGACCGACCACTTGCACATGTCGCCCATATTGACCGTTCCCTCAACATGGACGAACTCATTGGAGTTCAGCTCAAGATCCGAGCCAAAGTTCAGCGCGAACAACGCAACGACCGAAGAGGCAGTCGCGATGAGCGGCCCCAACGGCGCTTCGATAACGACCGTCGTGGTGGACGAGACAACGACCGTCGCGGTGGACGCTACGATAACGACCGTCGTGGTGGACGAGACAACCAGCGTTCCGGGAATCAGCGACAATTCAACAACGACTGGACATGCCCAAAATGCAACAATTCCAATTTTGCGTTCCGAGAAGCCTGCAATCGATGTGAAGCACCTCGCCCCTCCGGCGGAAGGCAACAACGGTCCAATGACCGCTACGACAACGATCGAAGGGGTGGTCGTGACAACCGCTCAAGTGGTCGTTTCGGTAACGACCGTCGTGGCGGTCGTAACAACCGTTCCGGTGGACGTTACGACAACGACCGTCGAGGTGGTCGTCAGCAACGTGACACGTTCAACACCAACGACTGGACGTGTCCAAAATGCAACAATTCCAATTTTTCCTTCCGCCAGGCGTGCAATCGATGCGACGCCCCCCGTCCAGGAGGCGGTGGAGGCGGTGGCCAACAGCGCAACAACAGCGGTGGATACCGCAAGTCGGGCCAGAACGGTGGCTTTGGTAACCGTCGAGATGGAGGCCGTGATAACCGAAACCAAAGCGGTGGACGCGGTCGACAGGAACGCAACAACAACGATCGAACCTATCGTAAAGCGCGAGGGAAGCGCTCAGGTCATGCACACAATCAACCGCCGCGTGACTTTCGCACGCCCCGGAAATTTGAACGAAAAGACGATTGAAAGGTGAGGTCGCATGGGTGCCGAAACGCATTACCTCAACGCCATGGAAGCCTTGGATGAAGGCGACCGTGAACGGGCAAAGACCGAAGCCAAAAAAGCAACATCCATCGACGCTGAACACTACGAAGCATGGTCGATCTATATCGAGGCCTGCCTTCCTCCAGCAGGTATCCAACCCACCATGGCAGAAGCCGCACAGGCGCTCTCTGCGGTCAAGCGGGTCGTCGCCGGTGACCCGTCCCGCATGGATATGTGGATGCGTGGCGGTCGATTGCTCGCTGATGAACTCGGAATGCTCCATGACGCCCTGCACTGGTGGCAACGATGCCGAGAACACGCTCCCGACGAAGTCATGCCCGTTGTTGAAATGGCTTCCATTCTTGCAGACATGGGTGAATACGCTCAGGCTCAGCAACGCCTACAATCAATTCTCAACGACAACATGGACGTTGGCATAACCCAGTACCGAAAGATCACTGGATTGTTGCAACTTGTTCAAACCGCTGCCACCCAACAAGAGCAAGACATCTTCAAGCCCTACGAGAAGCATCACGACGGCTGGGTTGCAATTCGCCACAAGATGCGAAAACCACCGCTCTCTGAATCGGTGATTTTCTTGGTCACCGCTGTCCCACTTCTTCTGATTCTTGTCGTGCTTTTGGGCCGCTACAGTGCCCCAACCTGGTCGGCCATTTGCCTGAACACGCTGGTGATCATGATCGTTATCCTCGTCTGCATGCGAAATGCAAAACGTTGGTTCCAACTCTTGAATCGCCCAGCGTTCAATCTCTTACGTGCGATGAATTTTGAAGCCGCAACGGGGTACACCGTCATGGAAGAGGACATACGTACCTCGGTCCTCTACATGTACATCATGCAACGCAAACCCAAGGCTTGGCAGGAGCGAACGCTGAAAATCATCGACAAGGGGGCACCTTTGCCCAAGAATTGGCGTATGCGACTTCCTGATTTCTCCTCCCACCTCGTCGAAGGTGAGAAGGAAATGTACACCTTCGGGGAACAGTTGGACGCCTACGAAGAAGAGTGACTTGCAACCTCAATGAACAGCAATCGATCAAAACTCGCTGAGTGAAAGACTCCTTGAGGGTTGGTAAACCGCATCCCCCTGAAGCAGTTGCATCCACCGCCTGTTGGCGTCATGAACGAGCGTCATCCATCTTGATGCACGACCGAGTGGGCATCCGTCCTGCTCAGACCTCAAAACTCAACGGCAAAGGCAAGGCATACGCACTTTGCTTTCACGCCTCATCCCTTCGGCAGGGACGATCCTTACTGCTGCGATTGAGCGTACTGTATCGCATATTGTTGCGCGTAGGCTGCCGCAGTGGCGGCATCGTAGCCTTGTGAAACAAATTGCTGGTAGTACTGCTCGTACACGGCTTGGTCGAAGGCGGCAGCGGCGGGTTGTGCAGCGGCAGGCTGTGCAGCGGCAGGTTGTCCTCCTGCAGGCTGTTCGGCCGCTGCTTGGCCGACATACTGGGCTGCAAACGCTCGTGCCGTTTCCTCAGGGTAACCTTGAGCGATGAGTTGCTGGACGTATTGCTCCGTTGGGTCCAATGCGTCGGCTCCAAATGCACCTTCCATTCCACCAAAGTCGTCGTCGCTGTCAGCGCCGCGGCGCATGAAGATGACTGTACCGCCAACAATAGCGAGAAGGAGTGCTGCAACAATGGCGATCAACGTGGCATCAAGACCACCTTCTGCACCTTCGGTACCGTCAGAAGTTTGGCTGTTTTCTGTCCATTCACCCGTTTCTGGGTTGTAACTCCACGCACCGTTCCATTGACAGTCACCGTTTGCATCGAGGATGAATTCACCGCCTGCTGCTTCGGCTTGCGGGTCTGCTTCCAATCCTTGACAGGCTGGGAGGTTCAGTTCAATCCACTTGATGGTCACCCAGCGTTCGTTGGGGTACTCGCCCTCGTAGTACTTGATGTACACGCGCTGAGAGGTAGACTTGTTGGTGTAGAAACTCTCGAGGTTCAAGGTGATCTCAAAGCGATCGGTGTCGCCCATAGCGTCGCTCTTGCCCCATAGGCCCTTTTGACTCATGTTGTACTTCATCACGGAGGACTCAGAGAAGTTCTCTTCAAAGAACGCAGCCTCAACATAGACCTCATTCGTTTCTGCTCCTGAAAGCACCTGGCCAGAAATGGTCAACGTGTCTTGGTCAAACTTGGAGGAGTTCAATTGAACGTTGTCCCACTGAATCTCTGGTTCTTCATCGCCAAATCCTTCGGGAACAACCACGAAGTACATTCGGAACTTTTCAGAGAACTTTTGTGCCTTGTCAGTGACGACCAATTCCATACGGATTTGCTGCTCTACCGTTCCTGTTGGGTCTACGGTGATGTTCTTGAATTTGTACGACCACATGCCTCCGCTTGCTTCACTCAGCGTAAACGTATGGCCATCTGGGTCAAATTCAGTACCGCCGTATGGAGTGTCAAACAAGATCTTCCATTCGTAGGTAAAGATGCCGTTTCCTTCCAAGGCGTCGGCGTCTGAAGAGTTGCTCGCATCAAAGTGAACCACCAACTCCGCATCATCACCCTCACCTTGAAGGGTGATTTGGTACACATCCCAATCGACATTTTGTACGGTCTTCGTTTCCTTGAATTCTATGTTGTCTTGATACTCTGTTCGCATATCAATAATAGCATCGGCTTCCGGACGTTCTTCGTCTGCCTCGACATCGTTGGTCTCAACAGTGATATCGATGATGCGGGCGTGCCCTTCATCATCGTGAAGCATCAGCGTGATGTGCCATTGTTCACCTTGTGCACATTTGGTCAGCGAAGCCAAATCAGACTTGCAGAAGGTCATGGTTGGCGAAGTCTCGTTCGTGTGTCCAGTCACTCCGCTGGCAAGCGTGCTACCGTCCCAATTGGTCGGTCCGTCGATGATCCAGTCCGCATGAAGCGGAACAGTTGCAGCGGTGTTGAACCCGAAGGTGATTTCAGCATTACTCTTCATGTGATAAACATCGTAGAAGTTCACACCGTTATCATCAGCATCTGGCTCCTCATCGTTAATGGTGATTTCGAGATTCGCCAAGTTGAAGTTCTCTGGATAAGGAGAGACTTGGTACTTGATCATGTTCCCAAGGAGCGG
>PBUZ01000089.1 GCA_002728035.1 Methanobacteriota archaeon
CCCGCTGCCAGTGTCGCCTCTGAGAATACGGTCCCTTCGTGGAAACCAGGAGCGTTCAGGACGCTGGGTGCTGGAATCACCTCCGCGGTGTCGTTCGACGCCTCAAGCACCTCAGCAGACCCATCTGCAGGGGCATGGACCGAGGCCGCCCAAGACTGGAGGATGAACATGAAAATGACGATGACGGAACCGAGAGATTTTCCACCCATACTGTAGTTAAGAAAATACCTCGTAAATACATTTTCCCTACAAGCCCACCCAAACAGCAGCCACCGTCCTCGAAGAACGCATCCGAATATGATGCGAGAGTGAGGTACTTCGCACCTATGATTCGATAATGGGGCGCCGCTCCTGTCTGGCTTTGTGAGCAATTTCTGCTTTGTCGAGGATGTACAGCGGTTCAAATCGGGCGGACAACAACCCGATGAGGTGCCATCCCAAGCTCAATACAGGCGTGGCGATCATCACGGTGAGGGATGACCACATGACAATGTTGCCCTGCGTGGGCCCCCAGGCCCAACCACCGATCAGAGCAATGCACAGGGGCAGGAACCAACGTGCTGCATAACTTGGCGTTGACATACCCTTGTGGTCGCGACGAGGTGCAAAGGCGTAGCGGAGAACATCCATGTTAACCATGGACATTGTTTGGTATATGAACCACCGTTTTGAGACGCATGCTTGATGAACGACGACCCCCAGCAGGGAATTACCTGCAATGATGATGGCCTCTGCCGAATGCTGTTTTTCAGTGACGATTGATGGGCGAACTGAGCGGGTACCACTCAACTACGGTGATTGGAATGCTACCCGTCCGCCAACCGCACTACCCGATACCGGTACCGCTCACGCCGGTTCCAGAAGGGTTGACCGTTTGGCGTGCTTCGACGCCTTGGCAGACCGTGCGTTCAATGCTCGGATTGGTCATCGTCTGTTTCTTCGTGTCACAAATCGCTGTCCTGATCGGAGCGGGATTCATCGACGGCGACATGAACGGAAGTTTAGGACCCTTTGACCCGTTTGCCACGTTCTTGGGAGGCATCTGCCTTTCCCCGATGTTGATGCTGTTCTTTTTCCTGCGAAGACCAAACCTCACGCACACCGTTCACGCCTACCCCTCACACGAAGGGAAAAACGTGCATGCGCTGGCCGGTGGAACCGTCGTCAATTCACCGCAGGCCACCGTCGTACAACATCACATCTTTCGCTCAACGGCCCCGCTGGAGATGCCTCGTCCGATGCACCTTTGGATGCTGTTCGCCTTCGGCGTCGGGCTTTCAACCATCTGCTTGCTGCCGCTCACGATCTTTGGAGCCAACCTCGCAACCGTGCTGTTGGCCGTGTTGGTGGTGTTGCCGGCTTGGCTCATCGGCTTCGCTACGCCCGTGTTTGCTTGGTGGTCCATCACAAGCCGCCACATGGGCATCAACATCTCGAGAAGGGATGCTGAGTGGATTTTGGCAGCAGGTATGTTGTCAACCATTCCAGCCATCATCATCAATTCCGTCATTACACCCGTCATGATCCATCCGTTTGGTTTGAACGCTGCTGCATCTGGAACACTCGGTGAAGGCATTGTTCTGTTCCTTTCCGCCCCGATCGGTGAAGAATTGAGCAAGGGGTTGGCCGTCTTGTTTCTGAGCCACCTCATCATTTCGCCCAAGCACGGTTTCTACGTCGGCTCGACCGTTGGGCTTGGCTTTGCACTGTTGGAAAACGCACAGTACATCTCAATGGCCTTGGCAAGCGATTACAGCAGCATCACCTACTTCTTTACGGCAACCCTGCGTGGACTCAGTTCCATTCCTGGCCACGCCATGTGGACCGGTTTGACCGGTTATGCGATGGGGTGTTGGTTGGCTCGGGGTCATCGACTCCCGAATTTCTCCAAAACGGCCTACCTCTCTGAAGACGCCGAGGCCAACTGGGTGTTGTACGACAAAAACGGACTCCCCGTCACCACCTCAGGCTGGACGACCATGCCTTCCGACCGCATGATGCGTTTGCTGGTGAAGCACCAACGCCATGCTTGGGCCATGCCAACCACCGTACAAGGTGGGCTTTTCCTGGCGATGTTGGGCCATGGTTTGTGGAACGGCTCCTCTTGGGGCGTGGGAATGTTGCTCAAAGACGGTGACCCCGTGCTCTCCGTTCTCCTTCAATTGGCATGGCTGGTCGTGATGGTAGCTGCACTGTGGTTCTGTATCCTCAGGTGGCTGCCCACCATCGTTTTTAGCACTGAGAACATGGCATGATGTCCTAAATCGGGTGCGGTCTTCAAAAAGGATACGCCTGTCCCAAATCTTGGGCAAAGAGCCTTTTGTCGCCAAGGTGGTCGTTGATGGACATGTTTACCAGCGGACCAAACGTAGGGAACCTCCTCGTTACCTGCGGCCTCGTCATCTTCCTTCTCATCGCTTCAACAAAAGCAAAAATGCTTGACAAAAGCGGCTCACAAGCCGCTGCATTGCTCGGTTTGGTGGTTGGTGGCCTGGGACATTGGACGTGGTTGCTCATTCTGCTCGGCTTCCTGCTCAGTTCCCACAAGGCGACAAAATGGCGTTTTGAAGAAAAGAAGGAACTTGGGCTCTCTGAATCCAGCGACGGCCACCGTGGTTGGACCAACGTCGTGGCCAACGGTGCTATTCCCGGATTGATTTGCATTTACGCCTACCTCGCCAACGATTGGTCGAGCACCGTTTGGATTTTCGGAGCCGCCGTCGCCGTTGCTGCATCCGACACCTTTGCAAGCGAAATCGGATGCTTGGACCCGAGGGTGCGCATGATCACGAATTTCAAGCCATGTGTGCAGGGTGAGAACGGAGGTTTCTCTCCCAACGGCCAACTGGCTGCTGCTGTAGGATCCTTTGTGGTGGCCATTCTCACCTATGGTACGTGGTTGCTTACTTCAGATACATCCACCGATTTGAACGGGCCGCTCCTGCTCGGCGTACTCGCCTTGACTGGATGGATTGGATGCCAGGTTGACAGTTACCTCGGCGCACTGCTCGAAAACCGTGGCTACCTCACGAAAGGCTCGGTGAACGCGCTGGCCATCACGAGCGGTGTGGCGATCATGGGCCTGTTCTTGTCAAGCCTTTGAGTATCCTGTTCATCGGTGCATTGGCTTCTTGAACCGAGACCGTTTCGTCATGCCATGGGGCGGCAAGCGTGGGCGATTGCAAGCCTGTCCCTTTTGTTGTGCATGGGCCTCTCGGGCATGGTCTCTGCCAATTCTTCACCAACCTACGAGCCGGGTTTTGTCGAGTGGACGATTTCCCCGCACGAGCGCTTATTTGTCGAAGGTGATGATGTTGAAAATGCAGTGCTCCAGCGCGGCCAAACGGATTCGGCCGTCGGTGGTTTCACCGTTGGTGTCACCACCGAACCGGTTCAAGTGTTCACGTTGCAAAGTCCACCCGTTGAACAATCGGTCGAAGCCGAGGTGTTCATGAGTGTCTATTTCTCGGTCATTTTGGAAGGCGGCGGTGGGCCGCAAACCTGTACCCGACAAACTCTTTTGGACTCCTCGACAACATTGTTCTACTCTGTAAGTGTGGGATCAAATGAACTCTACAGCACATCGGTGACCCAAGTTGTCGACACCACGGCACAAAACGACGCGATGAATTTCTCAGGCGAAGAACAAAACGTGACGCTGAGTCTTTCCCCCGGCGAAAGCATTTCCCTCAGCCTCTCTATCCAACATTCCTGCCTCGGCTCGCAAGCCCGTGTCCAATGGGGAGGATTTGAGCACAACAGTGGAGGGATCATCATCGAAGGTGTCCTGTACGAACCAGAAGCAAGGATTTTGGTTGACGAATCCCGCCTCTCCCACGTCGAACTCGAACACCGATTGCCGTGGGGTTTGGAAGATTTGCGCGATGAAAAATGGGAGATATGGGGGCCTTTGGAACCTACTGAAAAATCCATTCGAGACGGTGAATACCTCGTCGAGACCAGTGCAAGTCGCATCCGCATGACGCGGGACTTGGGTGGCAACAACACCGTCTACACTTGGTCAGGAGCCAAACCCCTCCCGATCGGTGAAATGAACTTGCAGTTCTGTCTACGAACGGTCGCTGGCGACCTGAACAGCGATTGCCACGCTGAAGGCATCCTTCGCTTTGAGGTCACGGCGGGCGACGAAGGGTTCGCCAGTGCCGCCATTTGGCTTACAGCGACCACGCTGTTGGCGCTCTTGGGTTATGTCGCCAACGCCTTCCGAAACGGATTGCTCCTACCGATTCCCATCTTGGGTGCGCTCGCCGTGTTGGCGTTGCTGACCTTGCCGACGGTGTTCGACCAACCCAATTTGGGTGCAGATGCCGTTATTTTGGACAACACCAAAGTCTTGGACAGTGAGCTCACGCGTCTCGACGGTTCATCGGTCAGCGTGAGCGAACTCATCAACGGTCACGAAGCACTGGTCATGGGCTTGGTCTTACCGGGGTCTGAGCAAAGCCTCACGCAAACGAACGAATTCAACCGAACGCTCGACCAGTTGGGGGAACGCATCGAGGTGATTCACATCGTCACCGGAGAGGATGCGCGCATGACAGATGCTGCCTCACTGGCGGAAGCGACCAATGCTTCCTGGACCATTTATCTCGATGAAGAGAGCGCCTTCTCGAAGAGTCTGCCCACTGGAGCTTCCGATGCCGTGGTGGTGCTTGACCCAGGTATGCACGTGACGTTCGCCCAACCCTCTTCTGCAGCCATGCTTGACATCGTCGAAGCGGTTGATGCCATCAAATCGGGTGGACCAAATTCATTCGTGTCCTACTTTGCCCTCTTCTTCGGTCCTGGCTTGTTCTTGCTCTTCCTCGCCCTCCCTCGTGAAGAGTGGACAGCGCCTGAAGAGCCGTTGCCGCCCGGCCTTCTTTGGGGCTCGATCATCGTTGCATCCGGCGCTGGCATTTTGATGATCAACCTCCCTGCACTCCTGCTTGCCTTGGCGCCCGTCGGCATGACCGCTCGCTTTGTGCTTGACATTGTGATGATGCTTTGGATGATCGAAATGTGTTTCTTCACCGCCAAGCGAGGCGCACCCTACGAAGCCGACATGTTGGGCAAACTGATTCATGGTCGCTTCCCCAAAGCCTTCCAAGCGTGGCGAGACCCCGTTGACATGAACCGTGATGCCATGCTCGGTGTATGGCTCGGATGGTTTGGATGGCTGGCGTTCCCCAATCTCTTCACACAAGCGGTGGGCTCGTCCGCCCTCGCTGGCGGCGGTGGTATTGGCATGGCGTTCTTCTTCCTCTTGCTGTTCACCTTCTCGGGAGGATTTGTCGTGTTGCTGCTTCGAATCGTGGCCTCTTGGGGCGGTCCTTTCTCTCGTTTGTTCGGTAAATTTGGAGGTGAGGTCTTTGCACAATTCGTAGGGTGGATCCTCACGCCCATTGCCCTTTGGATGGCGATCAACGCCACCATCAATGTCTTGGAACTCGGCGTCTTCTGAGCACGAGCGTTACCTCGAGACCTTAACTCACAACGAAGCGACCAAATCTGCAAGCACAGCGTGAACATCCTCGGCTTTGGTCACACCGCTGGCGAGCAACACGCCCTCGGCGCCCAATTCCAATGCTTTAGCGACGTCCTGACCGTTTTTCACACCAGCGCCACACAGCACACGAACATTCGGGTTCACG
>PBUZ01000090.1 GCA_002728035.1 Methanobacteriota archaeon
CGCCAAAGAAGGGTGAGGACCAGAGCACTTCCCCGCCGAGGCTGTGATATTCCAGACTCGCATTGGCGGTTGACGCCATGCCGTGGTTGGCGACGTCCAGGGTCAGCGTGTCGTCGTCGATGGTGATGGACTGGACGTCGAGTCGGGCGCGCCAGTACCACACGTTGTCGATGAGGAAGCGCATCACGTCCATCTCTTCAGCAAGGCGTTCGTTGATGTTCTCAAAACTGCCCGGAATGAATTGCTCGTCATCGGTCTCAAACGTGAAGGTTGGGAATCCCATTTTGCCATAACCGTAATCTCTGCTGGTACCGCAGTTGGGGTACAGTCCTTGGTTGGCGTTTTGTATGGGGATATCGGAGATGCCTGCGTTCACGGTGTCTCGGATGCTCCAGAACAACTCCCAGTCAGGCGGCTGTTCAGGCCATTTGCCCCAAGGGTAGAGAATGATCCAAACGCCGGTGTGCATCGTGACATAGAGGTCAGCGTCGGTAACATGCGCATCGATGTAAGCCGCATTGGCTGCCGTTTCTGCTTCGCTGAAGGCACTGCTCCCAGGTTGGGTGGTGGGGCAGGTGTTCCAATAATGGTCGTAATTCCGATTGAGATCGACCTGATTGATGTTCCACCGTGTGTCGATATCATTACCGTCGGGATTGAGCATGATGAGGATGTGCAATTCGTTGTTTTGAAGGACGTTGATGGCTTCCTCGTTACCGTCATTCCATCCGTTGATGTACCATTTTGCAGACAACCATGCAAGGGCTGTACCGAGGTATTCATTTCCGTGATGGCCACCGTCGATGTAGACGATTTCTTTGGCCGAACCGTTGGCTTTGGTCTCCATGGACCAATCCGAGAGTCGAACAACCCACAAGGCACGACCGAGCTCAGAATTGCCTGCACTGACCAAGTCCACGATGTCGGGATTTTCATCGGCCCACTCGTTGACCTCCATGGTGAGGGCCGCCCATGTCATGTGGACATGGCTGTCCACCGGATCGCCCGGCCATGCGTTATTGATGGCAGGATCAAATTGGGCGCTGGCTGCTGGAACGGAGGCCAGCAACATGCAAACAACCAAGCCGATGGCTACTCGCATGGTTACCCGTCACGGCGCCAAGAGAAAAACGCTTGCATGGGGTGAACTTACCAGTCGGAGGTGAAGGCGTTCGGGTTCTTGACCTTCTCACCTTCTCGCGTCCAAATGCTTGGGCCATCCGTGGAGTAAATATCTGCGAACGGATCGATCTCTTCTTCCTGGAGGTTCCGTTGCATGTAGGCCTCGACACGTTCTCGGAGGTCGGGCTTGAACTTCCAGTAATGGATGCGCCATTCACGGCCATCCCAGAGGGTGGTTTCTTCAGATTCGGTCGTCAGGAGGTCGTAATCTTGGAACATGTAGAACAGGTTTCGATCGGTTGGCTCAAGAGCGTTGTCGATGATTCGATTGTAGAACCCAAAGAATCCAAGGGCGTGTTCCGCCATGCCTTGGGCAACTTCTGTATCCATTTCCAAGTCAATATGTTGCTGAATTGCGCGTGTCAATTCTGCCAGTGTCATCCCCATTTGATTCGCCTCCCCACCTGCCGTGAACCGCGTTGTTTCGGTTCCCGTTGCTATATTATATTGGTCACCGACCCATATTAAGTGTTTCACGCGATTTCATGAAACACGCCCTTTATGTGCGGAAATCACGTCACGTTGTTCTCATCGGCAAGATGATGAAGGGGGCGAGGGCCACGCTGTACCATGTCCGATACCTTCGTTGAGGGTACCTTCCTTGGCTTACCTGCCTTGGATGGTGGAGCGGATGTCACCGTTGTTCCATTGGCATTTGAATTGACGACTTCCTACGGCACAGGTACAGAGGGCGGACCAAGTGCCTGCATTGAAGCGAGTGGACAGGTTGAGTTGTACGACGATGCATTGGGTGAGGCCTTACCCGCTGGAGCCGTTTTGCACACGGCCGATGTTTGGGAAGGTTCTGCTTCTACGTTGCGTGGTCAACTGGATGAACTTTCAGACCATGTTCGGCCATTTTTCAACGGGCAGCAGTTCCCGCTTTTCCTCGGCGGAGAACACGGTATCTTGCCGCCAGTTCTGCATGCTGCTCGGGCACACCCGCTCGTTCAAGGCGACCTCACAAAGGTAACAGTGGTTCAACTCGACGCCCACGCAGACCTCCGATCATCGCTTGACGGAGAGGTTTTTTCCCACGCATGCGCCGCCGCTCGAAGCCTTGATGTGGGCATTGGTGCGCTGTACCAAGCCGGTGTTCGTGCCTACTGTAAAGAAGAGGCCGATCGTATTGAATCGGATTCGAGGATTTCCACCTTTTTTGCCAAAGACACCCAACACCCTCACACAGGTGGCCTCGTGTGGCAGCGTTGGATTGAAGCATTGAGGGCGCTGGAAGGTCCTGTTCACTTCACGTTGGACATCGACGGGCTTGACGGCTCGCTGGTGCCAGCCACGGGCACCCCTGTCCCCGGAGGTTTGTCGTATTGGCAAGCGGTGGAGACGATAGAAACGCTGTTCGGGAACCCAAATGCGGTCATCATTAGTGCCGATGTGAACGAAATTGTTCCTCAAGCAGACACACCGTTGACCCAGTTTACGGCGGCTTGTTTGGCAACCAAAATCATTGCATCGCATCTTTTGGCGAAACGTGAGGGACGTTGGAAGGCTTCATCAGCACCCCTTCGGTCGGAAGGGCAGTGCACGTTTTTCTCGGATTTTGATGAAAAGACACATTCGGCATCTTGATCAACACAACCAAACGGCGGAGCGAGAGGTGAAAGCATGACCGAACACCATGTCAAAGGGTCGCATGTGTTCATGGACTATACAGGCGCCTTTTTCGATGGTGAGGATGCTCATGATTGGGTGCTCTCCGTGATGAGAGATGCCGTCGCTCAAAGTGAGGCCACCGAAGTCCATGCACATGCGGAACCCTTTGACGGAAGCACGTCTCCTCCAGGTTTCGCAGCCGTGGTCCTCATCGATGAGAGCCACGTTACCGCTCACCATTACGCTGACCGTGGCATGCTCGCTTTGGACTGTTTTACCTGCGGTGAAAGCGATCCTGACGCTCTTGCTGATTTCATTCACGAAGCCTTGTGCAAGGGCATGCCAGCATTGCATCTGGTGCGCCGTGACCGTGTTGAACGATTTCTCACCGAGGTGTGATGCATGGGTGTACGTGACTTTGTTGACGAGCACTTTCGTCACTTCAATGCAGGGACGCTACAGGAGGCAGCAATGTCGTTGACCGCACTGCTCGAGAACGGTGGGAAGGTGTTTTTGACACTGGCCGGGGCCATGAGCACCGCCGAAATTGGAAGGAGCCTCGCTGCGATGATTCGCTCCGGTCATATCGCTGCGATTTCATGCACTGGCGCCAATCTCGAGGAAGACCTGTTCAATCTCGTTGCGCACGACCATTATGTTCGCATCGCCAACCACGAGGACCTTTCACCAGCCGACGAACTTGCGCTCTTGGAACAGGGATTGAATCGGGTGACGGATACATGCATCCCCGAAGAAGCAGCTATTCGGGCCATTGAACAACACATGATGGCTCTGTGGAGGCAAGCCACGTTGGACGGGCACGCCGCACTTCCCCACGAGTACTTCTACCAACTTCTTCGCAGCGATGTCCTTGAAACGTCGTACCAAGCCGACCCCGCCAACTCTTGGCTGCTCGCCGCCGCAAAAGCCGACCTCCCTCTTTTCGTTCCTGGATGGGAGGATTCAACCTTGGGCAATATTTTCGCCGCCCGCTGCTCTCAAGGCGAACTCCATCCTTCGATTGTTCTCAGCGGCACACACTACATGACCTCGTTGATGTCGTTCTACCGTGCATCCACTTCGCCATTGGCGTTTCTTCAATCCGGAGGTGGGATCGCTGGTGATTTCCCTATCTGCGTGGTTCCACTTCTTCACCAAGATTTGGGGGAAAGAACGGTCCCTCTCTGGTCTTGGTTCGCTCAAATCACCGATGCTACCGCCTCATACGGCGGCTACTCTGGTGCGCCACCCAACGAGAAGATCACCTGGGGTAAACTCGGTGCCGAAACGCCACGCTTTAACATACAAAGCGATGCAAGCATTGTTTTGCCCATGTTGTTTGCCTATGTTCTTGACCTTTAGAGGAGGCAAGTTACCCAAAGTCTTGAAGGGGAGTCGGCCCACATTCAATGCATGAACGTCGGACGTCGAAGCGCTGCACTCGTTTTGGTGGGCCTGTTCTTGGTCTCGCTGGCACCGATACAAGCGGAGACCAACGATGCGCCAAGCGTCACCATCACGACCCATTGGGTAGGCGAGGGTACCACGGACGTGGCCCATGCTTACTTGCTCACGTTTTCCGACAACGGAACCTATACCATTGATGTGACGCTGCACCATGAACGCAACGAAACCTTCCTGCCATCCACACAGAGCATTGTCTGGGGGAGCCAAGACAGTTTGCGAACAGCGCTGGTGACGTTCAACACCAGCCTCGAGTGGGCGGATGTCGTCGAACTCGATGTCAACATCTTGTCACACAACGGCGATGCAGTTGACATCTCCAGTGGACGAACCATGGAAATTGGTCGGTGGAATCAACCCATGGACGACCATGAAGTGATGCTCTCCACGACATGGGAGATCGACCAATCTTACACCAACGAGGAGGGCGACCAGCGCTTTGCCTTGGCGTTCACCGGTCAAGGCTGGCAGGAACGCGTTGGGCAGACCCTCTCGTCATGGGAATTGGGCAACGGCACGTTCCAAACGCTTGAAACCACAGAGGACGGTGAAAGCGACTTGGACCTTGTCCTCACGCAACTTTGGAAAAACGAGACCATCGTGGGTGGCATGCTGGTCAGCCAAGTCTTCGATGCACGGGGCTTTGGAAGTTTGCAAACAACCCTCGTCGATGGTGATACAGAAACGGTGGTCCAAGCGGACGTCTCCCAAGCACTTCTGAACCGTTCCTATCTTGAAGGAACGGTGGGTGAACACCTGTTGCTTGAGGCCACGGGCGTTCTCAACGTATCCGAAGTCGGTAGCGAGAACGATTCGATGAACATCGA
>PBUZ01000091.1 GCA_002728035.1 Methanobacteriota archaeon
TGGATGGACAAAGTGAAATGGAAACACCGTCCAGATGATTTCTTTGGACATGTTCGATACACAAAAGAAACAGGGGGGTCTTCACTTGGGAGTGTTGTCCCAAAAACTTCCCAGGCATATCGGAATTCCAATGCTACATTTGATGAAAATCATAAGGTAAACGGAATCGCTAACCCCGCCATACATCCTCTTCGCCGACTTCTTCCTCCGTTGTTTATGTTTTTCCTGACATCTGTATCGTCGCTCATGGAATTACTCCTGATCCTCCAATCCGGAGAATCAAACGCACTCAAAGAAGATGCTTTCAGATTATTTGCCCTACCTTGTTTTTTTGCGTTGTTTATTGTTCAACGAAATACAGACTTGCTGCCGAGCCGCAGACGTAAGCAAGACCAAAACGCCGATGATTTGAGCGATGAAGCTTTGAGTGAAAGGCTTGACCTCTTACGCAACAAATACGTATTGGTTCGTGAAGATGAAGAACGGCAGGAAGCTATTGAATCCATAAACATAAGAAGCAATGGGGATAATCAACTATCAACTACAATGGCGATATTTTTGATGGTTTCGATTGCCACAATATGGGTCGGACTTGATTCAAATTCTTTGGATTTCACATTGGCATTTGGGTTTTCGTTACTAACCCTTGGTTTGCTCGCAGCCAAACATTTCAGGTTGACCCAATTTGCTCTAAGTTTCAAAGGCTATCGCGTCACGCAAGAACATCTCCATCTTCTGGATGGCATTTACAGTAAAAAATTGAAGCTGAATGAAATTCCTGAGCACTCTTGCATCCGAATGATTGACTTATATCCAACGAATACGATGAGGTACTACAGGGGTCCAAACGTTTGTCTTCACCTTATTCGTCTCGTTCGAGATGAACCCGATCCGTTTGCTCGAATGGGCCAACAAATCATCAAACCTGGATACAAGCTAAATGGGTATGACGACACTTATTTCGAGGGAGTAGGCCCGGAAAATGATGGTGTCAGATGCTGGGTTGAAGACATAAAAATACGGTTTGAATTTAAAACCAAAGCCGAGCAACGTGAATTTGCCGAAAAACTTGCATCGGATTTGTCTTTACCTCTCCAAGAGCACTGGCGATGGAACGATAAGAAAAAATCCCCTCTCTTTTGGCTTGGTTCTGATTGGGATTCAATTCCAGAGAACCTGAAATGAAAGAAGACAAGGTGTCCATTTTCAAGGCAATCCGCAGTTTTGAAAGAATTCGAAATAAAATATCTTGAAGCGTGCATCTGGGAATACTTTGTGCATGCGCTGTTATCGGCGCCGTTGGTATCAGGGCTAGGTGAATTAAGTTTGAAAATTGAGTTCCTTCTCAATGATAACCATGGCCAAATCAAGCCGCTGTGCCTCGATGAGTGAAGCGATCGCATCCAGAATCGAGTGGCAGTTGCACGCCTGTGCGACCCCCCAGCGTCCACCATCCCTTTTTGGCCTCGCAGTGTGCGGTTTTTCATGTCAAAAAAACGACGCTGCTGCGTCTGAACCCCTTTGGGTGTGGACTCACAAGCGTTATCAACGAATCCAAGCATCCCCGAACCAACTAATCGAGGATGATGTTTTCGTTGTTCAGTGCGTGATGCCACATGCCGTTCAAGCGAACAATGTTGTATGCAGATCGGTCAACCCGATTGACGATGTTGACCACCTCCAGTCGCGATGCCTTGCCGCCCATGGTGTCTGACTGGAGCGTTGAGAGGGCAGCAATCGCCTTGGCATGAGCATCTTTGGTGCTCTTCCATGCTTTACGAACCTCATCAGCGGGGACTTCCTTTCCTTCTGTCAGGCACACCACCGTGATCTCCATCAAGTCGTTGAGATAACCGTGCATCTCAAGCACGGGTTTCACGATTTCTTCTGGCAAATGGTCTGCATTTTCATCAATGGAACGGTCCGAACGGGCGATGTCGCGTGCATGTCGGATGATTCGCTCAACCGTGTCCACTGCACGCAAATACGTTGCTATGATTCGTAAATCCTGCATGAGAGGTTGATTGAGGGCGAGGATGAGGAGCAAATCGTTGGTCAAGTCCCAATTGACTTCTCGGGCCTTCGCTCGAGCTTCTTTCGCTTCAATGTAAACCTCCGAGTCAAGTTTCGTAAAGGCATTGATGGCTTCTTTGTAGAGGTGTTTCGCCTCTTGAAAATAGCCTTTCAATTCCTGTTGTACAGATTTTATGCGTTCGTCAAGTCCTGTTCTAATTGGGGGCATGGTGTTCACCTCATCCGAACCTTCCAGTGATGTACCGTTTGGTCAATTCCTCGGCCGGGTCGGAGAAAATCTTGTCAGTTTTGTTAAATTCTACCATCCTTCCAAGATACATGAAACCCGTGTAGTCGCTGACACGGGCAGCCTGAGACATGGAGTGTGTCACGATCACGACCGTGAAATCTTTCTTGAGTTCCAAGATGAGTTCTTCGATGGCCGCCGTTGCAATGGGGTCCAAAGCACTGCACGGCTCATCCATCAAGATGATGTCGGGTTCAATGGCAATCGTCCGTGCAATGCAAAGTCGCTGTTGTTGTCCACCAGAAAGGGAGGTGCCAAGGTCGTGCAATCTGTCGGCGACTTCGCTCCAAATAGCAGCTCTCTTCAGGCTTTTTTCAATGATTTCATCCAGTTCTTCTCGAGAGGGTTGGTAGTGCAATCGAACGCCATATCCAACATTTTCATAGATTGATTTTGGAAAGGGATTCGGCCGTTGGAAGACCATTCCAATGTTCTTCCGTATCTCAACGAGATCGGCATCTTTCGCCGTGATTTCGACATCCCCCTTCGTGATGGTTCCTTCATATCTGCAGATTGGAATAAGGTCGTTCATTCGGTTGATGGTTCGCAGAAGCGTACTTTTTCCACACCCAGAAGGCCCGATAAGGGCGGTCACCGCATTCTTCGCAATCGGAAGGGAGACGCCGAAAAGCGCCTGCTTATCGGCGTACCAAAGATCAAGGTCATCCACCATGAGGTCAATGTCTCCATCAACATCCAATGCTCGCGTCGAGTCGGGTACGTATTCTCCACCAATTTTCTCACTCATGAATTCAACCTCTTTCGGAAATGTTGTCTTAAGACGATAGCGATGCTGTTCATCGCAATCAGCAGAAGAATCAAGGCAATGCTTGCTGCGGCGGCCATGGAATGCCAGGCGTGTTCCGGTTCCGATGTCCAGAAATAAATTTGAATCGGAATAACGGTGAAATTGAGGTTTCCCCCTGTAAGGGCAGCAAGTGGTTCTGGGTCAAAGAGGACCAGTGCCGCAGCTCCAACAACCACCAACGGTGCGGCCTCGCCCATAATTCGACTCATCGCAAGGATACTACCTGTCATGATGCCGGGCATGGCGGAGGGCAGGACATGGTCCTTGACCACCTGCCATTGGGTGCAACCCACACCGTAAGCAGACTCGCGAAGCGACCTTGGTACGCTACGAAGCGCTTCTTGACTTGCGAGAACGATGATCGGCATCGCCATGACACCCATGGTGAGACCAGCGGCAAGGATGGAGGGTCCAAGTCCCAGGCCAATGCCACCCTGTTTGACAAAAATTGCCAAACCGAACATACCAAAGACAATCGACGGAACACCAGCGAGGTTGGTGACCAGTGCTTGAATGAGTTTCGTTGTTCGTGTTGGTGCTGCGTATTCCTCAAGATAGATGGCTGCGCCAATTGAAATGGGCATTGAAACGAACATGGCAATCGACATGACCCAAACGGTTCCAAAGAAGGCCGACCTGATTCCGGATGCATAAGGCTGGAAGATGTCTTGGTAGCGTTCAGTCAAAAATGGAATGTCAATGTCAAGAGGAATAAAGAAACAAGCGCTGACCAAGAGCATCCTCGACCACAACAACAACCCCTCTCGGTCCGAAATTGAATGCTTGAGTCGTTTGACTTCGGTGAGTGATCGGCCTTGATTTTGGAGACGCTCCATTCCCTCGATCGTTCGGAGTAAGGCTACACCAAACAACAACCAACACAACCCGCCCAAGAATGCAGAGAGGGTTGTTTGGCCAATGACGATAGTGAAGATGGCGAGAAGCAAGATGATGCCACGAATTTGGCGTTCACGTCCATAGCAACGTACAAGGGGAGCAAGACGACGTTCGGTGGGTCGAGACACGATGAAGGTCAGGACGAGTAAACTCGTCCAACCTGCCATTTCAAGCGGTTCAAAGACAGCGCTTCCGTTTGAAATCAACACGGCTACATCCCCGGAAACGACCAAGGATGAAACATGAGGGTTGCCTGAGGCATCTGCCGCTGGAACAGGGCCGGAGCGCTGTTCCACGCTCACGGGAACATCAAGGACTGATTTGAGGTAAAATTTGGTCTTCTTCCCTACTTCGATAGAGGTGGTTGAGAGTCCTTCTTCAGAAATTTGGACATCTTCCTTCTCACCTCTGTTGGCCGTCACAACGATTTCCAGGTCATGTTTCTGTGCACCTGTTCGCCCCTCCCATGTGATCGTCAAGACAATCGGTTCGGTTTTCAAGTCGCCTTGTTCGTTCACATTTGGATGGTCCCACTCAAGGACATAATCGGAAATTGGAATAAATTCCGAGGCTGCTGAGATCTCTCCATTTTCCCCGTCAATAAAGGTCGGAATGGCAATCTGCCAAACGAGAACGACCAGGAAAAACATCCCTACCAGTCCCGATAGGGCAAGACTTGCTGAACCGGCTTGTTCAACAACATCTCGCCTTCTGCGACTGCGTTTTTTCAGGGTGTCAATGTCTTTTTTCATCAATACGCCTCCCTGTAGGCAGACAACACTTTGTTGCCAAGTAAATTCAACGAGAGCGTGATGATGAAGAGGTACAAACCAACTGCGAAGATGGTAAGGTAACCAATTTCACCGAAAGGAAGGTCACCACCAACACGTTGGGCGATGTAGGCCGTCATGGTCTGTGCAGGAAGGAACATGTTGGAGGTGTAAACGGCGACCGTGCCTACAGCAAGGGTGACCGCCATCGTCTCACCGACCGCCCTCGAGAGGGCGAGGATGATGCTGGCGAGGATTCCGGACAAGGCGGCTTGCAACATCACGCGAAGCGTCGTTTCAATGCGTGTCGCTCCAAGCGCAAGTGAACCTTCTCGCAGTTCGTTGGGGACTGCGCGCAGGGCGTCTTCGGACATTGAGGCGACCAAAGGTAGAATCATAACGCCGACAACGATAGCTCCATTGATTGGGTTGAGAATGTTCGGAGGTTGGTCAATCCAACCATTGGTGTAGGCAACTTCACCCAATTCAACCACCAGCGGCCCGATGTAGATGAATGCAAAGAACCCGTAGACAACCGAAGGTATGCCTGCGAGCAATTCAAGGGTTGGTTTGACCACGGACACGAGGCGAGGAGATGCATATTCGCTCAAATAAATGGCGCACCCAACTCCTAACGGCACGGCAATAAACAGTGCGCCGAAGGCGACCTGAAGCGTTGTTAGAAGGAGGCTATTCACGCCAAAATTCATGTTTTCACACAACGAGCGTCGGTCCGCACATGCACCAGTCGGTGTCCATTGGTTTTGGAAGAAGAACTCTCCAAAAGCACCACCGTAATGTTCAGTTGTGGCGATAAACAGCGAAAAGAAGAGGCAACATCCGAGTGCTATCGTCACACTGCGATCGGTCTGGTCAATGTTTCCGGTTCCTCGCAGCATGTGTTTTTTTGCCACTCGCCTCCATACGGCTACCAGCGCCACGGTACTTGCCCACAACAGCATGGAATTCACGACCACAACGGCGATGATGAGCAACGCGTAGATTGAACGGAGTGCCCATGAAGGCGGGAACAGGATTTGTTCGGGAATGATTGCCAGGTAATGGCGCCGATGTTCACTGATCCACTCCATCATGAGGGCCAACATGAACAGGAAGGCGCCGAGGCCGGTTTGGCTCATCACCCCCTTTGGGTCGAATTCGAAGGAGAACCAACCTCGAACGCCGGCAATTTCACGAAAGAACGTGATGGCCTCAAACAGAAGTGTTTGGATAATTCCAAGCGTGATAAAAATGACTGAGAGGCTGGTGATGAAGAGCAACAATCGTACCCTGTCAGCGGGGGCTCGCTTTTGCGCGACGGGCTTCAACGATTTCTTCATCCTTTGAACCTCCTCAAACGGGTTCTAGCCGTTCATGCATCAGCATGTTCAGCAACAGTTCCGCAAAATTGACTGCGTAGGCGCACAACCGACGGACGGATTCCGAAATTTGGAATTCTGCATACAACCGTTCAGTTGGTCGACGTCCCGTCCACAATTCATCTTCATCTGCTTCGATTTCCTTGATGATGTTCCCCAGCGATACTTTTGCTCCGTGGATGAGCGAGATTTCCTTGGTGTACATGTTGTGAACGAGTTCCTTGAGCCCATTGGAAAACATTGGAATGGCTTTCAATGGCATATCGTTCGGTTGAAGACGAATACTCCTACTGTTTTCTCGAACCAAGAATGCGAGGCGTGTTGCGTGATCTCCCATGCGCTCGAGAACCCGAGCGATGCTTGCGTGTTCCATGGCCGAAAAACGATCAACAGCCAATCGCTTCTCAACGGATGGCATTTTGAGGGCGGCAGCAACTTGACGCTCAATCAGCAATCTTCGAGCATCGATTTGACGCTCCCTATCCTCGATGTCATGAAGCAATTCATTCGAATCTCCGCCCAAGACGGCGAACGAATCGTTCACAAGCCCTGAAATCAGAATGTACATTCGATTGACAGAGACTTGAAGTTTAAGCTCGGATGGATTAAGCAACGAGACAATCCGGATTTCTTTTTCTTTGTCGGATTCGATCTCCATGCCTCTCGTATCTCGTAGGAAGCCCCGAATTTCAGAACGCACGATGCGAGAAATGGGTTTAGAGCAAACAATGGAGATGGTGTCGGCACCGGACAAATAGGCCCCAATCATGAGGTCTACGAGTCCGTTTTCCAACTGGCAGCAATCAATGGTGATGCATGTTTTGTTCCTTGCCCCCTGGAGGGTTGAGATTCTCAAATCGCCTGAGCTCAACTCTTCAATGCTCACCACGTCACCTTTTCTGAGTTGGTTTTGACTGACCCATTCCTTCGGCAGGGAGACGATGGTGGTGGACCCACCGGTGATTTGCAATTTCCGAAACTCGCTGTCCACCAAGATACTGCCTCATGTTGCGGAAGTTTGTCATGGATAGATAGAGCACGGCATTATTCTATTGATGGCTATATATTCATATTTATTTCTCGTTATACTCTATGGAGGAATCCTATGCAGTTTAGCCATATGGCGGGGTTAAAGGAGATACGACCTATGGGACGAAACCTGATGAAAAACACGAAAGCCATGACCCTTGTATTGACCCTCTTGATCACCAGTTTGGCTGGTTGTATCGGTGGCGAAGATACAGAGGTTGAACAGAAGACCATCAACATCGCCGGTAGCAGCACGGTGTTTCCAGTGGCCAGCGCCTGGGGCCAAGCCTACAGTGCAGCCAACGCTGACTTCACCGTCACCGTCGCAGGTGGAGGCTCCGGTGCCGGCGCATCAAAGGTGTGCAGCACAGACGCCGACAGCGTCAACATCGGCGACATGAGTCGAGGCTGGAAAACGTCTGAGGCGACGGTTGGCAGCGACGGCTACACCTATGATTGTCTGAATTCAGACATCACCGTCACGCAACTCATTGTCGCTATTGACGGCCTATCGGTCGTGATGAAGAAAGGTGGCGCAGCTGACCAGTGCGTCACCGACATGGGGGGCCTTTCGATGGCTCAACTACGTTGGATCTACAGCGATTGGAGTGAAGATGACCTCGCCAATCATTCCGAGGGAGGGTTGGATATGAACTCCACAACGCCCAACAATGATGGTGACGGTATTCGTGAATGGGGAGACCTGCACGATTCCGATGCATGCCCCGACCAAGAGATCAAACTCTGGGGCGCAGATTCTGACTCAGGCACATACGAATACTTCGGTGAGCAGGTGTTTTGCAAGAAGTGTTTCGCCGACGCTGACCCCGTCTCAGAAGGTTTTGACTCCGAGAGAGGATACCAAAACTCAGCCGATGACAATCAAATCGTCAACGGCCTGACCGGTGATGAGTATGCCATTGGCTACTTTGGCTACGCTTACTACGAAGAGAATGCGAATGTTCTCTCTGTCGTTGCCATCGCCAACAACGATACGCATGGCGTCCAGGATGCTGGCAATGCTGTGGCCCCCGAGACCAGCACGGTCGCTGATGGCAGCTACGCCCCTCTCTCGCGATACATCTACATGAACGTCAACAACAACGATTGGGATTTGGTTCGAGGCTTCTTTGACTACGGTTATTCTGACGCGGGCATGGAACACGTCGCCGATGTCGGCTATGTCCCCCTTCCTGCCTCGATGTTGGACGAGATGAAGGCCCGCCTGGGATGATTCACGGTTCTGTCGGCTTCAGCGGTGTGGAGAGATCACCTCTTCCAGAATAAGGAGGGCCATCTCGCACCGCTGGGCTCGGATGAGTGAGGCTATTGCGCTGAGCATGTGCTGGCAGTTGCACCCCTGTCCGACTCCCCAGCGTCCACTTTGCCTTTTTTTTGGTTGAGAGACGTGGCCGCTTTGCCACGCCCTTCGCTCGCAAGGATCGCTGCAGAGCGTTGGCCCTAGCGTCCACCACCCTCCCAACGGCTCTTGGTTCGGGTTGGGATCTCTGAAGTTTGGAAATATGAAGGGGGAGTTCTTTTAAGATTCATTCTTCCTTTCCAAAAGCATGCAACACCTCGGAACGAAGGTGGTCCGGGTTGCACTTCTCTTGTCTGCCTTGATTTTCCTTCCAGTCGTTCGTGCTGAAGAGGGGGTAACAGAAACTGCAGACACATTGGATTTGGTCATCTTATCCATGGGCCTCAACATTTTGATCGCAGCGGCATTGCTTTGGTTCATTATCAAACACAAAGACAATTTCGTTCAAAACAGGCTCTTCCTCTCCATCATTGCTCTGCTCTTCTTTGCGAACGGTCTTCTCTTCGCTGCAGAAGGCTTCCTTCAGTTGAAGGGTGCGACACTCTCTGCCCAATCCGTCGTCTTTCTCTCAATGCTCACCGTAAGCATGGACTTTTACACGGCCATGTTGTTTCCAATCATTTTCGTCCTCTTCCCTTCGCCGATTTTTACACAGCGAAAACACGTGATTGCCTTTGGCGTACTTGTTGCCGTGACCTATCTGGTCCTGCTCACCATCGGTGTTTTCGAACTGTTGCCATTAGCTGGTATTATTTTCGTGTCAAACATCATCATGCTCCCAGCATTTTTGATCCCTATCCGTTGGTACCTCCTCTATCGGGATAGCCCGTCACAAATTGAACGGAATCATGCAGTTGCTGCTGCTATGCTCGGAATCGGGATCTTGATTTCCCAAGGCATGTTTTCTTGGCCATCGCTGTTCATCTTTGGTGGGGAAACGCTTGTTGGAGGCTTAACTGGATTGACAAGTGCAAGTGTTTCGGGTACCGTTTCATGGACCGTTGTGTTCAACCATTCACGTTTCATCATGACGAGTATGTTTTTGCTCTACATCGTCTTCAAGGAGCTGACCGTTTCAAAGGAGATTGTAAGCCCGCCTTTGCGTTTGGTCGCGTTGACGGTGTTTTTCGTGGGCATCGCCAATGCGATGGTCAGAGGCTTGGTCGATGACCCCTTGTTGTCCACCCTCTGGGAATTCTTTGCGATTCGTGGGACCTACGGTCTTGTACGTCCATTGATCATCGTCTATCTCTTGCTCAAATTCAATCTTATCAACATGGGCAACCCAGACGTCCGAAGGGTCGCCAGACTTGTGGCTTTGGTACTCATCAGCGTATGGGTTGCCATGGTGTTCGAAATTTTCCAGGCATTCTTGCCAATACCTCAATTGTTGTCCGCAGCGATCATCGGTGTTGTCCTCGCTTTCCTGATCGGTTGGGAGGACAGAGTGTTCGAAGATGTAGCAAGGGAATCGGAAGATTCTCAATTGTCGATCATCGATGAGTTCGTTGAACAGGATGATGTTTCAAGATTTATCGCACTGGGCCTGCTGACGATGATTATTGGGTGTTTCCTCGCCTTTGTGATTTCGGGGATGTGATCGTATCATAAACGAAATGTTCAGATTCAAAAAACCCGATGAGGGGGGCGCGTTTTACCAAAAAGAGCGTCGCATGGTGACCTTCGTTGCCATTTTCATCGTCATCTTGATCTTTGACACCATTGTGCTCAGGACCATCGATCCTCAACGGCTCATTCCACCAGACGAGACAAGCAAAGACTGGCTCATCGAAATTTCCGTTACCGAGGAAACAGAAACGATCAGTGAGGAATTAAGTGCAAATCAAATTCTTGAGACAACCTACACGGTCATGCTTTCTGAAAATGAATATCTCCAGTCTGTCTCGTTGGTCATACAGTGCTCTGATGAGGATGAACCAGGAGAAGGTTTCTCCGACGAGGTCCTTGCTCGCACGACGCTCGATGCTGTTGATGGTAGCCCAACAGACAAAGAGGAATCCGGTTCATGTTTGGAGAATACGGAAGATGATCTCGTGTTGTCGTGGACGTTCATGGACGCTTCTTCGGTTGAATTGAACCAAACAGAAAAAACAGAAACTGAAGTGTTGGCTTTGTTCGAAACGGGCAAAACTGGAACAGGTCTGTGGGCTGCAGAAATCGAACTCCAAGTTGTCACTCCTGGTGGAATCACTGCGGTGGATAACGGGGAGCAAGTGACCGTCACCTGGATTGTTTCAACGTTTGAAATCAATCTCACTGCGAACTGAGGCGTCTTTGGTTGATCAACGTGTGTTCTCCTGCCGCAGTCCAGCCCGCTGGTCTCTGATTCCACTCTGCCTTTTTCTTTGGGAGTCGTAGCCGTATCATCCTTCGATGGAGAACTGGCTGAGAAATTCCCAGAGCATCTGCGTGGTTGGGATGCCGTTCGGAGTTCCTCCCTGGTAGGCGTTATGCCCTGCCAAATGCAGGCTCATCAATCGAACCTCAGCACCCGCTTCGCATTCGTCATAGCCACGGATGTCGTAATTTTGTCCAACCTCCAAGAGTTCGTGGACGGCACCACTGCACCCGTTGAGGTCCGCCCAGTATTCCATGTTTTGAACAGCCCCTCGATTGAAACCAGCACCTGGGTTGCCGATGGCAATCGTGGTGATGGCGGTGTTGTCCAGGTACTGGACAACGGGGTCGAGCACGCCATGAACCTCCATGAAGGGAATAGGGGTGGAATAGGTCGCAGGGGCGTCTTTCATCAGGTAGCCCGACATGCAACCCGCGGATGCGAGGACGGACTGCGTTTCAACGGCAAAGCGTTGGGTCATCATGCAGCCGTTGGACCACCCCGTCATGTGAATGCGGTTGGCGTCAACGGGGTGCTCTTTACTCGTGGTGTTGATGATCGTCATCAGGTAGCCCATGTCGTCGTAATCGTTGCGAAGACCGTCGATGTCAATGTCCCAGTTTCTCTCTCCGTGGGCTTGGGGGTAAGCAACGATGAATCCCTGTGCCTCAGCGAGCTCTGCGAACCCCGACATGTTGTATTGCAGGCTGTTGGTGCCACCTCCACCGTGAAGGTCAAGTACCATCGGCACCGGTTCGCCGATTGGAAGTTGTTCGGGCACCAGCAGCATCCAGCACCGTTCAACCTCAGCGATTTCAGCACAATGCGTGGTGAGGCCTGCTTGGCTCTCGCCATCCAGCGGCGACGAACCGTCTTCGGACACCTCCTCATTGTTTTGCGATAAGCAACCCGAGAGGTTGGCTAACATGAGTGTCGTCAGGACAGCGAAGACCAGCTGGTTGGTTTTCTTCACCGGTGCTCACCCCTTGCATCCTTCTCAATGGACGGTCACTCCAGTTTCTCTGCGTTGGCTTTGAATGCGACCACCGTCACGTCGATTTGGACGGTTTCGTCATCATCGTCGTCTTGCGTGGGCACTTGTGAA
>PBUZ01000092.1 GCA_002728035.1 Methanobacteriota archaeon
ACCGTGACACCAACCGCCAGCGGCGGGACCGTCACCTCGTGGTCGATCAACGCAACGCTCCCAGCCGGGCTTTCCTTCTCGACCTCGACCGGTGCCATTTCAGGTACACCAACGACCGTTACCTCGGCGACCACTTACACGGTCACGGCGAGCAACACGGGAGGCAGTGCAACGACCACGGTGACCATTGTTGTTTACGATGCAGCACCATCGGCCATCACCTACAGCCCGAGTTCACTCACGCTTACCAAGGGTTCAACCATGACAACCGTGACACCCACATCCAGTGGAGGAACGGTCACTTCATGGTCGATTTCCCCATCGCTTCCATCGGGTCTCTCGTTCTCGACCTCAACCGGTGCGATCAGTGGAACACCAACGGCCGTGTCCTCGTCGGCAAACTACACGGTAACGGCAACCAACCTCGGCGGTAGTGGAACGGCCACCGTGACCATCCAGGTGAACGACGTTTCCCCCTATTCTCTCGTGTACAGCGGAAGTCCGTTCACCCTGACCAAGGGTACGGCCATGACGACGGTCACCCCAACGGTGAGTGGCGGTACAGTCACCTCATGGTCGATTTCCCCGTCGCTGCCAACCGGTCTCTCTTTCTCCACCACCAACGGGGCGATTTCCGGTACGCCAACAAGCATCATGTCTTCCACAACCTATACCGTGACGGCCAGCAACACCGGTGGTAGCGATACGACAACGGTGACCATTGTGGTCAACGATGTCGCCCCATCATCCATCGCTTACAGCGGCAGTCCGTTCACACTCAACAAAGACACAGCCATGACCACAGCTACACCCACTTCAAGCGGCGGCACCGTTACGTCTTGGTCGATTTCTCCATCGCTTCCAACAGGCCTTTCCTTCTCCACCTCAACAGGTGCGATTTCCGGTACGCCAACGGTGACCTCCACCTCCACCACCTACACGGTGACGGCGAGCAACACCGGAGGCAGTGCTACTGCAACGATCACCATCGTCGTCAACGATGCTGCCCCATCCGCTGTTGCTTACAGCGGCAGTCCGTTTACCTTGACGAAGGGTGTGGCCATGACCACAGCCACGCCGTCTTCAAGCGGTGGTGCCGTTGTCTCATGGTCGGTATCGCCTTCGCTTCCGGCCGGGCTGTCGCTCGATTCGTCAACGGGTGCCATCTCTGGTACACCAACGGCGATCACCTCGGTGGCAAATTACACGGTGACCGCAACGAACGCTGGCGGTAGTAACTCAACCACGGTGTCCATCGTTGTCAACGACGTTGCCCCATCGTCCATTACCTACAGTCCGAGTTCGCTCTCGCTGACAAAGGACGTGACCATGTCTGCAGTCACTCCAACTTCGAGCGGCGGAACCGTTGTTAGCTGGTCGATTTCACCAACGCTCCCAGCAGGTCTTTCCTTCTCGACCACAAGCGGTGCTATTTCTGGTACGCCAACAACCATTACGTCATCCACATCTTACACGGTGACGGCCAGTAACACCGGTGGAAGTGCAACGGCGATCGTGACCATTCAAGTGAACGTCGCTGCACCTTCGTCCATCTCTTACAGCCCGAGTTCGCTCACCTTGGCGAAAGGCGTCTCGATGACGACGGTGACCCCGACCAGCAGCGGCGGGCCGGTCACTTCGTGGTCGATCACACCAACGCTCCCAGCAGGCCTGAACTTCAACACCACAACCGGCGCTATCGGTGGAACACCGACAGCCGTCTCCTCTTCCACCTCCTACACTGTCACAGCCAGCAACGCTGGAGGAAGCGGTACAGCCACCGTCACCATCGCGGTCAACGACATCGCCCCATCGTTGGTCACCTACAGTCCGAGTACGCTTTCGTTGACGAAGGACACGACCATGACAACGGTCACGCCAACCTCAAGCGGTGGTGCCGTCACGTCTTGGTCGATTTCTGGAACGCTGCCTGCAGGCCTCACCTTCTCGACCTCTACCGGTGCCATTTCGGGTACGCCGACATCGATCACTTCTGCCACAACCTACACCGTAACAGCGAGCAACACTGGAGGCAGTGCAACGACGACGGTGACCATCTTGGTCAACGACGCCGCCCCAGTGATCGCTTACAGCCCAAGTTCGCTCACGCTCACGAAGGGCTCAGCTATGTCAACGGTATCGCCGTCTTCTACCGGTGGAACGGTCACCTCCTGGTCGATTTCCCCAACACTTCCAACTGGACTCACGTTCAACAACACCAACGGTGCCATCTCGGGTACACCAACGGGCGTGTCTTCCTCCAACAATTACACGGTAACGGCAACCAATCTCGGTGGTAGTGGCACGGCCATTGTGACCATCCAGGTCAACGATGTTTCCCCATACTCCATCCAGTACACTGGAAGTCCGTTCACCTTGACCAAGGGTACGACCATGACGACGGCGACACCAAGTGCAGGCGGTGGAACAGTGACCTCCTGGACAATTTCGCCCAGCTTGCCTGCAGGCCTTCTGTTCTCGAGCTCAACCGGTGCAATCAGCGGAACGCCAACAGCGGTGTCTTCCTCTACGCAATACACGGTTACAGCGAGCAACACCGGTGGCAGTTCAACAGCCACCGTCACCATCACGGTCAACGATGTTATTCCGTCTTCAATCGTTTACAGCGGAAATCCATTCACGCTCACGAAGGACTCGGCCATGACCACTTCAACTCCATCCAGCAGTGGTGGAACGGTCACTTCTTGGTCGATTTCCCCGTCGCTTCCAAGTGGGCTTTCTTTCAACACCTCAACCGGAGCCATTTCAGGAACGCCAACGACCGTTACGTCCTCCACGACCTACACCGTCACAGCAACCAACAGCGGTGGAAGTGCGACAACAACCGTGTCCATCATCGTCAACGATGCACCACCAGCAGGAGTTACCTACAGCGGAAGTCCATTCACGCTGACGAAGGGCACAACCATGACTTCAGTGACTCCGTCTGTGAGTGGCGGAACCGTTGTTAGCTGGTCGATTTCCCCCTCTCTGCCGACCGGCCTCTCCTTTGATACCTCAACCGGTGCGATCAGCGGTACACCAACGGTGGTTTCAGCCGCTACAAACTACACCGTTACGGCGACGAACGCTGGCGGCAGCAACTCAACGGTCGTATCGCTCGCTGTAAACGATATTGCTCCATCATCCATCACCTACACGCCCAACTCATTCACGCTGGCGAAGGATTCCGCCATGACTGCTGTTACCCCGACCTCAAGCGGTGGGGCCGTCGTTACGTGGTCGGTTTCCCCCTCCCTCCCTGCCGGTCTTTCGATCGATTCCACAACTGGGGCCATCAGCGGAACACCAACGGTCACGTCCACCTCCACCACTTACACGATCACGGCCACCAACACCGGTGGAAGCGCAACGGCCACGGTGACCATCCACGTCACCGACGCTGCTCCGTCCGCCATCGCTTACAGTCCGAGCTCGTTGACGCTCACGAAGGGCGTCGCCATGTCGTCGGTTACCCCGACTTCCAGTGGCGGCGCGGCGACTTCCTGGTCGATCAGCCCAACGCTCCCTGCGGGCCTCTCCTTTGACACCTCAACCGGTGCGATCAGTGGTACATCGACGGTCGTTTCTTCGTCCACGAACTACACCGTTACGGCATCGAATGCGGGCGGAAGTGCAACGGCCACGGTGACGATTCAGGTCAACGATATTGCTCCATCGTCCGTTGCCTACAGTCCGAGCACGCTCTCGCTGACCAAAGACTCGGCCATGACGACGGTTATCCCGACGTCAAGCGGTGGTGCAGTGATCGATTGGTCGGTCACGCCGTCGCTTCCAGCCGGTCTTTCCTTCGACAACTCCACGGGTGCCATTTCTGGTACGCCAACCGTTCTGAGCTCATCTACGTCCTACACCGTTACAGCGGCGAATTCTGGCGGTAGCGCCACGACCACGGTCACGATTGAAATCATCGTCGCTGCTCCGTCGGGTGTTGCCTTCACGCCAAGTTCACTCACACTGGAGAAAGGCACCACCATCACGCCGGTCACCCCGACTGCAAGCGGTGGACCGGTTGCAACGTGGTCGATTTCGCCGACCCTGCCTGCTGGCCTTGCCTTCAATACCACGACCGGTGAAATCAACGGAACTCCAACGGCCGTTTCACCGTCAACCACCTACACGGTCACCGCCACCAACGCCGGAGGTAGCGCCACGGCCACGTTGACCCTCGAGGTCAACGATGTCGCCCCAGTAATGACCTACACGCCCGATGATCTGCAAATGATCAACAACACGGCGAGCAGTGATTTGCCGCTGGCACCAACGGTGACGGGGTCAGGTACGGTTGTTTCCTGGTCGATCAGCCCGAGCCTGCCAAACGGTCTTGTCTTCAGCACACTCGACGGAACCATCACCGGTACGCCGAGCGAGCTCCTTGCTCGCACCATGTTCACCATTACGGGAACGAACACCGGTGGAAGCGCCATCGCTTACGTGAACATCACGGTTGTCGACGAGGTACCAACGGTGACCTACACGCCTGACGACTTGAGTTTGACCAAGAACACCGCCAGCGTAGATCTCCCACTTTCGCCGACCTTCACCGGATCTGGCGCTCTGGTCTCTTGGACCGTTAGCCCCGATTTGCCTGCTGGTCTTACGCTCGATTCGTCAACCGGTGTCATCAGCGGTACGGCAACTGAATTGCTCGTTCGCACGATGTTCATCATCAACGCAACGAACACCGGAGGAAGCACTCTGGCTTATGTGAACATCACCGTTGTCGACGAACTTTCCACCATCTCCTACACGCCCGATGATTTGAGCCTGATCAACAACACCGTCAGCAGCGACCTACCGCTTTCGCCAACGGTGCTTGGAGACGGTGAGATTCTCTCATGGACCATCACGCCAGCATTGCCTTCAGGTCTTGCCTTTGACACCTCTACAGGTGAAATCAGCGGTACGCCAACCGAAATCTTCAGTCGCACCATGTTCATTGTGGAAGGAATCAACTCAGGAGGTACCGTAACGACGTACATCAACATCACCGTTCTCGATAGCCTTCCCGTTGTGGAGTACCTACCGAGCGATGTTGAACTGCTCAACAACTCCAGTGTCATGGACCAACTTCCTGTTTCTACCGGTGGTCCTGTGCTGCAATGGTCGATTTCTCCAGCACTGCCTGCAGGCCTCACTTTCGACGCCAACACCGGCCGTATCAGTGGAACCCCATTGCAGATTACGGGCCAAACAACCTACACCATCACGGCTTCCAACGACAATGGATTTGCAACGGCCACCCTGAACATTACGGTCCAAGACATCGTGTACGACACCACGCAAGGTCCCGTGTACGCTGTGAACGGGACGGCCATTGAGCCGGTTGCGCCAACATCGGCCATCAGCGATGCCCAGTACGAAATCCATCCAGAACTCCCAGAAGGACTGATGCTCGGCGAGAGCAATGGTACGGTGTACGGCGTTCCAAGCGAAGCCATGCCGCTAACAAACTACACGATTTATTCCAACTCGAGTTTGTTCAACGCCAGCTTCACCATCCAACTTGGTGTCCTTGAAGACACGGACGGCGACGGTCTACCAAACGAATTGCCAGAAGATTACTCGGGTGATTTGGATGAAGATTTGGATGATGACGGCGATGGAGCGTCCGATTCCGACGAGGATGCGTGTGACTCCGAGGCACTCTCTGCTGATTCAACGCCCGCAGACCTCGATGGCGATTCGATTTGCGATGCCTTGGATGACGATATTGACGGTGATGGATTGCCCAACACCGCTGAAGACAACAGCGGCAACTACACCTCGGAAGCGAACCCTGGGACCAATGCAACCAACGCCGATACCGATGGTGACGGCGTCTGCGACGGACCAAACGCTGTCGGTGGCGTCTGTGCAGCCGGCCCCGACGTCTTCCCGCATGATGCTGCAGCCTCGGTGGACACCGATGGTGACGGCATGCCCGATGACCTTGTTGATGATGTGGAGACAGATTTGGTCGCTGACGACAACGACGACGACGACTCGTGGACGGATAGCGAAGAATTGGCGTGTGGAACCAACCCGAAGAGCGATGCAAGCATACCGCTCGACGGCGACAATGACGGCATCTGCGATGCGCTTGACGAGAAGGTGCTTGGCTACGCCAAGAACGGAACCGAGGGTGATATCTTTGAGGCCGTGATCAACCAATCTGGATTCATCATCATCCCGAACTTGACCGGTATGGAACCAGGAACATGGTCAATTTACCCCGCTCTTCCAGCAGGCTTGGAATTCAGCGGCACCATGGCACGGTCTGGCGAAACGGGTATCATTACGGGAACGCCAACCGAAGTCTCACCGATGACCAACTACACGGTTTATGCGAACAACACGCAAACGGGCGTTCAGTTCACGTTCTCCATGGCGATCCTCGCCGATACAGACGGTGATGGTCTACCTGACAATGAATCGGTCACCGGACTTGAGGTTGATTTGGACGACGACAACGACGGTATCCTTGATGAAAAGGAGATTGAGTGTGGAAGCAATCCAAGCGATATTTCGGATGTTGCGAAGGTTGACGAAAATGGAGCGTGCATTGAAGATTCAGCTTCAAACAACGATGATGAGAACGACGGTGGCTTTGGTGCTTGGTGTTGCTGGCTCATCTTGTTGTTGCTCCTTCTGCTGTTGCTCCTCTTCCTCCGAAACCGTGAGAAGGTTCTCCTCATGGGTCCCGAACCAGAGCACACCACCTCTCAACCCAACTTTGTTTCTGGTGCAGGAACGAAAGAAGAACCGTTTGTTCTCAAGCCGGTGAAGGCACTTGAGCCGGGTACTACGGTGAAGACGAAGGAAGCGATCAGCATCACGGACATGACGCCAGAAATTGGCGTCACCCTCCTCGATTTGGCTGAAGAAACCAACGCGAAGCGATTCGGGATGGTTGAAATCGGAGGCTCGACAAGGAAACCAGGCTTCTTGCTGGAAGCAGATGAAGAAGGTAAACTCCGTGTTCGTTTCTCCTTTGACGACAGTGCAGAACCAACGTATGCGGGAGCAGAATACGAGGGCTTGATCAAGTTAGGCAAGGCTTCGGTTTACTTCTCATGGTCGGTTGAGGTCAAGCAAGACAAGCGAAAGATGAATCAAATCAAGAAGCAAAAGGAGGCCGAAGAGAAGGCTGCCAAGGAAGCCAAGGCTGCCGAAGAGAAGGCCGCCAAGGAAGCCAAGGCTGCTGAAGAGAAGGCCGCTAAGGAAGCCAAGGCTGCCGAAG
>PBUZ01000093.1 GCA_002728035.1 Methanobacteriota archaeon
CAAAGCGGTCCAACAAGGACAATTTTCTACAACCTGCCGCCCGTTGAACACCCAGCCTCACTGAACGGTCGAGGCTTCTTCTAGAGGGTAGACGTCCCACGGCTTGCTGCCTCGTCTTCTGAACATGGACGTCCGCATCGACCTCAAGATCATTCTAGCGAAACGCAATGCCCTTCGAATGGACTGGAATGGATGTAGAAGGTACCACAACGGGTTGGCCCACCCTCGAAAAGGATGGCGCAATTGACGCAGGATACCATCGGGAACCGGTTCGTTCACACCGTAGGTTTGCGGTCGTCGATTCTTGGGCATGAAATAGGTGCCAAACAACTGGTCCCAGAGGGGAAGGAACGTCGAATAATTCGTCCATATGGCATCCCGTTCATTTGTGTGGTGCCAGTGATGAAATTCCGGTGTGATGATGAGTCGATGCAGCCACTTGAGTCTCCACCGTACATTGGCGTGAAGGAACAACCCGAGAACGAGTTGAGCCACTGCGAGAGCCCCGGTGAGTTCGAAGGAAAATCCAGCGGCGATCAGGAAAAAGAAGGCAGGTGCGAGAATGGTGCCGTCAAGGGGATGAGCACGAAACCCGCTCGCCCAATCCAGATGCTCGGTGGAATGATGAATTGAGTGGAATTTCCACAACACAGGAATTTCGTGATAAAACCGATGTGTCCAGTAAACGAGCGCGTCGAACAAGAGGAAGCCAACCACCGGCAAGTAAGCGTCAGGAATCTTGGCAACATACGGCGCCAAGAGCAGCCCTGGAATCCAAGCCAGACTCAAGAGACCGATGGCAAAGGCCACCACTCCCGTCAGCAACCCCATCAAGGGAGAGACCAAGGCATAACCGATGTCGGTGTCCAGATAAGGTCGGCGCACCTTCTGACCCTTGTGACGAGGGAACAATTTTTCGAAGGGCACCACCAAGACGAACAGAAGCACGACGATCACCACGCCATCGGTGGAGATTGAGAGCGCGGCAACGATGAGGCCCAGCGTGATCAGGCGGAGCAGCATGGAGACGAGACGTGCCTTGAAACCAACACCGTCTTCATCCATAGGAGGGACTCATCTACAGCGTATTTCATACCATTCATTGGTTGCTCGTGATGTGGAAACACAAGCACAGTTATGGTGAAACTGCAGGAAAATGCTGCATTTCTTCCGCAATCCAACAAAAAAACCTGTCTTTTTCCACGAACCTTGATATCATGACACGCCTATGGCTCTGCATGAGCGGAACGATGCCGACCGGACGAGAAACAATGGAGGCGCTCGCAGGAAAAGACCTCAACAACGATGGAAAGGTAATCCATTTGATCGTATGTGGGAACTCGAAATTTTACGATTACAGTTTTTTCGAAGACGAGATGAACATGTGGTGCAAGTACAACGGATACCCCGATGTGGTCATCCTCGGTGGCGCAAGTGGCGTGGATTATCTTGCTGAACGATGGGCGGACAACAACAACATCGCCGTAGCGGTGTTTCGAGAGGCGTGGTCAACGCCTCGCCCGAACCGACCAGAGGATTCGGGAAGGGAAGAAGCGGTCGCTGATTTAGGCGAGCGGATGATGGAACACGCCACCCACATGCTGGCGTTCCCTGGACCGCAATCGGTGTGGACGAAACGCATGGAATCAATGGCCAACGAGGCTGGCCTGCCGGTGATGAGTGTACCGCTGCCAATGGCGTGATCAGTACACGTCGCGAAGGTAGCGCTTCTCTTCACGCATCATCGTCTTCTCGATGAAATGTGTCGCATCGTCCTCGGACATACCTCCGTGGTCGATGGCGATCTGAATCAGGGCACGGTGGACGTCTTTGGCCATGTATTGTTTGTCGCCACAGATGTAGAAGTAAGCGCCACGCTCAAACCATTCCCACACCTCTGCACCGTGCTCCTTGAGGCGGTGTTGAACGTAGATTTTCTCTTCTTGGTCTCGAGACCACGCAGTGGTGAAACGCCAAAGGTGCCCTTCGTCAATCCATGCCTCAATCTCGTCCTTGTAGTAGAATTCTGTTTTTGCAGATTGGTCACCGAAGAACAACCAGTTCTTTCCACCGCCACCGTCATGGACCCGTTGTTCCATGAAGGCTCGGAACGGTGCAATACCGGTGCCGGGCCCAACCATGATGATGTCCGTTTCTTTGTCTTCGGGCAACACAAAGGACTTGGTTGGCGACATGAAAACGCCGATTGGAGCGCCAGAGGTATCGATCTCGTCAGCCATGAATTGCGTGCACAACCCACCACGGGCACGGCCGTTGTACTCGAACCGAACAATACCGACCGTGAGTTCAACGAAACCCGGATGGGCATCGTGAGATGAAGCGATGGAGTACAGACGCGGTTTGAGGCGGTCTGCAAGTTCCAGGAACTCCTCGGGCGAGTACTTGACCTCAAACTCTCGCATGATGTCGATGTAGTCTCGGGTCCAGAGGTAATCTTCGATGGCTTTGGCATCCACCGTGATGGCTTCAACTTGTGCTGCGGGGTCGTCGGACGGCACCGATGGTCGAAGACTCGAAGGCACCTTTTCATCTTCCGAGGCCGTCCATGTTGCGTCGTTTCGGGTACGTGAGACAAGACTCATCGAGATGTTCATGCCGCTCGAGACGACTTTTTCAGCAAGGGATTGAACGAACTTCTTGTTGGCCATGTGGACTTCAAAATCCTTCTTCAGCGCATCATAAAGCGAGCGCTCCCCGTTGTGTGTGGTGACGGTCGCATCTCGGTCCCAGCCTTGGACTTCGATGAGCTCGTCAACGATGTGAGGTGGGTTTTCGGCAAGGACGCCAAGTGCGTCTCCCACTTTGTAATCCAAGCCGGAATCGCCCAAATCAAACACGATGTGCCGCGTTTCCTTGCGAGAGCCCTCACCGTTCAGGATGTAGTTCTCGGTAATTTGGGTCATGTAGGGATTCTTTGCCGACCAATTGCCTGCCATGTGCTCACCTTGCCCGTTGGGCAACTTTTCCCACCCAAGGTCGCTATATCATGGTTGGTATGACTTCACATCCCCAAGGCCATTCGGCTTCACCGATGGGAAGAAGAAGAAAGAGCATCTCCCCGTACCATGGCACACCGTGTGGACATGTTGGGCACCGGCAACGCCTTTCTTCCGCATGGCCGCCATCACTCCTTTGCGCTGTTCGACGGCGCCCATATCATCGATGCCCCCCCAACGGCGTTGGCCGGACTTCGTCGAAACGGAACCGATGTATCCGAGATCAGGACCGTGTTCATCACCCATGTTCACGGCGATCATGTCTTTGGTTTCCCCTTCTTGTTGCTGGAGCGAAAATACATCTCGGACAGAGACGGGACCAAACCGCTTCGTGTGGTGGGCACGCCCTTTGTGAAGGAACGGTTGACGTTGTTGTGCCAAATGGCATTCCCTGGCTCACTGGACAGCATGCTCGAACATGTTGAATGGGAGATGGGGGACCAAGGGAAAACCGATGACGGATGGTCATGGGAGCGTTTTGACGTGCATCACGACGATGCCGTGGAACCGCACGGTTATCGATTTGAGCACACGGACGGGGCGTCGTTCGTTCACAGCGGTGATTCTGGTCCCTGCGAGACGCTGTATGATGCAATTGAACGATCGGGAATGGCCATCCTCGAAATGGGATTCCCCGATTGGGTACCGTCAACACATCATCACAAACCTTCGGATGTTCGCGCACTTGCTGAGCGTTGTTCCACACCGTTGGCCATCACGCATACCTACATCGACGACACAAGCACGCACCCGCCTGTCTTGTCTGACGCCCTGCCCGAACACCCCGAACATGTTGTCCATCTACAGGACGGATATGCGATGACTTGGGATTCGGCGGCATGGATTTTTCACGCTCCAAACTCGTCGAATGATGCATGAAGAAAATGTTCATTTTTCAAAAAAATGCTGGTCCTTTATATCCAATATTGAGGCGTCATCGGGTTGGAAAATTCAAGCCTTCCAACCACAACGGTGGACAGGCATATAAGGGGGACTCGGACTCACCAGCATTATGGCGTTCAGTCCGCTAAGGACTCGTTCGTCATGGGTATAAATAGGAGGTGAACACACATGGATTCCAACATCTTTGACAAGTTCATTTCCCAACAAACTTTGTTCGCCAACAAGGAAAATCTACGCCACAATCACCGACCTACCCAACTCCCCCATCGAACCGATGAAATCGAGAAGATTTCCTACAACCTCTGGGAAGCACTCAAGGGACATATTCCTTCCAACATGACCCTCTACGGTGTTACGGGTGCAGGCAAGACTGCAGTCACGGATTACGTGTGCCACCACCTCAAGGCAAAAGGAAAAGCCATGGATCGAAAAGTCGAGGCCATCATGGTCAACTGCCGCCAAATCGACACACAATACCGGGTGCTCAGCCATATCGGAAACTCCCTTCTCGAGGAGTTTGAACAAGATGAAATTCCCTTCACAGGGTGGCCAACCGACCGCGTCTTCAATGAATTGATCCGCAGAATGGACCGAAGGGGAGGGGTCTTCGTCATCGTCTTGGATGAAATCGACCACCTGGTCAGGAAAGCGGGTGACGATCTCCTCTACAACCTCACGAGCATGAATTCCTCCCTCAAGGTTGCCCGTGCCTGTGTCATCGGCATTTCCAACGACCTCAAATTCACCGATTTCCTTGACCCCCGAGTGCGCTCGAGACTCGGCCAACTCGATGTGTTGTTCAAGCCGTACGATGCCGAGCAACTCCAAGACATCCTTCGCCAACGAGCACACGAAGGGTTGCGTGCTGGCGTGATCGGACCTGGCGTCATCGAATTGTGTGCTGCCCTCGCAGCGCAAGAACACGGTGATGCACGCTGCGCCCTGGATCTCTTGAGAATCTCCGCTGAAAAGGCTGAACAAGGCGGCGAGAAACTCGTCAACCAAAACCATGTGAGAATCGCGCAGAGCCAGATGGAATCCGACCAAATCACGCCGGTGATTTCCACCCTCCCCAATCAACAAAAACTTGTCCTCGCTGCCATTTTAATCAACGAAAAGAACGGTTTGAGGAACGTCCAAACAGGACAAGTTTACGATATTTATCGCCAAGCATGCAAACACACCCGTCAAAATCCATTGACGCAACGTCGCATCTCGGGACTCATCTCCAACCTTGACATGCTTGGCTTGGTCACTGCTCGAACCGTGAGCAAAGGCCGTTATGGACGCTCAAAAGAAATCAACTCCTGCATTCCTGCCAACATCAATCCAGAAGAGATCATGGCAAATGCAGAGGAAGAAATGGCGGTTGTCTTCTCCTCTACATACCACCACCAAACTTCGCTTTGAAGTTCCTCCAATCATCGGTGGCGAGTTCATTCGGTGCGCTTAAATGCCCTTCGTCAGTCGGCGGAGGCATGAGCGACGAGAATGTTAGCGGCGATGCGAGCAATTTGGTGGGCGAACCTGTCCCCATGTATGCGCCTGCCATGGTCTTCATCGGTGCTTGGGGTCTGCTCCTTTCAATCCTCAACATGTTCAGCATGGCACACCCGACCTACCACGTTTCGTGGGGCGGATTGTTGACCTTTGAAACGACCAACGCTGCTTTTGGAAGCGGAAAAGACGGGTTCCACTTCGAACCCCTTGGGGACACGGTGTTCCTCGTTTTTTGTGCGGTCATGGTTGCCTTCGGTTCCAAAGTGATCGGCGAGCGAATGGCGCTTGCTGATTGGTTCAAGGGATTGTTGGTGAACGACACATGGCCTGCTCTCAACGACCTTAGCGTCGGAGGAGGACAACGTACCTTTGCCGCTTGGTGCTTGCTGTTGGGATTGGTGTTTTACTTCTATTACGGCATACAACACGCTGGTTGGATCGATGTTGGCGTGTATTCCGTGACCATCGCCCTCATGGCATCTGGATTTGCGCTGAACCACGCAAGCAGAGTGCCTCCAGGCGACGAGAACATCGATTGATGTCAACGATGACCGTTTCGCTTTAACACGGCGTCGATCAAACCGAGCACCAGTCCCTGCCAGAGGGCGATGCTCCACCTCAATGTCAACTGACGAACACCCAACATAGCGATGAGTTTGGAACCTTTTGCTGATTTCATGACCTCTCGATTCACGACACCGAGTGAGCCCCACCAGAGGCACAGCTCATGAAGTGCAAGCAAACAGAAGGACACAAACAATCCCATTCCCCGCCAATCATCCATTGCACCAGAAGGATCGGTAATTTCACCTTCAAACACACCCAGTAAAAATGGACATCCAGTCACAAAAATAGCCAACCAAATGGGAAAGAGCGTAAGCACCATCACCGAACTGCCGAGAAAATCAAACCCTGGACCCTGCCGGCGCCGCTTGGGGTAATGCCGAACGATTCGAAGATGGGCACGAGCATCTCTTCGCCGTTTGGCAAGAAAATGCGCCGCCCCCGTTTCCGGCACATGCCGAACGATGGCATTGGGAGCATACACGATCACGCCACCCGCTTCCAGCAGGCGCAAACTCACCTCCATATCCTCAGCGTGATACCACTCGGGGTCAAAACCACCCACATCCAACAACGCTGCACGCTTGAACATCGAACAGGGTCCGTTCGCGAGGCTTGTACGCCGTGATCGAGAACGGTATTTGGCGGAGATTTCCACCGAACGAAGACGGCTGACAAGGTCGTTCGCTTGCTCAAACACCGTCCGACCGGTGACCGCCACGACCTGTTCATCGGCCGCAAGCGGCGAAGATTCTGCCATGAGGTTGGCGATCCAATCGGGTTCCGGGCGCACATCGATGTCCGTGATGGCCACCCACTCACCCTTGGCATGTTCCAACGCCCATTGTCGGCCTGCAGACAGCCCAAGTGGGGGTTGATGATGAACACGGACAGGAACGCCATGTTCCCCCTCGGGATCATGGAAGGGATCCAGCACCGCTTCCGCACCGTCGCTTGAACCGTCGTTCACCACCAAGATTTCCACCGAGGGGTACGTTTGTACCCGCAGCGATTGCAGACACTCTTCAATCCAATTCACTCCATTGCGAACACAGACGGTGATGGAGACAAGCGGTGCCGTCATCAAAGCACCTCAAACAACTCAAGAAGCCGCCTGCACCGCTGTTTGGTAGCCAACCGACTGGATTGCACGACGACTCCCTTTCCAGGTTGCCCGTACAACACCACCGCATGGACCGGCGCCAAAAGATGGACAAACAGAGGCGCCAAGTCCTCTTCGCCGTCAACCACCACGACCGTGGACAGGTCTGAAGCCATGGCTTCGGTAATGGCGTTGTGGAGCGAAGGTGTGAGAACACCTGCGGGATTGGTTGCATGGAGTACCTGTCCGAAGGCCGAGGTGTCAACCTGCGCATCCTCCTCAAGCGCTGTTCGTTTGGTCTGCCCGTCGATGAAGGCGAGTTCTGGAACGACACCGACATCCAGCAACGTCGCAACCGTGACATCTCCGACCGCGACGAGCATTGTTTCGCTAAGAGAAAGCGTTTCCAACGCAGCCGTCATGGCTACTTCAGGCATGTGTTCGGGACCTTCAAACAGTTCACCCATCGGTGTTTTGAGTTCGGGTTCAGCGCGCGGATGCATACGTAGCGTACATCCAAGCCACGCCGATGAAAACCATGGATGGCCCTCAGCGTCGATGTGCCCGTTGCGAATGCGAGAGGAACTGATGATATCGCCCGTCATGTCGTTGAGGTGGTCGACCTCAATGATGACAAGGGGGGCCAACCCGTTGGCTTCCCGTTCAACATTGATGGTTTCACACTGGCCTCTGGTCTCGGGAGTGGCGACGATGCAGTCGGCGGTTGGATGGGTTGGGGCCGGCCCACTGACATCCTCCAGTTCGTGAACCGTGGCGCGATGAATCGCATGTGCCTCGATCCAATCGAGCAGCACATCGCGTCGTGTTTCAAAGGATTGAATCGCATGTGATTTCTGTTCGGCCATCGCATCGCTGGTGACATGAATTTCAACGTGATGCGCGGCTCGCTGAGCAGCACTGAGGAGCAAACGATGACCTGCATGCAGGCGGTCGAACGTGCCACCGACCAAACATCGTTGGTAAATCGGAGCGCCTCCCATGTTCTTGGCTCGACCCCTAAGGCTTTGATTTCATCGCCAAGAAGGGGTGCGCTGAAGGCCTTTGAGAAGCTGTGCCCCGACACCTAACGGCCTCTTTCACAGTTTCCTCCGAGGCCTGACCCTCGGTGTCGGGGCGTGCTGTCCGGTAAGGTGGTTGTCTTGTGTTCATTCTTGCGTCGCACAAGGACCCATAACCCACCGATGGTTTACCGCATTTGCACCGGAAGTCACTCCCCGAAGGGTCGTCCCAGTCTTCGATTGC
>PBUZ01000094.1 GCA_002728035.1 Methanobacteriota archaeon
AGTTTTTGAATTGCATCCAGAGTGACCTTACTACGCGTGGTTTTGACGATCTACGGATAAAGATGCGACTGACCATATGACAGAAATGACAAACCTCACCTTATCCACCGTCCTATCGATATATGCGTCACCTCCCCCCTACGCCTGATAAAGGGGACTTTGTCATTTCTGTCATTGGACTGGCTAAGCGATTCTGTCTATCCTGCAAAACCGTCGCGTAATTCTATTAAAGCTGCCTCTAGTTCGGCTTCTTTGCATACGAACCTTGAGGTCGGGACGGGGACTGATATTGCGTGAACTTCGACCCCTGGCTCTTTGATGGCAAAGCCTAGCGCGCTTATACCTTCAGTGTGCTCGTCATTATCGCGTGCAAGCGTCCCGGCGCGGATTGTCTCGATCTCAGTGAGCAAACCAGACAAGTCTCTGATTGTGTCGGGGTATTCTTCAAATTCGGCTATAATCAGTTTGGTGGCTTCGGTTTGGTTTAATGCCGCGAGGGTCGCCTTGCCATTCGCGGTGGTAGTCAATGGGAACGACTCGCCAATACTAGAAACGGTGCGCAATCTTTGGCTACCGACAACCTGATCAATGAAACGCATCCGGTTTCCCTCAAGGATGGCAAGGTCAACAGTTTCGCCCGTTGCCTCTGAGATTTGTTGCATCAAAGGACGTAAGCGATCTCTTATTGCGCTTGAACGCGCTTGAGCGAGGCTTTGAACCTCTGGACCTAGTCTTATTCCCGCATTTCCCGCCTCGATTGAAATGAATCCTTCGAATTCAAGTGCTGCGACGATTCGCTGTACCGTAGAACGGGGCAGACTGACGCGTAATGCTATTTGACCAAGGCTGAGTCCCGTTGTCGATTGCCCCAAGACACGAAGGATGTCGGTTGCCCGAGAGATGACTTTAATACTTTGATTTTTCTCATCTTTGTAGTCTTCCAAGGATCGAATCACTTTCAACTTACCCCGCGTGGTGGTGATAATTAGCCTAGCCACTGTCTGAACTCAAATCAATACTTGACTGTATGGTGATACATATGCACCATAATACGGGACAAATGATTGATTATTGGGAGATGCAAATGAATATCACAGTCCGCGGAATTGAATTTCAGGCAAATGACGACAACGATATGGGGCTTGAGTTTGTAAATCTCAGCCACCGTTTTGGCTACCAATGCCCGAACTGGCCATATTTCAAAGACGTTGCGATCGAGCGAAAACACTACATGGCAAAGTCTGGCGTTCTGTCGCAGACGATCACGACAACGATGCACGTGACCACACACATCGACGCACCTGCGCACGTTGTTCAAGGCACACCATTCATCGACGAAGTGCCGTTGCCGCACTTCTTTGGTTCCGGTCTTGTTGTCTCTATCCCCAAGAAGAAATGGGAAAGCATTACAGGTGACGACCTTGAGAAAGCTTGTGGCCATGCGATCCGTAAGGGTGATGTTTTGATCATCAACACGGGTTGGCACAAAGAGTATGAAGACGGCGATTACTTTCCGTATTGCCCTGGTCTTGTGCAATCCGCCGCTGATTGGATGGTTGAAAAGGGCGTGAAGGTTGTCGGCCATGACACCCAAGCCAACGACCACCCACTTGCCACTGCAATTGGTCCACAGCGTAACGGCCCGATCCTGCCGCACCTTGAAGAAGAGTACAAAGAATGGTCCGGCGGCAACGACTGGAAAGATGACTTCCCAGAGTGGGAACCGGTTCATAACACCCTGTTCTCTAACGGTATCCTCGGCATTGAAAACGTTGGTGGTGATTTGGATAGCATCACAGGCAAGCGCGTGACATTCGCGTTCTTCCCATGGAACTGGGATCGTGGTGATGGTTGCATCATCCGTCTGGTTGCAATGATCGATAAAAAGCAAGCCTATCGCATCGAAGCTGGCGAAACTTTCTAAGATATAATTAGGCGCTGACCGTCATGGGCGGCGCCTTCATTTTTCTCGGGAGGGGAAATAATGCTTATCAAGCGTTTTGAGGATTCTGAAACTTACGTGGCTCCCAATCACTGGGACGTAACTGGTTTGCGATTGCAAGGTTTTGAAGACGGGGGGCCCACTAATCAGTGGATCGGGTTCTCGCAATTTTTGCCTGGAGGTGGCGCGGGACCAGACAGCACAGCGTTCGAGAAAGTTTATGTTGTCCTCGAAGGCGAGATGACGATCGAATGGGACGGGAAGACTGACGTGCTGCGCGCAATGGACAGTTGCACAATTCCTGCTGGCCAAGAGCGCCGTATCGAAAATAAATCCAACCACGTATGTAAGATGTTGGTTGTTATGCCATATCCACCAGGGAGCTAAGTCATGAGTACGATTTCGAATCCGTTTGAGATGTTTGACGTCAAAGGCAAGACCGCGTTGATCACTGGCGCGTCTGGTGCCTTTGGAATGGTCGCTGCACGTGTCCTTTCGGGGGCTGGGTGCAACCTTGTTTTAGTTGCAGGCAATCAAGACGCACTTGATGAGATTGCGCAGGAATGCCGCGATGCGGGTTCTGATGTTACGACCGTCAACAAACGGCCAACTGATGAAGTTGCCTGTGCGAAAATGGTGCAAGTTGCTGTGGATGCCTACGACGCGCTCGACATTCTTGTGGTTGCTTCGGGCATGAATAAGGTGGCCCTTATTAACGACATGGAGCCTGAGACGTTCACATCGGTGATGGACGTCAATGTTACCCAAAGCTGGTTGTTAGCACGTGCTGCATCGGCGCAAATGAAGAAACAAGGGAATGGCGGCAAGATCGTGCTGGTTAGTTCTGCGCGCGGTCTTTTGGGCCATCCCGCTGGCTACACCGCCTATTGCGCGTCCAAAGCCGCTGTCGACGGGATCACAAAGGCGCTTGGCTGCGAGTTGGGGCCAACAGGGATAACGGTAAATGCGATTGCGCCGACTGTTTTCCGCTCTCCTTTGACACAATGGATGTTCGAAGACGACGAAAAGGCCAAGACCGTCCGTGCAGGTTTCCTTGCACGGGTTCCAAAGGGTCGTTTGGGTGAGCCTGAGGATCTATCCGGTCCACTTCTGTTCCTTGCGTCTAAGGCATCAGATTTCTACACAGGGCATATCCTTTATGCAGACGGCGGATACACGGCAGGATGACCAAGAACCGTGAAATTGCTGTGATTGGGGCCGGTCTTATGGGGCATGGGATCGCCCTGATCTTTGCGCGCGCTGGATACCACGTCTATATCACGGACCTAACGGAAGAGGTGTTAAACACTGTCAAAGACCGCGTGGCCGACAGCCTACGCTTAATGGGCGTGGACGAATTAGAGCGGGATTGGGTATTGGGCAAAATCCGTCCAGCTGCCGACTTGCCTACCGCAGTCGCAGGCGCAAAAGTAGTATTCGAGGCGGCACCAGAAAAGCTGGAATTAAAGCAGTCGATCTTTGCCCAGCTCGAAGAAAACGCACCCGATGATGCGATCCTTGCGTCAAATACTTCCGTCATTCAGATCAGCAAGATAATGGCTGGACTGAAAACCCGCCACCGTGCGGTGGGCACCCATTGGTGGAACCCACCCCACATGATCCCACTGGTCGAGGTTGTGAAAACCGAATGGACTGATCCAGATATTGCGCATTCGATGTATGATCTACTGTTGGAGGCTAAAAAGACACCAGTTATGGTCGAAAAAGATGTACCTGGTTTTATCGGCAATCGGCTTCAACATGCTTTGTGGCGCGAAGCTATATCGCTGGTTGAGAATGGGATCTGTACTGCAGAAGCCGTCGATGATGTTGTTAAGGCCAGTTTTGGGCGGCGGCTCGCGGTTTTGGGACCGTTAGAGAATGCAGACCTGGTCGGAATCGAGCTGACGCAGGATATTCATGCGCAAGTCCTTTACGATCTCGAAACAACACCAGACCCGTCTCTCTACCTACAAAAGCTGCGCGACGAGGGTCGCAGCGGAATGGCAGCGGGTGCTGGATTTCGGGACTGGAATGACGGCGACCTTTACGCCACCAAGGCCCGCGTAGCCGAACATTTAAAGAAACTGGAGACGATACTGCCACGTTAATGATTCTTTGGAAGGAGAAAACCATGACGATCACGACAAACAGATGCAAACTTCTTGGTGAGTTGGTTGCAATAGCCACAGCGCCTATGATTTTGACATTACTGTTCTTCGCCTTGCGCGAAACGCTCACAGACTTTGGCGCGATTTACCTCATTGCACTTGGGGCTGTGGCCATTTTCGTCATGATAAAAGCCCCGAAGGGCGTCTGGGACCTGGTCCGCGACCTTTTCAACCTCGAAATTTTCCCGCTCAGCTACCGTGTTTGGGTTTCCCACACTGAAAAAGGAGCTTGAAACCATGGCACGCCAAAAGAAAACAATCATTACATGCGCTGTAACTGGCGCGATCCACACGCCAACGATGTCAGATGCGCTGCCCTACACCTATGACGATATTGCCCGCGAGGCAATTGAGGCGGCGGAAGCTGGCGCGTCCATCCTGCACCTTCACGCACGTGATAACGAAACAGGCGCACCGTCGGTGAACCCTGATGATTTCGCGGGGTTCTTGCCACGCGTCAAACAGGCGACCGATGCTGTGGTTAACATATCGACTGGTGGATCGCTGACGTTGTCGATCCAGGACCGTATAAAACCTGCGGCCACCTTCAGTGCCGAGATGTGCTCTATGAACATGGGATCGATGAATTTCTCGTTTCACCCATTGGCAAAGCGCTATAGCGATGATGATTGGAAGTTTGACTGGGAAAAGGAATATGTGGCTCAGTCCGACGGCAACATTTTTCGCAATACGTTTCGTGATATCGAAGAGGCAGCCAAGACACTGGCCCCTCACGGCATCAAGTTCGAACACGAATGCTACGATGTCGGGCATCTCTATAATTTGAAGTTCTGCATGGATATTGGATTGTTCAAAGCACCAATCTTCATCCAATTCGTTATGGGTATTCTGGGCGGAATCGGTGCGGATATCGATAACCTCGTTTTCATGAAACAAACCGCCGACAAGCTGTTTGGTGACTATTACCGCTGGTCAATTCTTGCCGCGGGCGCATCCCAAATCCCAATGGCGACGACGGCCAGCCAGATGGGTGGTAATGTGCGCGTTGGCCTTGAGGACAGCCTGTTTATCGCGCGCGGCAAGCTTGCGGACAGCAACGCCCAACAGGTCGCCAAAATTCGCCGGATCGTTGAAGATTTAGGTTCTGTTGTCGCTACCCCAGACGAAGCGCGTGTGATTCTTGATCTCAAGGGTGGCGATCGCGTGAATTTCTAAACTAAGCACGGTATGCCCGAAATAGTACCACAGGATCAAAGCTTGAAGTCCCTTGCAGTGCTTCACCACAGAAACCGAACCAGAGCCTCCGTTATAAAACACCCTAAGCTCTCCGAAAAACTCTGACGACAGACAAGCAACCCAATCGAGCGAGGCACTGCGCATGAGTTCTCAAACTAGGCAATTCATGCGCCTTCAACCTGCACATCTTCGCCCACATGAAACCGCATAAGATCGGTAGCTATGACGATCGGGCCATCGTAGTCTTCACCAGTCATGGCCAAGACCTCTTCCTCTGTTAACGGCGGGAAGCCAGGGCGCCCTAGCAACACCATGTGCACGAGGACCGCGAGCTTAGGTCTGGATGCGGCAAAAATCTTTGCAGCTTGACGTGGAGTTGTATG
>PBUZ01000095.1 GCA_002728035.1 Methanobacteriota archaeon
CGCGTCCACGCACGTGCCCACCTTCCTGATGTCGGCGGCTGAAACCGCCCTCGGCCTGACCGCTGAAGTGCAAGCCATGGCCGATTCCTTTGCGGCACGGCGCGTGCTCTTCCACGAGGGGTTGCAGCGCCTTCCTGGCGTCCATGCCCCTATGCCAGAAGGTGCGTTCTACGCGCTGGCCGACGTGACGGGAACGGGCATGGACGACGTCACCTTCGCCGACCGCGCCCTCGAAGAGGCTCGAGTGGCGGTCATTCCAGGTTCCCTAATGGCCGGTGGCGAAGGCCTGATTCGCATGTCGTACGCCACCGACGAAGCGTCGATCACCGAAGGCATGCGTCGTTTGCAGGCCTGGTTGGAAAGCCTCTGAACCCGTGAATCAGCGGTTTCGCTTGCCCCTTTTTCCGCCTTTGCCCTTGGCCGGACGGCGGGGTCGTCCGTCGTCTTCCCACGCCCTTGAATTGCGGGCACGGCGGTCCTGTTGGTCGATCCAAGCGTCACGCGCATCGGCCCGGGAAGGGCGGCTGAGGTGATCGGGCATGTCGGCAAAGGATTCGATGGTCAAGCGAAGGCCGCCGAGTTCGTCCTGCAACTGGCGGACGTTCTCGCCTCCTTTGCCGATGAGTGGCGCGACCATGTGCTGCGGTGCGTAGACGGTCGCGGTCACGTCGCTGGTGAAGTCGATGGTGCACTCCACGCCCACCCATTGTCGAATGGTGTGGGCGAGTTGGGCCTTGGCCAGCTTGCGCATCGGAGATTCATGGCCCTGCGGTCCGCCCACGGGCACCACGGCGATTTCCTGACCAAAGGCGAACATCTCGTGGGTCACCTGGCCGTCGGGGAAGGTGCACACTTCGATGACCGGGCGAGCCAATTCTTCCTGCATGCCGGAAGGTGGTTTCACGGTCATCTTCAGTTCAAGCACCTGTGCAATTTGGCCTTGCTCAATGTGGATGATGGTGTCCAAGACTTGACTGACCAGGCCAAGTTCGACCTTTCCGATGAGGCGCTGCACGGCTTCCAGCGCGGAATTCGCGTGGGTGACGCCAAGAAGGCCAACACCGGCAAGACGGACGTCGGCAAAAATCTCGAAATCACGAGCGCGGCGCACTTCGTCGAAGATGACGAAATCCGGGCGCACAAGGAAGATGATCTCCGCGGTCTTCTCCAAATCGCCTTCCAATGGCGCGTATTGGGTGATGCGGTCGGCAAGTTGCAGGTCACGAGGGGCCTCCATCGTCTTCACCATCGCGCCGACGTTGCGGTCGAGGTGTCCGGCGATGGCTTGCGCCAAGGTTGTCTTTCCAGAACCGGGGCGGCCGGAAATGAAGACGCCGCGATGATGGTCTGAAAGACGGTCGATCAGCCGCTGATCGAGGTCGTAGGCCTCGATTTCCAAGCGTGCCACGGGCCTGACGATGGTGATCTCGTGGGCGTCCGCGAAGGGCGGCCACGCCATGGTGATGCGCAAATCGCCCAATTGGATGACCTGGCAGCCCTTGCGATCGATTTCGAGGAAGCAATCGCTGCGGTCGTCGTTCGCGTCCACCAAATCACGGAACGCGTCCATCAATTCGGACATCTGCGGCGTTTCCCACGCCTCATCGATGCCCTCGACTTCGCCCAAACGAAGTTCGGAGATGTGTCCCGCCTTGGTGCGCGGCAGGCAGCCCGCTTTGAGGAACAAGGTGGAGACCTGCTCGGTCAGCAGGGCATCCACGGAGGCGGGGAGATCAGGATGGTCCCCATGGGTGGCCATGCCGCGAGGGGGGCGCCGAAGCCCTTCACCCTTCGCCGTCTTCACGCCTTGACGTTGGGCTCCATCCACAGGTAGGTGGCGTAGCCGGTGCCCACCGTAGCGAGCATGGTCAAGGCCGATTCGACCAGCGGATAACCAAGGCTGTTGACCATCCACAAGGTCGAGACCATGCCGACGAGGAAGGCTCCGAGATGTCCAAGCAGCGTTCCGATGCGAAGGTCGATGGCGCCCTCAAGCGGCGAGGACTCGGCGAGGGCCCACACGACGGCGGTCACCGCACAGGCTGCAATGAGGGACAGCATGCCCATCATGACCGTCCCGTCGATCAACCACGCCGCAACGCCGACGATTCCGGAGAGTCCGAACATGCGGCCAACGGTGCGCATCGAGAGGGACATGGTTCAGCGCATTCGACCTCGATTCTTGAAGCCTCGCGCGTCCGGCCGCCGGACGGCTTGATGAGGTGGGGTGCGCTCGGAGGCTCATGGAGGGGCCACGGCTCGAACGTCCGTTGACCTCCGTGCCCCCTTTGCCGGCCGCCGCGATGGAGGGCGCCGGCGCTGTGCTGGACAGCGCCCGGCTGTTCCGGTACGGAGAGCACGTGCCGGAAGGCACGTGGGTGGCTCGCCTTGAGCGTGCCTTCGCCGAGCACTTCGGCACCCGCTTTGCCGTCGCGGTCAATTCCGGTGGCTCGGCGATGTTCCTCGCCTTGCGCTCAGCCGGGGTGGAAGCCGGTGACGTGGTGTTGCTCAACGCCTTCACCCTCGCGCCCGTTCCGGGCGCGATTGAGCACCTAGGCGCCAAGGTCGTGCTCGTGGACGTGGATGTAGATCTGCGTGTCGACCTTGCCGACCTTGAGCAGGCCATCGTCGAACACCGGCCCAAGGCCTTCCTGCTGTCCCACATGCGCGGACACGTCGCCGACATGGTGGGCGTGGTTGCCTTGTGCGAGACCCATGGTGTCATCCTCATCGAGGACTGTGCCCACACCCTGGGTGCCAGTTACGACGGTACACCCACCGGACTGTTCGGTGCTGCCGGCTGCTTCAGCCTGCAGACGTGGAAGCAGATCAACGCCGGCGAGGGCGGCATCATCGTCACCGATGACGAAGACCTTGCGGCCCGCGCCATCCTTGCTTCAGGCGCCTACATGCTCCATGCCCAGCACGGCACGCCGCCCTCGGAAGACGTGATTCAGCGCTGGGCGCCCCACACGCCAAACTGCTCCATGCGGCTGAACGAATTGGCCGCCGCCATCGCGCTGCCGCAGTTGGCAAGCCTCGAGGAGCGAAACGACGCATGGCGGGCCATCTACACCCGGCTCGAAGCGGGCGTTCGCGGCCTTCCGAACCTTCGCGTTCCGCGCACCTTGGACGAGGTGGTGCACGCGCCAACCTCCTTCCAATTCATCGCTGATTTGCCGTCGGACGCCATCGAGCATCGCTTAACCGTCTGCGCTGAGCGCGGCGTACCGATCAAGTGGTTCGGCAGGCCTCAAGCCACCGGGTTCACCAGCGTGCACCGTCACTGGGGCTACGTCGAAGCACGTGCACTGCCAAAGGGTGATGCGGTGCTGGCCGGATTGTGCGACATCCGCCTTCCGAGCGATTTGACCGAGGATGAAGTGGACACCATCGTGGCCGTGCTTCGCCTGGCCTTCGATCACTGACGGTCCGAATCCGGTGCCGCACCTGCGTCGTCGTCTGGGCGATCCCGGTCTTCTCCATCCGATGCGTCGTCGTCCGGCCGGTCACGATCGTCTGACGTGGATTTCCCATCGTCGCCCTTGGCTTCGCGGTCGGACTCCTTCCCTTCACTGCCGTCCGCCTTGGCCTCCTCTTCCTCAGCGTCCTCGGCCCAGATGTTGTAGTACTCCGGCCATTGGCGGTCGAGTTCGACCGAAGCGGACTGGTTGAGGGTGCTGAGGTTCGTGGCGGTCACGCCACCGGCTGAAAGGGCGACCACGAAATCGCCCATGAAGATGGAGCGGCGGATTTGCGTTTCTCCGCCCCACCAGCGGCCGTCCTCGGGATCGAAAAAGAGCGAGTGATCCACTTCGCCGTACACGGAGAGTTCCCCGGAGGTCTCGTTGACCTCGACGAGCATCAACTTCGAGACGTACTCGTAGGACCAGCGGTAATCTCCGGACGCATCGGTCCAGCTGTTGTAGCGGTAGGTGGACAGCGGCACGGCAAGGAGCCCCTTCGGCGCCCAATACTGGAAGGCCTTGTGCTCGTAGGTCGCTTCTGACCAACCCCAGCTCCAACCACCTTCTCCGGGGTTCTCCACAGGAGCCAGGTCCAGGTGGTCGTTCTGTGTCGGTGTGGTCGGATCGCTGACGTCGAAGGTCTGAATGCGCGTGGTCGACCAGTCGAGGCCGGTGCCGTCCGCGTTGGCCGGTGCCAGCCCAATGGTCAGCAGCATGCCCTCAGACATCGGGTGAATGTAGGTCGAAACGCCGGGCACTTCCAATTCCCCAAGCACGGTGGGGTTGGTCGGATCGCTCAGGTCGATGGTCCACAGCGGATCGATTTGTTCGAAGGTCACCACGTACGCCATGTCGTCGGTGAAGCGGGCCGACCAGATGCGCTCGCCTTCTGCAAGGCCACCGACGTGGCCGATTTGCCGCAGGATTTGCTCGCCGGTCTCGAGGTCGGCGGCGCGCTCCAAGGTCACCACGTGGCTGACCATTGGCTCTGGGTCGTCCATCCACCAGCGGCCCCACTGGCCGGTGGTGGTGGCCACGCGCACGATGCCTTCGTGCTCGGAAAGCGAGAACTGGTCGAGGACGGTGCCGTTCACGCGGCCCGATCCGGTGTAGAGCGTGGTGCCGGGGTTGCTGATGTCGAAGGTGTGCAGGTTGGTCGACTCGTCCAGGTCGTCGTTGCCCCAGAACCACCACCCGGCGAAGGAGGGTTCAGCCACGATGAGCACGTCTTCTGAAGCGTAGACCAGCGGCGAATTGCCGACGATGTGATCGGCCTCAAACTCGAGGGTTGGCGTGGTCAAATCGAGCGTGAAGATGCTGGTGAAGCCACGGTTCATCCCCTCTTCAGGAGCGGAGAAATCGGCGCATTCCCCGTCCGACATGTGGTGGGTGGTGATGGTGGTGCCTGCGCGCTCGTGCACCTGTGGAAGCATGTCTTCAAGCACCAAACCGTCGATGACCTCGCGGTTTCGCTCGATGGCTTCCCACGCGGCCTGCTCGCGAAGTTGGCGGCGCAGCGGGTCGTCGTATTCCAGACGGTAGTAGCCGTCCGGCAGTTCAAGCCACGAGGTCAGACCGGGGATGTCCATCCATGCGTGCGTGACGGCACGGATGCTGCCGTTGACCTCGCGTGCGGTGGAATACCAGCCCTCGATGTACAGTTCGCGCTCAACCTCAGGCGCGGAGCGGTCGTCCATGTCGAGGACGGTGAACTTGGTCAGGGTGGAGGTGCGCCACGAGCCGTAGTCGCCGCCCCAGCCCATGGCTTGAGACAGCGGATCTGCGCTGCGCAGGTTCCACGCGGACACGGAAGAGATGACCACCAGCCGGTCGCCGTTGAGGAGCATCGCCTGCGGCGAGCCCTCGACGGTCATGTTGGCCACCAGGTCGAGGTCGCCGAATTCGGCCACGGCGATGACGTGCAGCGTTTGCCCGTTCAGGTAGTA
>PBUZ01000096.1 GCA_002728035.1 Methanobacteriota archaeon
AGTCAGTCCGCACAGATTCAATTGACAGCCGACCACATTGTCCCTTATCTTGACACCGTGCTTCGTGGTGACCATGAGCGATTTCGCACTGCTTTCAACCGTGCAGACGGACCTCGTACCGTCAGCGATAGCAGCGCTTATGTTGACGAATCTCTGGTCGCTTCCTCGTTTTTACGAATGGAAAACATCACCGTTAATCACAACGCATCGGTTGAACTGAACGCCTCTCAAACGTTCGAGTTACGTGCAAATTGGACCCTTCGCAACGGTGACGGTTACGGTGATGTACCAACAGGCTGGGACATCAACATCTCATGCGGATGGGCGACTGGCGTTTGGCAAGGTCACGCAGCCTTGGATGAAAACGGAACCGCCTCCTGCTCTTTCCCGATGGCCACGGTAGCGCCGGGTGTCCACAAAGCCTGGATGCGAGTGGAAATTGAAGGCGCACCTTCGACCGTCTGGGCAAGTGCTGCCCGTGGCAACACGCCCTTGGAATTGCTCTACCCGCAGCCCACGGTCTATGTCCCGCAACACGGCTCAAAGGTTCTCAACATCAGCGATGTCGCGAACGACCCTGACGGACAATCCGTACGTGCGGTCAATGCTTCCCTCTCAGGCCCAGATGCAAACCACTTCGCACTGTCCGTTGATTCTGATGGGCTTTCGTTGGTGGTCGAGCACGCTCTGGACGAGGAATGGTTGGGTGAATGCCAACTCGAACTCACGCTTCGCAGCGATGGGCAAGTGGTCGATGAGAAAAACACGAGCATCCGGGTTCTCATGACGCCTGTTAACGACCCCATCGTCAAGTCCTCTACGGTTCCCATTCAGGAGTTGGATGAGGACGGTGACCCTGTGGTCTATGACCTCGGCGAGGTGGTGAGCGACCCCGAAGGCGAGCCTCTCATCATTCGTATTGATGGCGAGACCCTTGGTGAGCAAGGGCCGATTCGTTACGTCCTTGAGGACGAGCGAATCACCATCACACCGATTGAACACGCCAACGGCGTCACGGTCCTGAAAGCCACGGTGAGCGACGGTTACAACCCGTCGCTTGAATTGGAAATTCCCGTGGTGGTGAACGCCGTAGACGACCCGGTGATGGTCAACATGTCGGCGTGGGGCAACCTTTCGTTTGACGAGGATACGGTCTTCATGCTTGAGGTTGAACCCCTCGCTTATGATGTCGATGGTGATGAATTGATTTGGACGCTTGAAGGTGGTGGGAGTTTGATCAGCGCCGATTGGGAAAACGGCTCGTTTGTCCTCTCACCAAAGAAGGATTACAACGGGCAGATCGATGACCTCTGGCTCAATGTTTCGGACGGGGCCTCCAGTCACGAGTTTCAGTTCTCCATCGAGGTTCGCCCTGTCGGTGACCTTCCCTTTGTTGCGATTGGCAACATCCAGCGAGTGGATGGCAGTTCAACCGCCACCATGCAATGGTCCCTTGCTGACGTGGATGGCACGGCAAACACCGAAGCATTGGTGATGGTGAACGAGATGACCGTCACGGTCAACCATTCCTGTTTGTCAAGTGCATCTGGCGTGTATCAGTGCGTCACGTTGCTTCCTTTGCCCGTCTCCAGTCAACCTTTGGACATCGTTGTCACCGTTTACGACGAAGAACTTGACCGTACGGCCATCGCCAGTTTTGTCTTTGACCCAAATTCGGTTGATGTTGACAACGGGGCGCAGGACGCCTCTGGGCAGGACGATTCAGGCTTGACGACCTGGGTGTTGCTGGGATTGGTTTTGTTTGGCATCCTTGCTGTTGCTGGCTTTTTGATTACTCGGGGTCAATCGAATGGTGAAGCCGTTGTTGTGGCTTCGCCGCCCGAATCCGTTGAGGAAACAACCGATGGGGAGAGCAAGGGGTTGTTAGCACGGGCGATGGAACGACGTTGATGGTGGGCATCTTTTCGCTGCCTGGGTCGCTTCGTCTTCCTCGAGCGATCACCTGTGACGTCCGTTGTATTTCTCGGCGGCTCGCTTTCCAGCGTCGATGAAGATGAAAGGAAACAGTGCATGGAGAATCAATTGAATTGAGCTCAACCCAAATCGAATCGAAAGAACCAATGCGCCTTTCATGTGTTCAAAATATCCCATGCCGACATCTTCTAAATGGCCCAAAACAACCAACCCGTTCCATGCTCGTGTTGCCTTGATTGTTAATGTGTGCCCTGCTTTGAAGGACAAAACGAAGGATTTTCGCCTTCGCTCATGCACGGGCCATACCTGCGTATGCTGATGGTCACATGGGTACGGTGGCTTGGGTACAAAAAGAAACGCGTCTTGCTGGTCGTTGCTTTCGCAAAATGTTCAAACCCCTTGCAGGCAGAGACTCCAACATGCAAACAGATGGCGAGTTGCAGTGCTCCCGTTGTAAGAAAGAAACTTCGTTGGAGCAGATGACCCGGTGCAGAACATGCAACGTCAACCTGTGCAAACCGTGCGCACGATCCATCCGCAAACGCGCCTCCAAGTCATATCTAGCCTGGGGTTCGTGGATGTACTTCTCATCACTTCGGGCGAAGCCAATCTGCAGTTCGTGTTTGGGCAAAAAGCAAACAAAAGAACTTGTCATCATCTTTGGATTTGCAATATTCGCTTTTTTGGGCGTGTTTGCATTTATCTCACTCAGCGGTTTCCCAGCCAGACCCTAACCCCATTTTTCTTGGAGGGTTGTTGGAATCTCGGTGGTCTAGGGTCTTCCTCAGAGCGGTATGTTGCCGTGCTTCTTCGGCGGTGACCACTCGCGTTTTGATTTGAGAATGTTCAGGGCGCGGCACAAGCGCAGACGGCTTTCTTGAGGCTCGATCACATCGTCCAACCAACCGTTTCGTGCCGCCACGTATGGGTCGCCAAACTTGGCTTTGTATTCGTCAACAAGACGGAGGCGAACCGCCTCTTTTTCTTCATCGGGGACAGCATTGATCTCTCGGCGATGAATGATGTTCACGGCACCTTCAGCCCCCATCACGGCCAATTCAGCCGTGGGCCAAGCGACGTTGTAGTCACTTTGCAGATGCTTGCATGACATCGCAAGGTAAGCGCCGCCGTAGGCCTTGCGAGTCACCAACGTCAATTTCGGAACCGTTGCTTCAGCGTAGGCGAAGAGAAGTTTTGCACCGTGTCGAATGATGCCTCCCCATTCCTGAACGACACCTGGAAGGAAACCAGGAACATCCTCAAAGGTCAGCAACGGAATGTTGAACGCGTCGCAGGTACGAATGAACCGAGCGGCTTTGATGGAGGCGTCAATATCGAGGCAGCCTGCCAACACCTTTGGCTGATTACCAACCACACCAACCGTGGCTCCGTTCATGCGGGCAAATCCAATGATGATGTTGTCGGCATAGGCTGGGAAGAGTTCAACAAACACACCGTCATCCACCACCTCTTCAACCACCTTCACCATGTCGTAGGGTTTGTTGGGGTTGTCGGGCACGACTTCCTGCAGCGTTTCGTTCAATCGCTCGACGGGGTCGCCGGTGGGGACATGCGGTGGGTCGGCCATGTTGTGGTCGGGCAGGTACGACAAAATCGTCGCTGCCAACTCACAGGCATCTTCCTCGTCATCTGCAATGAGCGAAGCGATGCCAGAACGAGAAGCGTGGAGGTTTGCTCCCCCGAGGCCTGCAGCATCGACTTCGCCGCTGATGACTTCGGGCGTTTCAAGAGGCGATGACAGGAACAACTGCCCGTGTTCTTCACCCAAGATGGTGAAATCTGAAAGCGAGGCGGCCAAGGCCGAAACGCCGACGACGGGGCCAAGAACGAGGCTGATCATGGGGATGCGTCCGCTGCACTGCACGAGTCGGTCGAGCATTTCTCCCGTTCCTGCCAAGGCGTTCACACCGTCATGAGCACGTTGACCTCCACCGTCCCACATCGCGATGAGGGGGGCTTTGGCGCGCTCGGCCATTTCCACGACTTTGGCGATTTTGAGGGCGTGCATCTCCCCCATGCTCCCTCCGTGAACGCTGAAGTCTTGTGCGAAGCAGTACACTCGTCGCCCTTCGATGGTGCCTTGGCCCGTCACCACGCCGTCACCGAGCGTTTGGTGGAGGAACATGTTGTGGTCATCGGTTCGATGCGTTACGAAGGTATCCATCTCGAGGAAGGAGCCTTCGTCGAGCAACAACGAGATACGGTCACGAGCGGTTCCTCGCCCACTTGAGCGAATGGCTTCCTGGCGCTTCAAACCGCCTCCCTTGCGAGCCGTTTCTCGCTTGGAGCGGAGGTCTTCAAGGCGGTTGCCAGCGTTGCCTTCCACGATGCTTCCACTCCTTCTCGGTTCTTGATTGACGCGCCTACTCCATCAGGATATCTCGGTGTTCCCCACACAAGTTTGCCATCATGCCTTCGGGGATGTCCATGTTTTGGGAAAGAACCCAGTGCAATTTGGTGACCATCGTCTCGGGTGCTGAAGTGATGCCGTGGCCCAACAACCCCATCTCCTGCTGTTTTCGGCCTTTGGAATAGACGTTCAAGTCCACCGGGCCATGGATGCATTGGTTCACGATGAGAACCGGCAATTCTCGATTGATGCATCGCGTGAGCGCTCGCCAGAGCAGGGTGTTTTCGGGGGCATCGCCTTGCGGGTCGTCAATGGGCAAGTGCCCAAGTCCAGTGCCGTGAATGACCACTCCTTGGACACCGGTGTTGACCACGGCCTCGATGTGTTCAGAATGCAGCCAAGGACCTGCGATGAATTGAGCGATGCGTTGCGTTGGAATGTAGGACGAAGCGTTCGCAACCACCGGGCGGCTCAGGGCTTGTTGACGTTCTTTTTCGTACCACGGCAGCAGTTCCGTTGTCGCCCCCTCGGGTGTGATCGTTATGTTGGCAAGCGGTTGGGCGTTCACGGGCTGGAACGCATCCCGACGTGATGAATGCATTTTACGGACAGCCAAACCTGAATGTATCGCCATGATGCCGTCGCTTGAGGTGTCGTGCATCACGACCACCACACTGTCACCAACGTTTCCAGTCGGCGCTGGCCCCGTTGCCGCCCAATGCACGGCAGCGAGCAAGTTCTCAGCAGCATCCGACGACCCGCGGTCGCTTGAGCGCTGTGAGCCAACCATGGCGATGCAGCCGGGAGGACGTTCACCCTTCCCCGACAAGGCGAAGTTGAGTGCGGCTGAGGTGATGTGGAGGGTGTCCGTGCCGTGGGCGATGACCACGCCGTGGCAGCCGTCTGCGAAGGCTTCCATGCAGGCTTCTGCCATGATGTTCCAGTGTTGGGGGCGAATATCGTCACTGAACATGTTCCCAATTTTGACCGCATCCAACCGAGCGATATTCGCCAGTTCTGGCAATTCGTCAAGCAACTCTTCGGGCTCGAAACGAGCCTCAACAGCACCCGTTGCATAATCGACTTTCGAGGCGATGGTCCCTCCTGTGTGGATCAGTCGAACACGCGGCAGTTCCTCGTTCACAGGAGGCGCCACGATCGCACCTGCAATTGTGCTTGGTGAGGATTCAAGCGCTTCCCACGAAATCAAGGCGTCCTCTGGATAACTCACGTTGTAGCCGTTGTCCAATTTGATGGAGATGTGCTTCTTTGCTGATGGTGGCAGCACCAACCCAACATGCTCAACCGTGCCGTTGTGCGTGGTCAAGGACGCTTTGATGCGTTGACCTGGGTTTGGAGCATCCACCATACCCTTCGGGTGAGCCACCCGCTCCATGAATGAATCGCTTCACTGAGACAAATCCTTGACTTTCTCGACCAAGTCCATCCGACGCAAGCGCCAGATGCCGATGGGCGTCATGGCGACAGCGATGACGATGACGCCCGCCAT
>PBUZ01000097.1 GCA_002728035.1 Methanobacteriota archaeon
ATCGAAATCGTCTTCCTCGTGGTCGGACTGTGGGGCGTTTTGACCTCGGCCTTTGGTTACTGTCCATTCAACGGATTGCTCAACCGAAACAGTTGCGCTATTTCGCAAATTCAGCCCGTCGATGCGTGAAATCTTCGTTCCATCTCGTTGAGGCCGTGAAAAAAATCAGCCTTGTACATTTGAAAACGTGGACGCTTGTTTAGCCCCAATTGCACGGCTCAAGCACCGTTTGGCCGCCCATGAAGGGTTGGAGAACATCGGGCACCGTGATGCGGCCGTCCTCAAGCTGGTACTGTTCCATGATGGCGACCAATGCCCTCGATGTAGCGACGGCAGTGGAATTGAGCGTGTGGACGATGGGTTGGTTGGGGTGGCCTGGTTGGCCGTAGCGGATGCGCAGACGGTTGGCCTGATAGTCGGTGCAGTTGGAGCAGGAGACGATTTCTTTGTACTGGTTTGCGCCGGGAATCCAGGCTTCCAAATCGTATTTCTTGGCTGCGACCGTACCCATATCGCCGGTGCAGATGTTCACGACTTCGTAATGGATCCCGAGACTGTCCCACAGGTCGGTGCAGTTCTTCAGCAACTCCTCGTGGAGTGCCCAAGAGTCCTCTGGGCGAGCGAGGATGATTTGTTCGACCTTGGTGAACTGGTGGACGCGCCATATGCCGAGGTCACTCTGGCCGTGACTACCGACCTCGCGACGGAAACATTGCGAGACGCCGACCATTCGCATGGGCATCTGCTCTTCGGGGATGGTTTCGTCCATGTACATCGCGGTGAGCGGGTGCTCGGAGGTGGCGATCATGTAGTATTTGTCCGGCTCAATGCCGTACATCACGGTCTCGAAGTCGCCCAGATCGGTGACGCCTTCGTAGGCCTCCCTGTTCATCATCACGGGCGGTTGGACAAAGGTGTAGTCGCGTTGGCGAAGGAACTCCACTGCGTATTGCTGGAGGGCGAATTCAAGGCGGGCGAGGTCGCCCTTCAGGAAGTAGAATCGACTTCCGGTGATTTTGGCCGCCCGCTTGAGGTCAACCCACTTGTTCATCTCGATGAGTTCGTTGTGGGTGCGCGGCTCAAAGGAAAAGTCAGGTTTCGTTCCGTGAACGGCGTGAACGGTGTTACCCGATTCGTCTTCGCCCACGGGCACGTCCGTGTGGAGGATGTTCGGGATCGACATGCGCAGGCGGTCGCGAACCTCCATCGCCTCGTTGGTTTGGGCTTCGAGTGCAGCAATGCGCTCGCCCAAATCGGCAACCTGTGCGAGGATCTTCTGAGCCGCTTCTTGGTCACCGGCTTTTTTGGCCGCGCCGATGCCCCGAGCCGCCTCGTTCTTTTCTCGACGGAGTTGGTCCGTTTCATGGAGCAGATTGCGCCACGCTTGGTCGAGTTCAATCACCTTCTCGATGTTGTCGTAGGGAAGACCGCGCTTCGTGTGATCGGCTCGAATCACATCCGCATGGTCTCGAAACATCGTTATGTCCAGCATGAGCATCACCACGAGATGTTGAACCTCAAGATTTCCGTTCCAAGGAAGAGCAGACCGCCCACAAGGTAACCAAGGATGGCGCCACCGTTGAGCAACGGAAGGCCGGCCTGTGCCTTGCCGCGAGCGACATAGGTCATCAGCGCCAGATAGCCCAACAATCCACCCAAGAGGGTGGTCATGGCAACTTGGAACGCCACGCTTGGGTCAAGCCATTGCATGGCCGAGAGCACCAGCATTCCAGGGAAGATCACGTCACCAAGACCCATGAACATGGCCTCGCTTCGCTTTTTCGCAGGGCGTGTGTTCACAGGGGCAGAGGCCTCTTTCTTGGCGGATGCTTTTGCATGTTCCGTTTCCTCGATCAGTGAGTAATCGCTGTCTTGGGGAGCGACCAAAAGTATGGGGAGGCGCAGGCCGATCATCGTGTCTGCGAGATCCAGCATGTGTTTTGACTTGTAGACGGCCCAGAAATCGTAGATCGCTGCCAAGGCCATGAACAGAATGGCGAGCGCGGGCACGAACGTCACGCCCAGCATCACGCAGACGCCAGCACCGAGAAGAACGCCGGTGGTGTTGACAACGTACCATTCGCTATGTACGATCAGAAGAACCAGAAGCAAACCGGTGAGCGCAAGACCGACAAGCGTTGGGACGAGCAACAATTGAAGACCGAAGAGCGGGAACATAGCGGAGGTCAGTTCACCGGCGTTGATTTCGGTGGTCGTTGCGTTCGATTGGACGGCGACCAATGAAGTGGTGTCATCATCGATGGCAAAGAACACATGCGTGCTGTTCTCTGGGACCGGGAAGGTGGCTCGGTTGGCCAGCGAGGTGGTGTAGAGCCAATAGGCGTCGGTGTCGTCAGCGATGAGCATGTCGCTGTAACCTGATTCGTCCAAATCGGTCAAGCGAACCGAGCGAACGGTGTCAACCAATCCATCCAGCAGCATGCGTTCTTGGACTGCATAGGCAGACTCGTTGGCATAGGTTCCGTTCCATTCCACGCCGGTGACGGTTCCATCGGCCTGACCGAGCAAAATCATGCGCTGCTGACGTGTTTCAGGGTCGGCTTGTGTGTCGGAGAAGTTTTCTTCGAGGAAGGGTGACCAACCGACATCGGCCGAGGTGAATTGACTGTCGTTCTCGGTGGCATGCTGGTAGAGATAGGTGGCGTTTTCCATGCCGCCCTGCCCCAACCCGAACGCTGTGGTTTTCTCCTCGAGCAGGATCCCTGCTGCTTGTGAAGGCGTTACCAGCATCCACTGGTCGTTGCTCAACAACTGACTGAGCACGGCGCCATCACCGGTTGAAAACCCTGGTATTCGCCAGCGTGCCTCATAGCCCAATACACCGGGACTTTGCTCGAAGGTTCGGTAGCGAAGCAGTTCATCAAAGGCATTGGCCAAGTACACCGCATCATCGGTCATGACCGCCAGCGCGCAACCACCAAACATGTTGTCAAGCGGTACCGCTTCACCGTTTTCGTCCCACTCAAAGCAATCATAACTTTCCATGAGTTCTCCAGTATCGATGTCCACGCTCCAAGCGTAAGCACCGCTGGCGAAGGAGAGATGGTCAGCGGCTGTCGTCATTCTCACAGGCGAGGAGGTGTCGGCGATGTTGTGGGGGTGTTCCATACTCCAAATCGGCTCCAAATAGCCGTTGCTGACGCCCCACGCAGCGATTTCAACCGTTGTGTTGAGATCGTCGTCGCTGATGTTGGCGGTGATGAAACCGTAATCCCCCCACGTACCGAGGACGGCGCCGTCATGGACATGGGTGTCGGTGATATCAAAGGGTTCAGTGTCAAAGTCAAGCACCGCCATGTGTGCAAGCGGCACCATGGTGTAGAGCAATGCAAGGGTCAGAACAACGTACATACCGTATTTGATGATGTAGTCCATGCCCACTTTTGCGAGATAGATGATGAGCGCCGTGAAGGCAAAAATCGCCATGAGTTGCACGCCAACATAGCGCACTTGGGTGGCCCCGGAGGCTCCGAATGCATGCAGTTCACCAACATCGTAGTAAGGCCGGATGTACATGGCGAGGGCGATGGTCGCAACGAACATACCAGCCATCCCAGCCATACCGCGCCATTGTTCTGCCATGAGAGATAGAAGACGGTCACCTTGGCGAAGTTCGTCTTCAACCTCGGCAAATCGCCGAGAGACGGTACGGTCCTGTCCGCCTTCAGCCTCATCGGTCATGGTGATGGGATTCACCCCTCGCATATCAGCGTCGCGTTGAATTCAGCGCCCAAAAGGCGAGAGGAAAGAGCCATGATGAAGCCACCGTTCGCCCTTCACATGGTGGACAGAAAGGAGGTGCGAGCCTGGCTTGAATCCACCAAAACTCGCGGCATGGCGCTGGGGCTTGAGCACACCAAGCGCGCGTTGGAATTGCTTGCACTTCCAGCACCGCATCATGAGGTGGTGCATGTCGCTGGTAGCAACGGAAAAGGAACAACGGTGGCTTCTTTGTGTGCTGCGTTGACCGAGGTTGGCATTCCAAACCTCTCCTTCACATCACCCCACTTGGTTCGCATTGAAGAGCGCATTCGAATCGATGGACGGCCCGTCGCTCCGACGACCTTTGACGCAGCCTTGGCAACGGTCAAAGCCATGAGTGAACAATCGGGTCTTTCGTTGACGTTCTTTGAAACAACCTTCCTCGTGGCCATGGTGGTCGCCAACCAAAGCGATGTGGAGGTTGTGGTCCTTGAAACCGGCCTTGGCGGTCGGCTCGATGCCACGCGCGTAGCCCACGCCGATGTGAGCGTCATCACCTCGTTAAGTCTGGAACACAGCGATGTTCTCGGCTCAACGCTTTCTGCAATTGCGAGTGAAAAAGTCGCCATTGCGCGCCCTCGCGCCCCTCTGGTCGTGCGTCGCCCTCCGCAGACGGAGGTCGTTGAGGCCATCGTCGCTGGGGCTGACAAGGCAGGCAATCCTCTTCTGGGAGAGGATTGCGCCCCTGCAAAGTTGCACTGGGTGGACGCCGAGCCGGCCTGGACCTACCATCAGGAGGCCATGGCGCTGGCGAGGGCTGCATGGCCATTTATCGGTGCATGCAAGGCTCATGCATTTCCCGACCTTCGGGGGTTGAAATGGCCGGCCCGCATGCAACGGCTTCATGGAAAGGAGAGGGACGACCTGCTGTTCATCTTGGACGGGGCCCACAACCCAAGCGGGATGATCGCATCGTGCCGTGAGTTGGAAGTCGCCCTCGCTGACCGGGATGATTGGGCGTTGTTGGTCGGAACATCGCCTCAAACGCACATGCGTGCCATGTTGGCTCCGCTCGCAACCCTTTGTGAACAACAGCCACCCGTTGAAATCGTGGTCAGTGTGCCGCAAGGTGGGCGCTACCCAGGTGTGCCAGGAGAGGAGCTTGTTCACCATCTTGACGAGGTGGGGTTGAAGCCCACCCGGGTCACGGTCAACCCCGAAGAAGCCGTGCAGTGGTTCGAAGGTCACACCAAGGTGAACACGGTGGTCTCCATTGGCTCACTCTACATGCAGGGCAACGTGATGGAAGCGCTCGGAGCGGTGGACGATGACGCCCTTTCCATCGAAGCGAAGCAATGAAACGAACATGCGGGTTCATCTCAAGTGGTGAGGACATGAAGGACAAGCATCTCAAGATTCGAATCCAGCAGTGCTTGGCGTTGGCCGAGGCCTCCAATTGCCCTCGTCGTACCTTTGGTGCCTTGCTGGTTGACCCTCAACGCAACGTGGTGCTGATGGACGGTTACAACGGTGGACCACGAGGTGGTGGGCGCTTGTGTGGCGGCGAAGAATGCCTTCGCGACACGATGAATGTTGAGTCGGGAACTCGTGTGGAAATCGGTTGCCATCATGCTGAAATGAACCTGATTTGCAACGCTGCGGCCAACGGCGTGCCCACCAACAACGCCTGGCTCATCGTCACGGGTGAACCTTGCATGATGTGCGCAAAACTCATCCATCACGCTGGCATTGAACGCGTCGTCATCGTTGACGGGGGATTCATGGGCGAGAACGGTGTTGGCTATCTTGAGAACCACGGTGTTGAAATTCAGCGCACGGAAGGGCCGAAGGACCCCCGGGCGAACAACTGATGCATTCCTGCGAAACTGACCGACAACGGACTGAAGGAACGGGCCTCAGGGCGTGTAGTTGAGGAACATGAACACACCGAAGATGAACACCAGCATGGGGACCACGAGAATTTCGAAAATGGAACGGTTGTTGGCCATCACGTCCAGTTCCGTCCCGTAATGAAGCACGGAAGCATCACCGGTGTCGGTCGTGGGCTTCACGGTTACCAGAGCATTGGGAAGCACGGGATCGGTTCCCCAAGCCTGTTTGTGGTCTTCCGTTCGTGGCACACAATCCCCGAGGATGTAGATGGGGTCGCCAATGCCAAAGCCAGAGACTTCCCATTTCCAATCCCCTCGCTGCCATGAATCCAGCATGGGTCCGAGTTCGATCTTCTTCTTTTCTTTCTCCCAAAGTTCAGGGTCGATGAGCATCCCTCCTGACCCGTCGTGGACCATGAAGGGGACGCCCCCCGTTTTCGTTTCTTGGTGATTCCATGAACAGTGCGTGTCGCCATCACTATCGGTGTGGCATTCGTACTTGTACGAACTCCAACTCCACTGCACCAATCCCTCGTGATTACGACCTCCCACCCGCATCTCTGGTGTACCCGCAACAGAAGGACGAACCTGGCCCACGATCTCGACTTGACCCACCGCAGCGCTCCGAATGGGCGATGTCGGCAAGTCGTTGATCAAGCGAACGAGTTTGAATTGCTTCCACGCAATCACGAACCAAACGAGGTTCACAACGGTCACGAAGACCGTCAGTCCCCAACCGACCAAAGTATGGAAATCCGAACCGTCACGGGCTCGTAAATCGGCTGACAACCAAATGAACGAGGTCGAGAAAATCACCGCTCCGATGCTGTAAAGCGTGACGGTGGCTGGTTTTGGGGTGCCGATCTTGGTGGGGTGTTCTGGGATCAGTGCACCATCGCCGTCTGGTGCGTAGGGGTTTTCGTACGCCGCGGGCAACGGAGGTGAGCCAAAGAGCCAGTCATCGGACGCTTTGCGAACAGGATGTTTTGCGGCACCAAGCACCTCGAAATTCGGACCAAGATGTTGAAACATACGCCCTTCGTTGCCAAGCACCCCAACACCAGAAGACACGTCTTTGCTGTTCGCATCGTTTTGTTTTCGAAGACGAGCGATGTCGTATTTCAGTGACGGCGTGGTGCTGAACATGAAGATCATTCCCGCAATTCCAGTCGCCAAGAGTGCCCATCGGCCGCGATCTTCTCGTTGCGTCACCTCTTGGGGCATCGAGTCGGATGCGAAACTTTGGACCTCACCCACCGAGAGCAATTGATAGCGCAGAGGTTCTTCTTCAACCAAAACAAAGGCATTGAACAGATGGTTTTCTCCGCTACCAAGGCCATGACCCTCAATGGTCCTTGACCACTCTGAATTGCAACTTGGCTCGCGTACCTCTCCTTCGGGATTCAAGGAGCCGTATCGGTCAAAGCCGGCCGAAATTCGCTGCCCATTGGCGTCAGACAACGTGAGCAACATTGGGTCTGCCATCCAAAAGTCATAATCCCAATCGCCGTTTCCTTCATCGTCTTCCTCCCAACTGCAATCATCGTAGGCGATGACGCCCTCCTCCAATTCCAACGGAACCACGATAAACGCTGCATGAGAAGCATAGTAACTTTGGTCGTACCCTTTCTGGACAGGCTCGAAATCGTAGTCTGCAGGGTACTGGAACAAGGAAGGAAGAACATCGGCCTCTTCCACACGGGGGACATCTGGAATGCCAAGGCTGCTGGCGTACATGCCGTAGGAGACCATGAACAACACGGCTGCGATGATGTAACCGATGATGTGGCGAGTTGTGGGTCTTGGAAATTGGAAAAAGCCGTGGTCAAGGCCCTGTACCTCCACGACGCTCTGCATAGTCCGTTGAATGCTCGTGTTCTTTTAGAGCGTATCCCTCAGCACAACGAAAGAACGCTTGAATGAGTGCCGGGGGCAGGATTCG
>PBUZ01000098.1 GCA_002728035.1 Methanobacteriota archaeon
CCATGGAGTAGCCACGCTCCAGCACCCGCTTGGGGTGGGCGGCGTTCAGGGTCGCTTCGAGTTGGGCCAAACGCTGTTGTCGTCCCGAAACCGTGGCCTCCATGCTGCGCTGTATTCGGTGATTCAAGCGACTGAGGCGCTCCTTGGCGGCGTAGATGCCCTTTCCAGGAGCGTGGCGCAGTTGACTCGTCAAGAGAGCGAGGTGCTGGCGCCATTCCTGTAGGCGCCGTTGCATGGCACCCTCAATGCGCAGGTCAAATTCGTCGAGGAGCTGGACCATGGCGTGGCGTTCGGGCACGAGCCGCTCAATGGCGTTGGAGGGCGTTGAGGCGCGCACGTCGGCGACGAGGTCCGAGACCAGGTGGTCCTGTTCATGACCCACCGCTGAGATGATGGGCACGGTGCTGGCGAGGATGGCCCGAACGACCGGCTCCAGATTGAACGCCCACAGGTCTTCGGGCGAGCCTCCGCCTCGCCCCACGATGACGGCGTCCACCGGCGGTAGGCCGAGGCGACTCGCCACCTCTGGACGGGCTAAGGCTCGGGTAACGGCCAGTCCGCGTACGATTTCTTTGGCAGCGTGTTCGCCCTGAACCAGCACCTCGATGACGGTTGTTCGCAGGCCCGGCCAACGGTCGGCCATGAGTTGACGCATGTCGGACAGGGCCGCTGAATCGGCCCCGGTGACGATCGCCACGTGCTTTGGTAGCAACGGCAGGCGGCGAGAGGGAATGTCCAGTGAACCTTCAGCCCGGAGTGTCTCGATGAGTTGGCGTTTTGCCTCCTCCATGGCACCCAAGGTCTGTACCGGCTGAATCCGTGCAACAACGACCTGCAACTTTCCTCGCTTGGGCCACACGTCCACGCTGCCGATGATGATGACTTCACTGCCGACCTTGATCAAAGGACTGACCGTCAGGCGAGCGCTGCGCCATATCACGCAATCCATCTGCCCGTCATCGTCGCGCAGCGTGAAGTAGATGTTGCCGTTGTGGACGCTCCACGAGGAAACTTCTCCCTGCAGGGCCTGATGCTGAAACAACGGGTCGTTCTTGACGGTCTGCTGAACGAGCCGTGCGAATTGGCCGATGGGCAGCGGGCCCGTCGTCGTTTGGTGACCCGCTGACATGGTGCGCAAACGGCCGTCAAGGGTTCTTGAAGCATCGGGTTTCGGTTTTTGTCACGATGCATCATCTTGGTCGGACGCATTTGACTCCTCGTTTCGCGCTCGCTTGCGCATCAACCGTTCATGCGCTTGCCTTGCCTCAACCTCGTGCAATTTGTGATGGATTTTCGCTCGCAGGAACCGCACGACGATGTACACGGCGATGGCGTTGACCAAGAGCAGAAACCACTCGGTGCGCCCCCATTCTTCAAACAGAACCATTCCTCCATTCAAATCGGCGGACGGATATCGATGTCCACGTCGCCGCGAGGCTTGCCAATGCAGCCGAGGCGAGCCCCTTCTTCGACCAACCAATCATCGAGGCCGGGCGGGAGTTCTTCGGGCAGCGGGACCTCACCGAGGATGAGACTGACCATGCAGGTGCCGCAGGTGCCGGAGGTGCAGTTGGTGGGCAAGGTGATGCCGCAGGCTTCGGCGTGCTCAACGATGGTTTCGCCGGGATTCACAGCGCATTGACCTAACAGGTGCGGTCCTCGCAGAAAGCGAATCACAGGGCTGGGCGCGCTGTCCGTTTCCGGTGTTGCATCGGCGGTCAAGGAAGCCGGACTTGCGGACATGGGCGCCGCCTCATCGAGCCTTTTCTCGGGTCCAGCGACCCGTTTGCTTGTTGAAGAACAGGCCGGCCTTCTTCATCCACTTGTTGAACTTGGTCGCACCGGCACCAGTTCGCAGGATGAAGTCCTCTCGGTCTTCTTGAGCCTGGATGTAATCCTTGGCGGCGAGCGTTTGGTCAATCCAGTCGTTGATGTCCATCAGCCCACCGGCGACCACGCTTTCTTCGACCACACGGGTCATTTCGTCAGCGGTAGCACCCGTCTGCTCAAGGTCCTTGCGAATGAGGTCGGAGACCGAGGAGAAGTCCATGCTCGCTGGCTTGGGCGGGACGGGATTTCGTGGTGGCTTGTCGGGGTCGATGGAGATGCGATTGGAGCCGTCAAGGATCGCTTCAACGCCAACGGTGAGGGCAGGTGTGAAACTCGTTTCGCACTCCCAGCAGATGAACGCCCAAGTGTCGGGCTGGTCGGGGTCACGGGATTGGCGCGGGTCGAGTTCATCACCGCACTCCGGACAAGCGTGGAAGATGAGGCCAGGGACATGTTGGCGGCGGAAGTCAACGATGTCTTGTGGCGTGCCCTCGAGTTCCAGCATTTCGTGGTCGCGAGCGGCTTCAAGACCTCGCGTTTCAAGTTGGTCTCGAATCTTGACCTTCTGGTCATCCTTGCCTTCGTCGTGAAGGTTGTTTTCGAGTTTGACGATGAGTTCCACCGTTTTTCCGAGGCGGTTCATGATGAGTTTCTGGGCGCGGAAGGCTTCGACCTTGGCGATCTTCAAACGCTCTTTTTGCTCGGCGAGTTCCGTGAGAACGTCCTTTTGCTTGCGCTGGAACTTCATCTCTTCAATGCGCGATTCCTGCTTCTTCTCGGGAGCCAGAACCTTGGAGAGGAAGCGCTCCTTTCCGTGGGATTGCGGGCCTGCCGTGATGATTTCAATGACACCTTGAGCAATCGCTTCCTTCAGCCCGTAATTCTCAACGAGCATGTCCTTGTCGATCTTCTTGAGGTCGCCAATTTTCAAGCCAGCGTCGGCAAGTTGGTTGGCCGTGGTATCGTCAATACCGCGGCGGAGCAGTGCAAGATAGGTGTCTTTCTTTGCCATTCCAGTCCCCCCGACAGGTTGAGGCGAGCAGACACTCCTAAGAAAAGTCTCTCCCCAAAGTGTTCAATCCTTCCACTCCATTTGAAGAATCAAGCCTCTTCTTCACAGGATTCGAAATCCACCCCTAAATCGGCCCACTCCTCCAGTTCAAACGTTTCCGGTCGTCGTTGCAGTCGGGGGTCGTGGTGGAGGGCATGGTACGCGCGCATCCATCGCGTGGCGTGCCATCCGGGAATACGAGCGATTCGGCGCGGTGGTTTGCTGAGGGTGCGCTTGAGTTTCTTGCGACGTTGCTTGAACGTTTCTTGAATCATCATCACGAGCAAGCGCCGGTCGCACGGCCATTCCTCGTCGTGCGGCGTCATACGAAGCAGTCTCGAATGCACCCGTGGTGCGGGGGAAAATGCATGTGGGGGGACACGCTCACCCAAGTCAACATCAAAATCCAACGCCACCACCATGCCGAGGGAGCCGACATCGCTCTCGTACTCCATCACCACACGTTCTGCAAATTCTTCTTGAACCAACACGACGATGTCCCTCAACGGTTCCGTCTTTGGGTTTCGGTGATGTCGGGTGATCACGTCGATGAGCGGTGATGAGATTTGGTAGGGAATGTTGGCCACCACCCGCGTGGTGTCAGCCGGCCATGCAACGGTCAACGCGTCGCCTTCGATTAGGGTCAAGCGTTCTTCAGCGATGGCATCGGCAAAGACCGAACGAAGGTGTTCGCAGGCCCCGCTGTCCAACTCAATCGCGGTGACTGCGCAGCCGCTCGCCAGCAAGACCTCGGTCAACACGCCCGGGCCAGGACCGATTTCGAGCACATGGTCTTCAACGTCCACTTCAGCCCAGGAAACGGTCCGCTCAAGGACGTCGTCGTGCACCAAAAAATGCTGCCCCAGTTCTTTCTTGAACGGCTGTCGGGCACGAAGAGCGTCGACCAGTCGGCGAGCATTCCTCATGCTTTCACCGGCAACAGAAGGTCGATCAGTCGGGGCTCCAACGTCTTGTCCTCGATCTCTTCCACGAAGCGCTGGGCCAGCAATTCTCCGCCCTTGATTTTGGCCAATGCGTTGAGTTCGGCCATGGAGGCGAAGACGCCAACTTGCTCTCGGGCTTTGACCATGTTTCGAGCCTTCTTTGGACCAACGTCGGGCAGCAACTCGTAGGAGTGTTGCTTGAGCGAGAGGGGTCCAGCCTTGTTGTAGAAATTGTCCACGAAGTGCTGTGCGTGTTCCTCAACGAAGAGTTGAATCAAGGTGGGGACGCCCAAGCGTGCCATGTTTGACATCTTGTCAAGATGGGCCATGCCGAGGATATCGCCAACCACGTCGCGTTGTTTCGTATCCGTGCCGATGTAGACGCGCTGGTTGAGCGTGAGGGTGGTGGAACCTTTGACCTTGAATCGGCAGAACACCAGCGAAGTTTCGGTCATGGCAGTCGCCACGCCGCTCTTTGAATCGTGTTCGAGGATGCGTGCCCAGTCCACGCCTTTGAGGGGCTCTGGACGAGGCCTTCGTTGCTGTTCTCGTCGCCCTTGAGACCGGCCACCACGACGGTTGTTGCGACCGTCTTGACGTCCACGTCCACCTTGCCCCTTTCGGTCGCTGCGCTGCTTCTGTTGTGAAGGGTCGGGTTTGGGTTGAGGCTTGGGCACCTCTGCTCGGCCCATCGCTGGCTTGTTCATCTTGAACGAGGAGGGATTGGATGCATCCTTCTTGCGCGGCCCGGTTGGCGTTTTGATTTGACGCCTTCGCCGTGGGTCACTCATCAAACATCACCTGTTGGGGGAGATGCAACGGGGCATCAAATGACCTGGCGCACGATATCGATGACAGCGTCAATTTCACTGTCATCGATGTGAATGCGCTTGGAACCAAAGACAGCACGAACGTCTTCGGCCTTGGCCGGCATGAGTTCAGCCAGCTTGGCAGCGAGTTCGGGGTGCTTGGCTATGGTTTCAACATCGAGGAGTTTGGTTCGGAGTTCTTCGAACACCGCTGGGTCGGTGGAGATGCCGTTTCGGGCTTCACTGGCAGCCCACTCAGCGTGTTGGAGGGCCCACTTCTGTTCGTACTTCAACGCGCCTCTGCGGTCGCTGGCGTCGTACAACATGTCGCGGACGGTGGCAAAATCCAGGAATCTGTCTTCTTCGGTCATGGTGCATCCCTCATTCAAGTGGTCGGAGGTGTTCGGGGCGAGCGATCACGGTCTTCTGCATGTTACCGTCCTTCACGGACACGATCCATGCAACGCCTTGGCGCTTCTGAATGAAGCCGGTGCGGCCGTTGAATCGGCGATGAGGCATACCGGCCTGTTGACCACCGTCAAGGACGATAGCGACACGGTCGCCTTCCTCGTAATTGTGCATTACACGGCGAATGTTCAAGCGGCTTCGCTCGTTCTTTCGTCGTCGCAAGATGCTTCGGGTACGCACGCGTTGGCCCTTTGAGCGCTTCATTTTGTTCGCCTCCAATGTTCCAAATCAGCGCAAGCGCCTCTTCGGAGCAAGTTGCCGACCCACCATCCCCATATAAGCACCGCGACGAAGCACAGAGGTGCGTAGCGACGCGGTCAGTCGGCGTGAATGTCACCAACGTCCAACCACAGCACGTTGCATTTCGCCTTGATGAGGGCGGCGACGGAAGGTTGGGTGCGTCCGCTATCGCCGTGAACCGTTTCCTTGACGTAGGTGCCGGATTCACATCGAAGAGTGAATTCTATTTCGCGCTGCCCTTCTTCGTTGACCTCGATAAAGGGCGTGTGCGCTTCAAACACCGTGCGTTTCCGAATCAGGTCGGAGCGTCGATGGGCCACGCGCTCGGGCGTCCGCTGTGCCAATTTCATGCCGTTCAATCCCTCGATGATGGAGAGGATGGTGTCGTCGTCGGGAAGGTCAAACACCGCAGGCGCAGGCGGCAGGGCCGCGAGGATGCGCTCGATCAACTCGTCCTTCTTTCCAGACTTGGGCAGACCGTGCGACTCAGCAAGTGCAACGAGTTCGGCCTTCTTCATCGCCTTGAGTTCTTGTTCACTGGGTCCAGCGGGCGGCACATCGATGGTGGCCTCAAGAGGTTTCGTGCGGTCGGCGTTTTTGTCGCCTCTTCGCTGCCGTCGTCGTTTTTTGCTTCGGTTTTGCACGTCTTCCTTGGTCATGTCCACCGGGGCGGTCAGGACGGCATATTCGGCTTCGTTCATCGGCTCGAGCGTGAAGCGAATGGTGTAGGATTTCTCAGCCGGCGTGTCCTTGATGCGCACGACTTCGCTTCGATTGGACGCACGGACAGCACGGACCTCCACCGAACCTTTGGCCGCCTCGTTGATTGCGTTCATCAGCTCATCGGGATGGAAACTGCGTTTCTTCGGTTCCTTGACTTCGAGCACGAAGGGACGACCGCGCCCCAAACAGCGGACATCAATGTCCTCTCGGCCCATGCCATGAAACGCATGTTCGCTGCCTTGGAAGACCTCCAACATGGGGTTGCCCACAAAGTCCTGCACGCTGTTCTTGTACTGCAAGCCTGTATGGTCGCAACGGGCACACCCTCGTCCCTTGCAGGCGCGGCACGGCCAGCGAGTTTGCGGTATACCACGCTCAAGTTTGCGGTAGCGTCCATAGACGTAGACGGCTCGTACATCCAACTCGACGGTCAGGGTCAGCACATCGATGAGGGCGAGAATGTCGGGCTTGTCGTTCACCAACTTCACGCCGTCCAAGCGCCCACGAAGCCGCTCGCCGATCTGTTGAACCAAGGAAGACTTCAGGGGGTCGGACCCACCGGCGCCCAAACGCTTTCGCAGGTCTTCTTCCGTCTCCATCTGGTCCTTTGGGAAGCGTGCACCGAGTTGCAAACGACTCAGTTCGTACGGTTGGAGCGAATCAAAGATGATGTCAGCCAACACATCGGCCTCTTCGAAGAGGTTCTCACAGAATGGACACAGTGGGACTTCATCACGGGCGTTGACGAGGTGTTCGTCACGCTCGAGCACGGCGGCGCGCACGGCAGCGCCAGATTCTTCCAGCGTTTGGCCGTACATGCGCTTGCCACCCACACGGCCCAAACAGGCGTCGCAGGTACCTTCTCGAACCAGGTGCTTGTGACCGGCAGGCGAGGGTGCGCGAGGAATTTCTTCGACGTGGGTGCCCAGTTGCATCGCCACTTCTTGCTGGTAGGCTTCGTCTTCTTCCTCAACCGTTTCAACGTCGTCCCAGAGGGAGTAATCCGTCTCACCAAAACTGGCGTTGGCGTACTTCATCCAGTCGTCTTCGTCGTCTTCCTCATCGGGACGTTTGGCGTCGTTTTCCGTCATGGGATCTCACCACTCTCCTGGGGCCAACCCCGGGGACAGCAATACCTCCGCAGACTCAACCCTTCATGAAGTCACCGCCTGACTTTACGTTGGCGTCGGCGATGCTTGCCTACAACATCAGCATAGCCAGCAGCGCCACGACGCCAGCTACGATGCAGGCGCCGACCACCACCATCGTGCGCGATGGGCCCTCTGCCTGTTCGGGCACAGGAATGCTGACCGGCGCGTAGGCGCCTTCGGGTGTGGCCGTTGGCGAAGCGATGGCAACAGCAGGTGCTGATACTGCGGGCGGGGGTGTCGCCTCAATCACAGGTTGCGACACCGGCTCGACCGCAGGAATCGCCTCTTGAGACATGGGCGTAGGGGCGGGTGCGGCGATGGGTGCAGCATCGCCCGGTATGAAGTTGGGGTAATGTTGACGGGTGTGAGCCAAGGCATCTTCGGCGGAGTGACCCATGGAGAGCACTTGGTCGTAATAGTCCTGAGCGGCTGACATTAATCGGCTCTTTTCATCGTGGCTTGATGATGTTTTCTCCGTTCATCACGCTTCTTCATCGGCAATGGAAGGCGACGGGGCAAGACCGTCAAGGTTAGTTTGCACTGCGACGAGGTTGTCAGAGGGTTTGCTGATGAGGCCGAGGGCAGCGGTTGTCAACACCAGGCTGGCGAGCAGGGAAAGGGCGATCATCGCTGCAGAGAAGATGCCGAAGTTCGCAAACAGACCCATCGGTGAGAGGGCGATGACGAGGAAACCAGCGATGTCCGAGGTGGCAGAACCCAGCAGGGCCAAGCCACACGCACCACCAACGGCCGCCAGCGCGTCGTTGTGCGTCTCGCCGTTTTCTCTCCCTTCACGATACCGTTCAGTGACGTGAATACAGTAGTCGATGCCCACGCCCAGTGAGATGGTGGCGATGGTGACAGTGACGATGTTCAGCGAAGCACCGGCCACGTACATGAGACCGTAGAGCCACACCACCACGAGGAAAATCGGCACGAACGTGACCACCGCCTGTTTGGGCGAGCGGAAGCCGATGGTCAAGGAGGCCAGCACGAAGACGGAGCCGAGCACCAGTGAGTTTTGCATCTCGTCCTGCATCGCCGTCGAGGCCGTGTAACGGGTGATGGGTCGCCCCGTCAACATGACCCAGGTCAGTGGCTTGTCGTCTTCTTCCTCACCCGGTTCCTCGTAGGTGCCGCTGGAGAGGTTGGTGAAGACCTCCAAATCTCGCCACACCTCCGCCACGCCGCCCTGCATGCCGGGGAAATCCTCGGGCTGCGTCATCCCGAAGCGAATCTGCATCATGTCGTAGGCCGCATCATCACCGTTCACGTCAAGCCACGGGCGGTCGGGGTCGAGGTCGACCACGGGCATGATGTAGAGCTGGACGATGCTGGCGGGGATATCGGGAATGGGTCCAACACCGGGTACGCCATAGAGCGACAAGAAACCGTAGAAGAAGGCCAAGCATTCACGGTCGTTGGTATCGACGAGTGGCCCGTTACCGGCGTATGAGCAGTTCATCCCAAAGCCCTCCACTTCAGGCTGCCAGCCCGCCGCTTCAAAGGGCGTGCTGTCGAGCACGAGGCTGCCCTGAGCGGCGAACACCATTTCGTCGAGGGCAAGAATGTCGATGGTACCGTCGGGCTGACGGGTGATCTTATCGGGCACCCCTTCGGGAAGGGCGTCCATTTCCTGACGGAATTCGTCGATGGCCGCAAAGACTCGCGGGTCGAGGACATCGCCGAGGATGAGCAGGTTGGCGGGCTCGCCTTCGTCGGCGAACCGTTCGGCGATTTCGTCCACGCCGATGGCGAAGTCCGAGCGCTCATCGAGGAAGTCCTCAACGGCAAAGTCACCCTCTAAACTGGCCATGCCCATGGCGGCAGGAACGGTCAACAACACGGCGATAAGCGCGATGACCGAAGCCGTTTTTCGTTGGCCTGAGCCGTGGGTGACTTTCTTGAGCCAATCGGGATTCACCAGCGATTTAACCTCGCCCTGCGCTCGCTTGTTCTTGCGCGCCTCCAACCAGTCGTCCACGCTGACCCGAATCAGCGGCGCCCACAGACCGGTCAAAATGAAGGCTGCAAGCACGCCGAGTGCCGCTTCGATACCGAACGAGCGCAGGGCAGCAATATCGCTGAACAGGTTGGCGGCAAAGGCCGACATGGTTGTGAGCGAGGTCAAGGTGATGGCTCTACCGACACGGGACAGCGTGATGCTACCGGCTTCCTGGGACGTCTTGCCGTTGGCGCGCTCTTCCTTGTAGCGATGCAGCGCGTGCAAGGAATCGTCAATGCCCAGCGCGAGCACAAGGATCGGCAGCAAGTTGGAGAATTGCGAACGAGCGATGAGGCTCAAGCCCAACCAACCCGTGATGTTGGCAAAGTGGCCGATGAGGCCCTGCATCCACAACAGGGCAGCACCCAAGGCAAACATCACGATGGCGACGTCGGACCAGCGGCGCAAACTGACATAGAGCAGCACGACGATAGCCAACCCCATCATGGCGATGAGGCCCGCACTGGATTGCAATTCTCGATTGACTTCCACATTGACGCCCTGGCCGAGCAGCAAGGTGACGGTGGCACGGTCGTGAGAGCGCAGGTGACCCTCGAGGTCCATGTAGCTCCATTCGGTAGCGCAGCCCGCCCCTTCGGCTTGAAGCTCCAAACATTCCTCTTCGGTGTACTGCGGTGGGTGGAGCACGAGTTGTCCATCGGCCAACCGATAGCCGCCAACACGGAAGCCTTCGTCGGTGAATTGGACCTCTTTTTCTTGGTGGGCGTCCTTCCAGACGACTTCCCAACCCATCTCCTGCAGTTTGGTGCTGTCGAGTTGAACCAGCAGCCAGGTGGACGAACCGGTCCAGCGCCCCTTGCCCCACAGCGCCCCTTCCCATGTGCCGTTCGAGAGCAATTTGCCGTAAATGGGCCCTTCTTGATACGCGTTGATGTCGGCTTTGAAACCGCGGTCGAGCGAGACCCAACGCAGGAAGTTGTTGTTCGAAGCCTCGGCCATGCGGGACGCCGCCATGTCGATGTGTGCTTGCGTCACGTTTGCATCGTCAAAGGTCAGGCAGTCGAGGGGAAAACAATCCGACCAATTGGTGGGTGGTTCGGTCACCACGCCAAGGGAGGTGAGGCCAGGCTTGGTGAGGATGGAGGTGTTGTTCATGAACCCGCGAAAGTGGTCGGACAGCGAGATGGCACCGTTGGACTGGTGACCGGTCACGTCGTTCACCAGCGGCTTGAGCGCCGGGGCGAGCGGGTGTTCAAGCACGAGGTTGAGTTTGGTGTCCAATTCGCGAAGGACGGTCAGGTTGAGGATGCCGCCGGTTGGGGCGTCGATGCCTGCCCATGGCTCTCCTGCTGGGACCATTTCGGAAGGATGTGGGAGCGAGGCGTAATCTGGAGAACCGTCGGCCATGCGGGGCACGGGCTGCCAGTCTTCCACGGCGGGTACGAGGTCGGGGTTACGGGCCGAGACGAGGAAGCCGAGGATGATCTCCGCATTCGGGAACTCCTCGTTGACGATGGTCTGTGCCGTCAGTTCTGGCGATTCCATCTCGTAGGATTCCATATCGATGGGTTGGAGCGCCGTCATCGCCCCCGGAATCATCAGCAGGGTCAAGAGCAGCACGGCGATATGCGCCCCCCGCTTACGGGGCAGAAGCCACGCTGCAATACGGTCATAGCGACGGCTCATGTTCTCAAGCCCGCGCTTCCGCCTTTTGAAGGAATGTTTTCCGCTCATTTCCTTTCTTTGCCCGTTGCTAGGAAAATGGCAGAAAAATCATAGTTCATGCCCCACCTCCCCCCAACGATGAATCTTGATGACGCCGCAAACATTGGCGAACTGCTCGGTGGTTTGGCAATTGTCGTCACCTTGATTTTCGGTATCCGTCAAATCATTGAACTCAAGAAGGCCAAGGAACAGGAAGCGACCCGGGAGTTGGCCAATCTCCTCGCCTCCCCCATGTACCAATCCGGTATTTCGGTCCTCGTCAACCGTCTTTCCCAGGAATTTACCCTTGAGGACATTGGGGCACTCGACAGAAATGAAAAGGACGCCCTCAACTACCTGGTCATCACCACCAACAGCATCGGTCTGTTGACGTTTGAACGGCACTTGTCATTTTATGCGGTCTCGATGTTCTTTGGGCCCGTCAATCGTCTCATGGGCGAGCGGTTTCGCATATTGGTCGGTTGTTTGCAACAAAACGCCACCCAGCAGGGCTTCGAGGAAAAGGGTACGGAGGTGTTGGACTGGTCGATTTGGCTGTTGGACCGGATGGATGAATTGCCTCCTCCCGAGGGCAGGGCCAACATTGTTCACAAAGATTGGACGCCTTAGTGCGTGCATTTATTGGTAAAAATGAGGTGAACATCGCCCATTTCTCCACTTCATCGGGCCATGGACGCGACGAACCTATTATGAACGGGAATTGAGCCGCAGAGGCCGAGGAGAACCAACAATGGTTACCGTAGATGAAGTCATTGACCAAGTCAACGCGCTCGACGCGTGGGCGCAGTGGTCTGTTGGCGCAGGTTTGACCCTCCTCTCCCTGCTCATTGTCCGCTTCCTGATGAAGAAAGTCATCCTCGACTTTGTCAAAGCCACCTCGTTCAAGTGGGACGACGCCCTTTACCGACCGGTCACTCAGCGCCTCTACGCTTTCATTTTCTTCGTCGGTACACAACTCACCATGTTGTGGGTTCTCGGTCGAGAACACGAACTTAACGAAGCCCTTGACCCGGTGTTCAGTGCCATCTACATTCTGTTGACCACTTCGCTGGCCAGCGTTGCCCTCAAGGTCATGGTGCCCGTGGTCATCGAACGGTTTTCGAGCCCTGGCTCGGTCACCGTTTCAGGAAGCAATTCCCTCGTGGTGTTCTTGCTGCGCGGTGCCGTTTGGTTTGGTGGTCTCTACCTCGCCCTCAACGAGTTGGGCTTCGAATTGCTGGGATTGCTCGCCTCTTTGGCGGTCTTCTCGCTTATCATTGGTCTCGCCATGCAGCAGACGCTCGGAAACATCGTCAACTCGTTCATGCTTGCGCTCGACCAACCGTTTGAAGTCGGCGACCGCATCGAAGTGGACGGTCACCTCGGATCGGTTGTTTCGGTTGGTATACTTTCAACAAAGGTGCTGACCATCGGTGAAAACTTGGTGGTTATTCCCAACAACAACCTCGTGAATTCCACGGTCATTAACCACGCTCGTGGCGGTGGCGATGGCCAAGGCCGCCGTATCTCACTGGTGCTCGACATCGGCGTTGAGTACGACGAAGACATCTCTCACGTCAAGTACACCACGCTCCAGTTGCTTCGAGAGTGCCCCTACATCATCGAGTCTCCCGAACCCCGTGTACTGCTCAACGAACTTGGTGAGTACGCGAAGATTTTCCGTATGTACGCATGGGTAGAGGACTATTCCGACGAATTCGTTGCCAAGGACTGGCTGTTCAAGAACATCGCCGAACGCTTCGAGAAGGAAGGCATTGGTATCCCGTTCCCGACTGCTGTGGAAATTGGAGCGACCATCAAGGAGACCTACAACAAGCAGCGCAAGGCCACCAACGTGCGCCGTGCTCGCCTGCAGATGATCAAGGAGGACAAGGCTTTGGAGCGTGAGCGTGCCGAGGCCAAGTGGGAAATTGAAGCCATTTCTGAGAAACTTAAGGATCCCGAGCTCGGTCGAACCGAGCGAGAAGGACTTGAAGAATCTCTGCGTGAACTCAACCGTGTGTTAAGCATGTTTGAAGCCGGTGAAGGTTGAGGTCATTTCACGACGCCGCACTTCGTTTTTACGAAGAATCTGGGCGACGGATTTATCTATGGAAACCCGTTCATGATAGATAATGACGTCTGCAGAGCTCCGCTACATGCAGATTACCATCACGGCAGAGGTCGGAGCAAATCTACCTGGTGGAAGCCTGATGGAAATCTTTCAGGAGGTCGAATTTCTCTCCCATATCAGCGCCAATGGTGACAGCATGCGCTGTTTGGTACGAGTTCAGTTCGCAGATCCACATGCGATGAAGGCCCCTCAGAAATCTTTTGAAGTGCTGAAAGTGATTGAACAAGGCCCCAATGCGGCCTTGCTTGAAATCAACACCACCGGACCACTTCCGGGCCTGTTTGCAGCTCTTGAGCACGTCTGGTGGACCTCCCCAACGTACCTCAACAAAGACGGCATGGTCATCACGGTGCGAGGCACGAAAGAATCGCTTCGCTCAGCTCGTCAAGGTTTGTCCGGACTCCTTGGTGACCGCTACAAAATGAAACTCGGCGCCCAATCCCTCCACAACACACAGTTTCTGGAACTGCTTCCCGACCGCCAACGACTAGTGCTTGACAAGGCGATTGAGTTGGGCTACTACGACCGACCCCGACGCTGCACGCAGCGTGTTATCGCGGATGCGTTGAACATCAAACAGGCGACGGTCAGCGAGCACCTTCAATCGGCCGAATCCACCATCATTCATGCCTTTGTGAACGAGCCCTAGAACCAGCAAACTCGATTCACCTATCATAACAGGAAGTTTAGATTATTGACCGTCGCTTGAAGGGCGTGACCATGTCCAGCGGACGCTTTGCTGAAGTACGAACCCCCCTGATCCTGTCCATCCTGATGGTGCTGATGACCCAGGTCGGTTACCTTGACCTCATGAACGCCTGGTCGGGCGACGAAGAAACGCTGGACGACGCTGAACCCGTGGTCGCTCATTCACCATCGACGTCGGTGATGTACGGCAACAACACCATCTGGGCTACTGGAAGCGACGCCCCCATCAGAGGCTCGGAATACATCGCCCTGGGCACAGACGCCATTCTTTTCCAAGGGACAATGACCCATACCTCCAGTGTGGGGTGCCCGATGGCCTACAACGCCTCCAACCACACCACTTGGCGACCCATCACCGTCTCTTCCGGTGGCTGTCCTGGCATGATTGGCCGCTACGTGGGCATGGTCGACGGCCTCACCTACTTCACGTTCCATCCCACGTTTTCAAATTCTCAAGTCAACAACGACCAACGAGGGGATTTGCATGCCTACAACCCAGCCAACGACACCATCTATCTCGTCTCTTCCCACAACAACCTCGTGAAGACG
>PBUZ01000099.1 GCA_002728035.1 Methanobacteriota archaeon
AATCGGTACCCTGTGGTTGGGAAGTCTTGATCACGCTTCAGCGGTTTCGCCAACAGTTGTTTCAGCACCGATTTGGCCCTTCTGCTCGTTGACTTGACGAGCGAGGAAGGACACGACGTCGAGGATCTCAATGTCGGCGTAGGCTTCGTCGCCTTCGAACTTCAGGCACTCAAAGTGGGAGACACACTTGGGACAAGAGGTCAACATCGTGTCAGCACCGGTCGCACGAACCTCTTCCATGCGGGTGACACGGAGTGAGCGAGCGTTCTCGTTGCACGACATCATGCTCGAAACACCGCAACACATGGCGTCTTCGCCACTGTGCTCCATCTCAACGATTTCAACGCCCTCAACAGCGTTGATGAGTTCACGGGGTTCTTCATAGATGCCCATTTGTCGACCAAGGCGGCACGGGTCGTGGTAGGTGACGGTGGTGTCCTCGGACTTGAGGTTCATGTCAAAGCCCTGCTCGATGAGGAACTCTGTCGTGTGCATGACCTTGACATCCTCGAGTTCGTAATCACGAGCAAAAGTTCGGAAACATTCTGCACAGGACGACACGAGGGTATCGATGCCGGATTCGTTGATCTTACGCTGGTTGTAGGCCTTCAACTTCTCAAAGACTTCATCCAAGCCTTGCCACTTCTGGTCGTGGCCACAGCACTTCAGGAAGTCTCGGCCGAGATAGGCCACATCGGTGTTCATTTCCTCGAAGAGGGTGAAGGCGGCCGTCGTGGTATCGCCGAGGTTCATGGTGCCTTCGTTAACATGGGAGAAGACCATTTCTTGGTCGAGGTAATCGACACAGCCAGGGTAGTAGCCAATGTTGGAGGTGATGGGGTAGTCTTCGGTGGCGATGAAATCGTCATCTGCTGCTTCTTCAGCCTCAGCGTTCAGGACAGCCTGAAGCACCGTGTGAGGAATCTCTGCCTGTGGGCCGCCGACGATCAGACTTCGGCGGATGTCAACGTAGGAATCGTAGTCGACCAATTGAGGGCATGCGTTGGTGCATGCGGTACAGGTCAAACAGGAGTACAACGGCACACCGTCGTCCTCGTTGTTCCACGAGTTGTAGATGATGTTGAGTTTGTCACCGCCGTTGAACAGACGAACTGGACAAGCATCATCACAAAGGTCGCAGCCGTAACACTTGTTCATCTCGAACTCATAACCACGGGCCATGTAGCGAAGAAGAACGAAGACAAGTGCGCCGAAGGTCACACAGGGAATGAACATGGCGTAGGTCAACTTGGCGTCAAGCGACTTGGGGTTTTGATGGTAGGAGGGGTTCTCGATGGTCGAAAACGCCGTGCCACCAAGGGCCATTTCCTCGGCGTTACTCAGGTTCACGGTGTGGCCAGCAAGGCTTGCTGGGGCATCCTCGTTCCAGACCAAGAGCGGCTGGTATGCGGCGATGGAGAAGGCGGTCTCTGTGGTGATGCTCTGGTTCAACGCCAGTGCACCGCTAACGACCACTTCGTAGGAGTAATCGTAGGTCCCAACGGCGAGTTCAACCGTCGCACCTTCGCAGTCAGCAAAGGACACGATTTCTTTGCCCGTGCTGTCGGTCATCGACAAGGTCGTGGCGACCATGGATTGGGTCGAAACGCCATCGATCTTTCGCTCGCTGGAGCGGAATTCACAGGACAGGTCGGTGGTGATGGTCTGAACTTCATCAGGGTGGCCTTCTGGAAACAGCGTTGTGTCTTCGGTTACGGTAAACGAGCCACTTGTGGCGTAGCCTTCGCCACCGTTGAAGGTGGTACTCGCAGCAGCAGCGTTGATGCCGTTTGAAGCATCTTGATGCCCGTTGGCATCGCTGAAATCCGTAATGATGTAACGGGCGGGCTGATAGATGTTCCAATCAAGCCAGGCTGTTGTCGGAACAACACCGCTGTCCGACCAGCCACGGTCATCGGTGAACTCGTTGGTATCGTGAACATGCACATCGGCTGGCTGGGTTCGCATGGCCTCCAGCTCTCCGTAATCCTTGATGGTCAACAGCCCCTTGGCATCCCAGAACCCTTTGTCGTAGGTATCGAAGGTTGCGACGGTGGCGGCCGACGAGATGATGAGGGCGCCAACGATCAATTGTCGACTCTTGGCGACCGTGAAGCTTGTGCCCCAAGCCTTGATCAGCAAACCTCTGCCTATGAAATAGATACAAATCCACATCAGGACGCCTGTCATGACCCACGGTATCGCATTGAACACGTCCGCTATCCAAGGTTCTCGGACACCGCACAAGAGGTCACCGTGGGAATCCAATTTACAGAAGTCTGAACGATTCTTCCCGTAGAGTTCGAGGAAGATGTTGATCGAAAACACCGAGATGAACCAAATGTGGGCAAGGTAAACTGCACCCGCAGCGGCGAACCAAGGATCTTCAACAGGACGCTTTTCTCGTCCACCAAGGAAAGGCGGGAGGGCAAGAATACCGACTGGGATACCGGTCAAGGCAGCGCCCCACCATGCAGCGTTCCATGGGAACATGGGTTGGCCGACAATATCACCAATGAATCCGGTTGGAACCACAAATTGCGGCAGGTATTCACCCCATCGCAGGTACCCGTAAGAAAACAACACGTACCAGTCAGGGAACACGAACCCTGCTTGAGCATAGGGGTCGGCAGCACCGTGAAGTGGCGGTGGAATCAACCAAGCATAGAACAGAAGAATCGAGAGCATGGCTGCGAAAATGATGGTGTCACGCAGCACTTCGTGTGGCCAAAACCCGTGACCTGTTCGGGTACGCTTACGCTTTTCTTCCGCTTTTTGGAGGTTTTCTTTTTCCTCCATGTACATTGAGGCAACACGGCCAAAGTTGTCAATCAGTCCCATACATCTCCCTCCGTATCAATGCGGCTCCGCAATTCCTTGCACCCAAACGATGAACAAGTGAATGATGATCAGCGTGGTGACGATCACCGGTAAGATAAACACGTGTATGAAGTACATACGAGTCACCGTAAGCGGCGTCAATTCCGAGCCGGAGAACAACAGGGTTGCGATGTACTTCCCAACGAGTGGACTCGAGTTGGCAAGGTTGATGCCGATGATGGCAGCACCGTAGGCGAGGCTGTCCCATGGGAGTAAGTAGCCGGAATACCCGAACACGATGGTCAGTGCCATGAGCGCAACACCGATGAGCCAGTTGAGTTCACGGGGGTTGCGGTAAGCACCGGTGAAGTAAACGCGGCACATGTGGAGAAAGACGCTGGCGACCATGAAGTGCGTCGTCCAGTGATGGACCGCTCGCAAGATGTAGCCAAAGGGCAACTCGGTCATGATGTATTGCATGCTGGCATAGGCAGGTGATGGGTCGCCTTCTCCACCGGGAACATAGTAGATGCCGAGTACCGTACCGGTGATGACGAGAATGATGAACGAAAGGAAGGAGATACCTCCCAAACAGTAGAGCGGGTACCAGTACCAAATGATGCGGAGCTTGTACTTCTCAGCGTGCGTCAGCGGCATCTGGCGGTGCATGTTGTAGTAGGCGCCTTTGGACATGTTCCAGTAATCTTGCAGACGGAACCTCGTGTCCAGCCAAGAAAATACCCAGAGGAAGGAACGTTCGGCAACACCCATCTTTCCGGTCGATTCGACGGCACGAAGAATGTCGCGTCGAGGCATCTCCTCGTTCTCCTTGCGCAGCGTGAACGCCACCAAGAGTACGAGGAAGGCAATGAAAAACCACAGAATCCAAAACATTGTCGTCATGCCTTCACCTCAGTCACAATACGTGTACCAGTCAATGTAGTCGGTTAGACCCTCGATCACGTCACCGTTCAATTGAATCGGAATGAGGGGCAAGCCCACAGGTGCAGGTCCACCTGCACGGCGGATGCCCGCGTAGTTGAAGGTCGCACCGTTGGAGCGGTTGCGATTCGTGTTCATCTCAAGCGCCGTTGGGTCGAATCGAGAGGAGTGGCAGATGCAGAACATCTTGGTTCCACCGTCATCGCCTCCGCCAGGCGTCCACGAATCCTCCGTGAACGAATTCGAAACGAGTTGCCAACCTGGAATGCAACAAAGGTGCGTGCAACGACCGAAGACCATCACCAAGTCATCCGAGGGCATCAAACGTGGGTCGGCTTCAGCCAAATCTTCGAAGTGACCGACATACTTGCCGGTCTCGTCATAGCCCTCCATGAACTGGAAGCGGGCTTTGCCGTTGGATTCAGGCGTCCCTGCGTACTTTGAGTGCTCGACATAATTGACGACCACGGGCACACCGTTCCAAACGCCTGCGGCGCCTGCGGTCCCGGTTGCCGATTTTGCCGCCTCTGCGACAAAGTCTGCTTTGGTCATGGGCTGGAGGTGTTTTGCACCGTACCATGCTTCATCTTCACGGCCTTTTGCCCAAAATTGCACGGCGAGGTCACCGCCGCCGCCGCCGCCAGGTGGCAGGAGAATCGCAGCAAAGCCGAGCACACCCAACGAAGCGGTGAGGACACCCGCAGCGGTGTTGAATCCGTAGCGAAGGAATTGACGGCGGTTGATGGTGGTGGCGCCACCTGCAACAGCATCGGCTCCATCGGACGGGGCAGGTTTGAGATCGTATTCACGCGCCATGTTGCATCACCACTTATACTCCCGCCAATCCTTTTGATGTTCAGGAATGAACTTGTTTTGAGCGTACTTCACAATGATGGTATTGGGCAAGATGTACTTCAGGTAAATGATGCCCACCATGATGAGTGTGGTCAAGGTCATGGCCAGGTGGAAGGAGAGCTGTTGCTGGTCCCATCCGTTTGCGAGCCCATAGATCATGGAGAAACTCCAGTAGCAGATCCAGAACAATCCCCAAGCGAAGAAGAACATGGTGAGGTAAGAAGCACCAGATGGTGCCAAAGAAGCGCTGACAATGGTGCCTGGCTCGGCGACGTTGAACACACCGTGATCGATGGCCGAAGTCATTTGTTCTTCGGTCAACTCCGCACCTTCGAGTGCAGTTCGGGCATCGTCGACGGATATCGAACCGTCAGCGACACCTCGCAGAAGGGTGGTGATCGTGTCGTCCATCATTGATCACCTCGTCGCATCAATTTGTATCGCAGACGGAGTTGATTGCTGCGACCTTCGTACGATGTGGAGAAGCCGTAGCGAAGAAGGAGACCTGCGAAGATGACCACGCCAATCACCGCACCAAAGCCCAAAAGACCGAGCCAGTGAGCTCGGAGTTTGGCGCCCATGTGGTGAAGGTCAACGCCGTGATGCGCTGGTTCCGGAGGGCTGACGTTTCCGTCGCCTGCAAACAGCGTCCGAGTCCCCATGGCGGTGGACGCCTCATCGCCTTCACTGAGCGCAAAATTGAGTTGATTCCAACGGTCTTCAACGCCGGGAATTTGGTCGCCGTTAACGGAATTACCGACGATCCAGAAGTTGACCGTCCCCTCACCGGCCTCCGCAGGTGCAATCCATTCAAAGGTCCAAGCACGGTCTTCGGTAGCGCTGGAGGCTTCGGTGTGCGTGAGCGTTTGCAGGTCGGCTTCGCCATCGATTTCCCAGTTCTGGGCCATGTCGCTGGCAAGGCTGCCCAAGGACACTCGCATGGAAAAGCCAGCGGTGTAGGTGCCTGTTGCAGGCGGCCCACCAATGAGTTGAAGTTGAAGCGTGTAGGTCTCGCCGGGGACGTAAGCATAGGGCACGTCGTCAAGAATGACTTGAACGGCGTTGTCCGCTATTTCGTTGTGACAAAGGCACCCGGATTTTGCGACATCATCGATGTCGACTTGCCCCGTTGAGCCTTGGTGAGATTGAGCCCCACCAATGCCGCCGTGATAGGAGGAGGCAAGCGTTGGGAGAAGGAGAAGAATCCCCACCGCAGCGAGCAAGGTGATGCGGGATGTACGAGAAGATTTGTGCATGGCCTCACCCTTACATCCTTTCCGACTTGGAAGGACTCCTTAAACATTGCCAGCAAATCACCACATCAAGTGCGGCGCAGTATAGCGTTTTTTGAGAGAATTTTCAACACCAATCTATCACCAAACTGCGCCCGCCAGCAAACCGCCGAAGGAAGGGTTCATCATGGCTCGGCTTCTGCGCACCACGAGTGCCATGGCCAATCACCCGTTTGAGAACACCTACAACCTCTCTGAAAGCCAACTTCAATTGTTGGATGAAGCAGAAGATTTGATGATCAAAGGCGCCCTCGGTGCGGCAGAAAAAATTCTTCTCAGCATGCTCAAAGGAGACGAAGAATGCATTCCTGTCCTCTCCAACCTTGGCCACCTCTACGGGCGACACCTTTCGGAGTTTGAGACGGCCGTCGAATATTATGACCGAGTCCTTGCCATCGAGCCCGACAACGCATGGGCAAGGGATGCTCGACGTCGCTATTTGCGCTACATCGATTGACGGACACCAACACCAAAGTTCATGGAGATGCCACGCACCGTGGCTGGCATGGACGCTTCCAACATCCTCATTGCAGGAGTGGGGGGCATCGGATGTGCATGGGCTCATCAAGCCCATCAGCGGGCACAACACCATGCGCACCTCGTCCTCATCGATGCGGACGATGCCAGTTTTCAGAGCGGTGAAAACATCCACACACTTCGCCTTGGCCATGCACTCGACAGCGTTGGTTGTGCTGCCCTACCGCCGCTTGCAGAGCAGCGAATGCGTGGATTGAACACGCTGACGAATCAACTGCTTGCGGACACGGAACTCGTGATCTTGCTCACAGGACTCGGAGGTGGCGTCGGGACGGGAGCAGCCCAAGAATTCGCCCGCCAAGCAAGGCAATGCGGCGCCATTGTCCTCGCTGTCGCCGCACTCCCGTTCGAGGCACAACCCACCCGTCTCGAGTTGGCCAACGAGGGGCTTGACCGTCTGGAGCGAAATGCGCATGTGACCGTCCGTCTTTCGCTTGAACGTCTTGCCCGACAAGCCAGGGAACGTGGCCAACTTTGGCAAATGGGAGCAGAATGGATTGAAGACCTCGTCGACGGCTTGGTTCGAACGCTCATGAGCATGGGCCTCATCAACCTCGACCTGATGGATTTGCGAGCGATCGTCGACCAAGTGGGAGAGGCGACGATGTTGGTCGGCGTGGGAAGGCCAAACGACCCAAAGGGCATCCTCGAATCGGCGCTCAAAGCACCGCTTGCAGCGATGGATGTCGGTGGCGCAAAAGGGTGCCTCATTCAAGTTGAGGGAGGACAAGGCATGACGATCGGACAGGTCGATGCTGTGGCTGAATTGTTCACCAGTGCACTCGATGAAGACGCCCAAGTGATTTTGGGTGCCAGGGTGAGCGATGACTTGGAGGACACCATTCGAGTGGTAACATTGCTTTCGGGCATCCGCCCTGCTTAATCGAGCAATTCGATCTCGTCGTCCCAATCCACATCTTCGGTGGCGAGCACCTTTGGTTCACGCCATTCAACATCGGAGCCGATGGCGTCCTCCTTCGAAGAGGGCGCCTCTTCGACCTCGGATGCATCCGTCGGTTCGGTAGGGAGGGATTCACCAGCATCGGATTTATCATTGGAGACGGGGACAACCTTCTCCACGATGGCCTTGATGTTCGATGCCTGTTGTGTTGTTCGGAAGACGCCCTTGAGAACGGTGGGTTGCATCCACATGAAGGTCAACAACACGACAACGTGACCCGCCATCATGACGTTCTTGACATCATCAAGCACAACCGTGAGCATCGCCACGCTGCCCGCATAGGCGTATCCAAACGCGAGCCCAATGGGCAAGGCGTTGTCCAAACTCACCAATTTGAGCGGTGAGCGGAAGGACCGAGAGGTGAGCCCCCAAATCGCCATCAGTACGGTGAACACCATCAACACCAATTCCTCAAAGAAGAGCATCGGTCCACCGGGGGAGATGGCCCAGTGCCGCCATACCGTGAGCAAATGCCACGTCACCAGAAGTTGACTCAAAAAAAGCCACCGAACGGTGAATGAATGGAGGTCCTTCTTGAGAGAAGCCTGCTGCCGTAAATACCTCGTACGCCTCCAAGTAAGCAAAAACAAACCAAGCGCGATACCAAAGAAAATCACGTTTTCAAGGAGTGCTTCCATCCATCCCTTTGAGGTGGCCAAATATTCGAACAAAACGACCAGGATCCCTGCGAGAACGAGGATGAGAAGGCACGAAAAAATCCCAGAAGTAACGGTTCGACCTTGCGTTCGAGGAACAGCTTCGGGGAGTTTTTTGGCGGAGAGGGAGGAGAGAAAGCGGCCAAAACTCCGACCTTGAACAATGGCCCATACGACAAAACAGGACGACAGGACAACAGGGAGTGCATCTTTTGCATCACCTGCTGCATTCAATCCAGCCATACAAATCGCAGCGAACACCAGCGGTAGGAGGCAAATTCGGAACGAAAACAACAACCGCTTCCATCGAGGCGTGGTTTCTGCTTCGTCTCGTTGAGGTAATTGCGTCCAACCTCGTATCCGTTCGTTACCGCTGAGTAAACCTGTCAGTAGGTAGCCCCCAGAGAGCGAAAGAAAACCAATAGCACTCGCCACTTCGGAGCCAGCGTTCGCCATGAAATTGAGCACGATCGCAAAGGCGAAAATCAGCACCAAGTGCGGAAATGTTCGGGGACTGAGCAGAATACGGATGAGCGAAAGAAGTGAAGCGTCTTCCTCTTGCAACTCCGTGAGGAGGTCCTGCTCAACAGCCTCAACCGGTGCTTGCTCAACCTCCTCCATGGGATTTCCTGCATCCCGTGCGTTTTCATTCTATGGTCTACGCGTGGTGAAATCTCTTCAACATGGTCCCTCTCGCAGAAGCATGGCCAAACGGTTGACAAAGGCGTTGCGGGAGAAGCGACGCTGGGTCGGCGTATTGGTTCAACCCGAGATCACAACAAGGGAAAAAGCCGCCCAGGCCGTGGAAGACCTACGAATTCATCTTGATTTGGCCAGCCTCAAATTGATGGATTTCCGACCCGCCTCTGACCGAGAAGTAGGCGACCTGTCAAGCGACATCGCTGGCACTCATAGCGATGGAGGATTGGCCGTGCTCAAGGTACGTCTTTCCGATGTGATGGATTTGCGTCGCTGCATCGAGGGCGAAAAGGCGTTTGAGAAACACGGCATGCGTGGCCTTACGACCAGCGGAAAAATCCGTCTCGTACGTCAACGACTTGGATTGCCGAAACCCAATCGCCATCGCTGAGCGATGGAGGCCTTCTCGCCGAGAGCCTCAAGAGCCATACCCCCCACGCCCTGTCATGGGAGCAGGAGGCACGGCCCCGAAAATGAAGATGAGTGATGTCTTCATTTTGACTGGACTCACGGTGTTGCTGGGTGCGTTGTTCATGCATGCTTGGGTCACACCGATCAACCTCAACAGCGAGGACCCCCCGTACACCAATGGAGCCTCGTTGATGACCGATGACAAGGTCACCCTCAACATCATGGTGGAAAACGAAACCACCATTCGCGTCGTGTTCATGGATGAATCAAATTCGATTTTGAGCGCTGAATCCATCGTCATGGGGGCTGGAGATTCCGTTGAACGTGAATTCCTCGCTGACCAAGGTGGATTTTACACCTACGAAATTGACACCAAAGGCGTTGCAGCTACCCTCGATGTCGAGATTGACCGAAAACTCATGCTCGACATGCTGCCGTTCCCAATCGGCGCGTTCTTCCTCGCCTTTGGGCTGTATCAGCGCCAAATGCATACCGAGGAATCAGCGGAGGTCCTCGACGCCGAATTGGATGTTTGACCACGTCAATTCATCGGGGTCATCGACCAACACATGACCTTCACCAAGGAGTATTTGACCCTCCTGAGTCAGCCCATATGCATTGGTTGTTTTCTTTCTATAGAAAATTGGACCCAGTGAATTAACACCTTCGAGCACGGCTTGAACCCCTGCTTCGGCACGGTACCAACTCGGAAGTGAAACGGAAAGATGTGGGGCTTCGTAATGCGAAGCCACCATGGCGTGGATGGCACGATGAAGGTCTGCTGCTGTACCGTTCCAACCGATGGCATCCAATCCAGTATAGCGGGAGTCTGAGCAGGAAAGGTTCACGCCGATGCCACCGACGATTCGGGTCATCGCACCTTTGGTGGAGGCCTCGAAAAGGATCCCAGCGACCTTTTTCCATGGCGAGGATGCTTCGGTGCGAAGATACACATCGTTTGGCCATTTTAACGAAATGTGTTCTGCATACGCGGGGGCAAGGTGGCGAATCAGCCGAACCAGGCCAACGCCCACCACCACTTGGTCAAGTGGCTGATGGACAACAGATTCACCTTCTCCGACCACCCACGAAGCGAATAAGGCGCCTTCAAACGCCAACCATCTCCGTTGACGACGACCTCTCCCGTTTGTTTGCATGTCCGCACGGAGGGTTGCCCCGAAACCATCGGCTGACGCCATCAATTCGGTGTTGGTGCTATGAACCGTCTCAAGAACACGTTTTGGTGCATGTTCAAACGGACGCCAGACAGCAAGAACAGAGAGACATTCTCCGTCCTCAAACGTCAATTGCTCAGCAACCGTTGCACCAAGGCCAACTCGCCAAGCCTGAGCGAGGGCATCGTCGTTGGGGCCTTTCGAAGAGATCAGAAAAAAACCGACGCCCTGTTCTGCAAGGAGATGTCCTTGAACGATCAGATCAAGGGTTCGAGGAAACAGGCCAACCTCGTCGGTGTCGAGAAGTGAAGCCTCTTCCAGTGGCCCAAGTACCCCATCCGCTGTCGCGTTGGAAGAAAGATACGGCATGTTCCAAACCACGACATCGTAAGGTTGGGCACCACCCCATTGAATTGGCCCCCCGTCAACAGCCGGGCCTGGACCTCCTTCGTGGACGGTTGCCTGCAAACCTGCTGCATCGAAATGTGCACGCGTGCAGGAGACAGCATAAGGGTTGACATCACAGGCCACCACCTCGCACCCTTCACTTGCGGCGTACAACGAAAGGGCGCCACTCCCGCAACCGATTTCCATCAGCGTTTTCCCATGCTTCAATCCCGCGGATTGGAGCACCTTGGCCATGAGATCCGTGTCCTCTCGTGGCGGGTAAACCGTCGGTGGTAACCGAAGGGCGAAGGCGCGACCGTTGGGTGCCGTCCAGGTCCGTTCTTGAGCAGCACCGCGAAGGTACGAAACTTCACGCTCGGCATGCGTGGATAAGAAGGGGGGCTGCTCGTCCACAGGAGGGTGGAAATGCACCACAATGATGAGGGTATGCGTGCTGTGTGTTCAGAAAGTATGCGATTTTTCATTGTTTAAGCAGGTTTATGACGGATGATGTTGAGGGTCGTTTCATCCGAGCGGCTTCCATGCTCGCTCATGACCAGCCCGAAACGTATAAGAACACGAGGTAGGTCGGACGAAAAGCCCAAGTTGCTACATTGGGCCTGTAGCTCAGTCAGGTAGAGCGTCGGACTTTTAATCCGATGGTCGCGGGTTCGAACCCCGTCGG
>PBUZ01000100.1 GCA_002728035.1 Methanobacteriota archaeon
CTCGCCTTCGCCTCACTTTGCAACGGCCAACAGCGATCATAAAGCCGTGACACAACCGCTTCTTGCCGACTTGGAGCTCGACGGTACGCCCGAACTTGTCCTTGCTGTGGTCGACGACCCTGACAACAACCCACTCGTGAAAGTCAACGCTTACACCCTCACTTCTTCACAACCAACACAGGAGGAATGGTCGGTATCCCTTGACCGTGGAACGCACCCCTCTGACCCTGTCTGGGCGGAACTTGACAGCAGCACGACCTCGGTTCTTCTCACCACCATTGACGGTGATTCTGGAAATATGTGGATTTGGAAAATCGACGGCTCCACCGGCTCATTGGATTGGGAACGCGTCGCCATACAAGGGACAGACGCCGATTCCGATTCGCCTCGACTGCGCCTCCCGGGGCCCATCATCGTCCAGTTGGACCAAGACAGTGCTCCTGAAATGATTCTCACCGTTCCCACAGACGCAAACGGCCGCCAGTCAGGTAGCGGTGCTCGCTTTATCGGCATGGAATTGACCTCGACGACAGAATTGTTCAATTTCCGTGCGCAAAACGGTTACGCCGATGCTCAACCGTTGGCCCTTGACACCGACGATGATGGCGTTGATGACCGCCTGTGTTGGGTCACATGGTACTCCGAATCAACCGTCAGTTTCAACCGAAAGGGAATGCTCGGTTGCACAGACATTTCCGATAGCACACCCGTGACCGAATGGACCCGAGACCTGCAGCGTGGGGCCGGAAACGATAACGATGAAATTGCAGTTTCACCACCGTTTTGGTTGGACATTGACGGCGAGGGAACACCCGAAATTTTGGTGGGTTTCGGCCGACGGTTCTGGGCCTTCGACGGCGATACCGGCGCGTCTGCAGACATCAACAGCGCTTGGTCAACACCGCTGAGTATGCCGCACCGTGTTTGGACCGCCCCTGCCGTTGCTGATGTGGACGGAGACGGGTACCTCGATGTGCTCTACGGCGACACCTTGGTGTCGGACCAGGGCCCAGATTTGGCCCCGTCCTTCGACGGACGAGGCCTTTCCTTCAACCCCGCACAAGCGGACCCCGGCGACACCGTCACCGTGACCGGACAATTTGCAAACATCGGAACTGGAGAAGCGGATGATGACATAGATGCCGCCATTCTCATGAACGGTGCTGAACTCACCCGAGAGCGCTTCACATCCAGCGAACCAGTGGCTCCGTCGGGCGAGGGTGGGCCCTTCACGTTTTCAGCAGAATTCACTGCCGCCCTGGGAAATCACGAATTTGAATTAATTCTCGATGTCAACGAGAACATCACCGAACAGCGAGAGGACAACAACCGAGAGACGACCATGTTCACCGTGGTCGAACCCTACCTCGCACAGATGACGGGACCGTTAGAAACGCCCCGAATCCCCCCCGGCTCTTCTCAGCAAATTATTGTTGATGTGGAAGCGACGGGTTCACGAACGGCGGATTGGACGCTTACCTACGACCAAAGTACGCTTCCGGAGGGTTGGACCTTTGCTCCTGCAGGCAACCAAGCCCTCACGCTTGAATTGGTTCCCGAGACGCCTCAATCCGTTGTCTTTGACGCACATGTCCCCTCCACCGCCTTGGGTGATGAATCAGGCGTTGTCTCCATGGTGCTCGCCCTCGCCGATGATACGACCGTGAACAGCACCATCGATGTACAAATTGACGTCTTCCGGACGAGGGGCCTTGACCTTTCAGGGTCAACAGGAATGAACATCTCCAACGGACAAGGCAGACCGGGACAAATAGCGAAGGCGTGGTTCATGGTTGAGAACCTCGGAAACGCTCCTGAAACAACGACCTCCATCACATGGACAGCCCCCTCATGGGGCGGTTCGCCGTCCATCCATGATGCAAACGGCCAGGAACTCTTCAGCATCTCACTCGCTCCGGGGGAAGCCAAAGTTCTGTTTGCCCACCTCCCAACGCCCGCATCGGCGAGTTTCGGTGGTTCAACCCAAACCACGCTTACCCTGTGCATGGGTAGCGGCGAGGAGGCGTTGTGTGAATCCATGCCATTCACCTTCACCGCTCAGAAATTTGTCGCACAACCCACCCATCATCGTTCACTTCCGGACTCAACACTCTCGTGGTCAATTGTGGGCACTGCTCCCACATCCGGAACTGCTGCATGGAGCATGAGTTCCATGGATATGATTCAGCCCAACTGGATATGGACGGCCACAGGTGATTTGTCAATCAACGGCACACACCTCGTCGCCCAAGGGACACCGGGAAGTGTTGTCGCGGGAGAGTTAACCCTCCAACTACCACCAAATGCCGTCCCAAAACGCCATGCGTTTATCGATACCGACAGCAACGATGTTGATGCCACTCTGAACATCAGCCTTCACGTTCTCCAAGTTTATCGCGCCAACCTCAACATCATTGAACCAATTTCTGAAGTCGTCGGTGAACCGCTCTCACTCAATGTTTCAGAGCCACATCGCTTCCTGCTCTTTTTGGAAAACCCGGGGAACGGCCTCGACACCTTCCAGCTCGCTGCAAGCGCAACATCCGCTGACCCATCGTTCACACCCGATGTTTCCTTCACCTATTTTGACCCTCAGAAAACGCTGGGTGCCCTGGCTACCGGAATCGGCACTGTTGATATCACTCTCTCGGAAGAAACGCCAGCGGTTACCCCCTTCGACATCACGTTCACATGGACTTCACTCGGAGGTGATGCGGTGGATTCAACCACGGTTGCCGTACAGGCTGCACCAAGTCATGAATGGTCGGTGGTGCCACTCAACGACACGCAAGCCCTTGGCAAGCCCGGAGATTCCCTCACCCTCGGATTCAATCTCACCAACCTCGGAAACGCCGCTGATGACCTCACGCTCACACCTGTGCTCAGTGTCCAGCCCTTTGGGGACGATGATTCCACTTGGGTGGCCAACCCCGTGCAAACAGATTCCGTCGCCATCAACGCTTCAACATTGACGAATTTCTCACTGACCATACCGTCCATGGCGTGGGCATCGTCGTCCGTCAACATCACACTGCAGCATGTAGCCGCTGGCTACGTCATCGGCCAAACGTTCCTTACTGTTGATGTCCAATCTGTATCGGGTTGGCGATTGAACTTGACCCAGGCCGATTTAGAGGTCGACCCTGCTGGAGAAAACCTAACCTTTGAATTGATTCACACGGGCAATGCCTACGAGCGACCCTACTTCGCCAAAGCGGGTGCAGGATGGAACATCACCCTACCGGACGATGCTGAAGACGTGGCGCCCTACGGCACCAGCACCTTCCGGGTTCATGTGCAGCCACCCACGGATGCGGTCGCTGGTGAAGTTGGTGTCTTGCGTATCCGTATAACAGGAAACGACACGAGCGGTTTGGTCGTTGAAGAAATCCCAGTTCGCGTTGGTGCATCACCAAGCATCCTCGTTGACCACAGAGGAACATGGAATGTGAACGAAAAAGGCGGTTATCCAACAGCTTGGATTCAAAACGAGGGTAACGACATCGCCATGCTCACCGTTGACATCAATGGCCTTCCTGAAGGGTGGTCGACCAGCCAAGGTACACAGGTCATTCTCGCACCAGGGGAGGTCGCTGGCATCCCAATGTCACTGCAACCATCCGCAGGATGGAACCAACAGCGATTTTTGCTCACCATGAACGTGAACCATCCATTGCTCGGTGTTATCGCGCACAATATTGAAGTCGAGTACAGCCCGGTAATCTTCACCCAAAGTCCAGTGTTCGACGCCTATGAGGGGACCACACAACGGGTTGGTTTTGATGTGGACAACGACGAGACACCCACCTTTGGAGGCTCACTCGCAACCACTCAAAGTGGTCTTGAACTCTCCTTTGAGCAACCGGGTACCACGGGTGAGCACGTGCTCAGCTACGAAACTGCAAGCGATGTGGGTAATCTCTCGCTCTACGTCGTCTCTCGAACCTACCCGAACGCCGCAGTGTCGTGTGACTACGTGGACGATGTGTTCGCATCACTCGGTCAAACGGCTGTTGACGGCGTGATCGCCTCGTGCACACTGACCGCAGACGCTGATGAATCGCTGCGAATTGTGTTAACCCTGGTGACCTCAACTGGTGAGCGTGTGAACCTCAACGAAGATGTCTTTACCGTCGCTGCAGGCGTACAAGAAAACTTCAATGTCAGCATAGATGCATGGGACCCAGATGCTGGACTCTTCTCCGTGGGATTGAGTGCTCATGACAGATACGGCCGGGAATTGGAGCACATCACTGAATCGGTGGTCGCTCGGGAAAGTGGATGGAACGTTGGTATCAGTTCCCTTTCGGCAGACGGTGACATCACCATCGGAATCCAACGCACGGGCTACACGTTGCTCGCAAATGCAGTTTGTGAATTAAGTGTGGAAGCCGAAGGCGGTTGGTCAACCACCTACATCGTGGACATTGCCTATGCAGAATATGCACCCGTTATCTTCATCGAGAATCCCAACAGCATCGAAAGGGATGAAAAGATAACCGCAACCCTTGCATGCAGTGTGCCGTTTGATATTGACGATGACCCCGAGGATGATACCCAAAGTACCTACTACAAGTCAGAGAGTTTGCTGGCGGTCTCTTCAAATGATTTGGGTTGGATTGTCGGTGTTGCAGGACTTGTTCTCGTCGTTGCGTGGCTCTTGGGTGCCATTCAGGCACCGAAGCCACCGACTCCAAAGCCATCAACGGGTAAAGGGGACGCAAGAACCAAGGTCAATGAGGAAGAACCAACGACAACGGCACCTGAAACGCTTGATGATATTCAACTCCAAACGGTTGAAGACGAAGCCCCAAGCGAGCCAGAACCCTCAGCAGATGAAGACATGGTCATTGAATCCACCATTGAAGTGATTGAATCGGTGGAAGAGACGCCGCTTGACACCGCAGACGCCACCGCAAGTGGCCGCCTGGCAAGTCTCCGCGAAGAAATCGGAACCGACGGTGCACCCCAACGAGAAGGCTCCATCGAAGACCGAATGAAGAAATTCTTTGGCAACGAGTGATGTGAGAAAAGCAAGGGCTTATTCCATTTGCGCGGTGGGCAGGACCATGGACGAGCAAACGCAAGCCTCGAC
>PBUZ01000101.1 GCA_002728035.1 Methanobacteriota archaeon
CCGTTCACAACGGTAGCCTATCGAAGGACGCACTGAAAGCCCTTTGAAATTCAATATCCGTTTCAATGGGTATTCAGATGAACCCTTGCGAATTATCCGTTTGACTTATTCAAAAATCCTGATATGTCGGGATTGTATTCTTTTGAAAGAAATATGCACCAATTAAATCATCTTCAATTTCTTTGAGTTGATAGTTTGGAATATCGTTAGGAAGATAATACACAGAACAAATTGTATTTTTCGAAATCCAATCTTTAGCAGTACTATGCTGCGCAATCCGTGACCTAACATTGATTGAAAGTCCAATGTAGTGCAAATAATCGGTATCTTCATCCCATATTTTGTATACTCCAGGTTTTGAATCAATGCGATTTAATTCTGACATGATTTTAACAGGGTTTGACCAATTAACACACATCCAATCTGAATCAACAGGTTCCCCACCAATTTGTAATGCTGGCCATGATAATCCACCTTTCGGATTCTTTTCTCCGTATGGCAACCTCCCTCCTCGAATTCCGAATTTCCGATGTTTCGGTCTGACATAATCTTCATGGAATTTGTGATGATTACAAAGTGAGCTTTGAGATCTTTCGGTTCTATATTTCCAAAAAAGCATTGCTTCTAAGCCCTGAATATTCTTTGAATCCAATACTGAAGAAGTACCTGATACTTCATATTCCCAATCTTCAGCATCAGCCCATGCCCAAAGACACGGTGCACCTCGGTGAGGGCCATTCCAAGGCATTTCTTCTTTCACGGTATTTACTGCCAATTGCCTAGTTCTTCTTCGTAGTCCAGTACCGGTTGTTTGACCGATGTAAATCAACAAATCATGACCTATTGGACGAACACGGTACAACCCTGGCCCTGCAGATAATTGTCTAAACTGTTCCGCAGGAGCGCTAAATGGAATCCAATCGCTCCAATTCAGATTACACCAATCTGGTGACATATAATCGGGCACAATTTGAGCATAAGGTGGTTCTACTTGTGTTTACCTAATCTTGTTGGCTTCAATACACGTTTCAAAGGGCCCCCTATGTATTGCGGGTGTTTCAGAGGGTACCCATTCGATTGACGGGTTTCGTAAGGGGGCCATGCGATTATTGTAAGTCGTAATAAGCAAATGCAATCATAAATCCTGCAACAAAATAGTGTCAACAAAGTAAATCCAATTGAAAGATTCAGATTGTTTGAAGGGCAACCAGCCTCAGAAATTCCATTGTTACAGCATACATGGATGTCAATAATGCAGATATTTTCGCCCATTTTTCTACCGATTTTTCCTCAATACGAATTGAATAGACAAAGATGGTTAATGAAACCAAGAATGGCAGAAAGAAAAAGAAAGAAAATACGCCATCACTTACGACATTACAACCACTACCGAAATCAAATCCACAAAAGTCCAAAATCCCTGGAATGATAAAAGTCACAGGTATTGAAAAAATTGGAACACCAAGCCCAATCAACAGATGTTTGGTCTTGGTTTCGAGTTCCTTCCCAGCTGGCTCTTCATCCACTGAAATGATGTTACTCAGTAAGTTAATCATTTTTGGGTATTATCAGTGGGTATATCCGAATACCCATTGCTCAGGTATTGGAAATCAAAGGGCTTGCAGTGGGTCTTGTCAGAGGGTGCCGACGCGACATGCATGCGCCATCAATTCACGGACGCGATGATCGTAAATCGCTCATCACCGAAGTAAATTCTAACTTGGACCTCAGAAGTTTCTTCGTCACAATCGGTCCAAGCACTGTCCTTAGCAGTCCATGTGTCGCCTGATTGTGGACTATCGATGTCCGCACCGGTGTAATCTGCTTGAGAGAACGCACCCTCAAGCCAGGTCGTACCGTTTGCATTGATACAGTATGCGGACAAGAAGTATCCGTAATCATCACCCCATCCGTTGTTGTTGCTGGGTGCACCGCCCTCGAGGAGGTGATGAGCAAGTCGTTCATCGTTCAGACGGCTGGGAGGATGCCAACCCGTGCGAGGGCGCCCCAAACGGGGTCGAGGAAGGCGGGTAGGAAACGGTGGCGTAGGTACACGGCAGCCGCCAGAGAAATCTTCTGAACCTTGTTGAGTTTGACTCGCTTGGTGAAGACGTCGCCTTGTTGCTTTTCGATCTGGCGTAGAATCTTGTCGTAGAACGCAATCATAGCGGCAGGCGAGTAACGGCTACGTCGGGGCAGCAACGGAAGGAGGGCGCGTGCTTCTTCGAGATAGGTTCGTGCACGGGCGGCATAGTGCCTGCAATACGGTTCCCAATGCTTGTTCAAGACGATTTTTCCATCCAGTTCGGCCTCGGTCATTTCGTTGCGTTCGAGTTCATCCAACGGCAAGTAAACTCGGTCACGTTGAATGTCTTCGCCCACGTCTCGCAGCACGTTCGTGAGTTGCATGAAGATGCCCCAGGATTCTGCATATTTCTTGGCCATTGGATTGTCGTATCCATAGACTTCGATGCACATCAAACCAACCACTGAAGCCACACGATAGCAGTAGACGTAAAGCTCGTCAAAGGAGCGATAGCGGTTGTTGTAGAGGTCGTCTTCCATACCGGTGATCAGGTCGTCGAAGACCTCACGTGGGATGTTGTATCGTTGAACGGTGTCTTTGAGTGCCAAGAACACGGGGTCGGTTGAGTAAACATCGCCGTAGCATGTTGAGAGTTTTTTCCGAAAGAAAAACAATTGCGTGATCTTGTTGAGGTAGGCATCCTCATCCAAGATGGTGCCTTGGTCTTGCAGCGATTCAAGTTGAATTCGATAATCCATCGCTTCTGGGTCCATCATGCCTTGGCCGCCAGGGAAACGGTCAGCCCAGTCGCCGTCTGCAATATCATCTGCTCGTCGACAGAAAGCATAGATGGCGCACATGGCCATGCGTTGTTCGTCGGGAAGATACTTGAAGGAATGATAGAAATTTCCGGCCTCTCTCATCGTCAATTCTTCGCAGTATCGGTACGCCAACTTGTAGAGTTCAGCAGGAGGTTGTTCGGACCAAATTGGGGCGTCCAAGTGGACGAAGGGGTCGACGAGTTCGTTTTTTTCACTTACAATACCGATGAAGGAAGCACCTTCTCGCAAGGCTTCCATGGCTGTGACGCTCACGGCCTTGACCGCATCTTTGGCCAAGGTAACACCCGCACGAAGTCGATCGAGGGTGGTGGATGGTTTGCGTTCAGGCTCGTCCGCACGGGTTGAAGCGTTGCCCTTGAGAGGGAACAACAAATCAAGTGGTTTGCGGCGTTCCAGCATCCTAACCGGCCCTCCCTCGCGTCCCTTGTTTAAGAGACCTCCTCTCGGGAGTGCGTACACCATGCTGAGTTTTGATTCCAAGTAATCAAAAACTTACATCTGAAATGATTTCTATAGAATCAAGCCTTATCCCTGTTTTTCTCAAGGAGGCGGCGAACGCCGCCAGGGATGAGCATCGCCCTGAACAATTTACGGGCATAACTCTTCATCTCGTCCCTGGTGACCTTGATTCGCTCTTCGGAATTGAGGATGTTCCCTTCCCGCAGCAATGTGACGGTTCGCTGTCCAACCAAGACCGGCAACATGCACGATGCCTTGAGTCGGAACTGGGTTTCGGGAATCATGCGAATGTACGTTGTCGCAGCCTCGAGATGTTCGTTGGTCAAATCAAGGTAAGCATCGTAGAGAGGGCGGAATGTGTCCAGGTTGGTGTCGTCGAGGAGGTCTTGTGGTTGCAAACCGTGTTCGGCCAGTGCCTCTTCAGGGATGTAGCAACGCCCAAAGCGGAGGTCTTCGGGGATGTCACGGAGAATGTTGATCATTTGCAGCGCTTTACCAAATCGGATACCGTGTTCCATGAAACGTTGCTCTTCATCTGGAGGAAGTCGCATGAGGTGCGCAAGCGACATTTTTGTCCAGAAAACACCCACGCAACCGGCGACTCTGAAGGTGTAATCGTCCAGTTCTGCATCCGTTTGTAAGGCAGAGATTTCACCTCCTTCGTTCGCTGGGCCAAACCGTTCCAAGTCAAGCAATTGGCCGCCTACGATAATGTCCAAACATTCCAACATTCGCTGCTGATCCTCTTCGCTGTATTCCTTCAAACCCGCCACAACATCCTCCACGTTTCGTAGCAGTTCTGCTTCGTGTTCATTGGATTGAAGTGCGGCCAGTTCCGTAAAATCAGGAAGCACATCGTTCCGTCCCTGGACGTGATCGTTGTATGCCAGCAGGAGGTCGCTCAGCACCTTGGTTTCCCCCACTTTTGAATCGGCGATGGTGTCTGCGACCCTCGCCAAAAGGTAGAGGAGACCGATTTGTCCACGGGTCTTTTTTGGCAGGTACTTCAGTGTTGGATAGAACGAGCGGGAAGTGGTCTCGAGAAGTTTGTCGATTTTTTCATTGACAAGGACTGCCATGGACTTCCCTCCATTTGAACCGAATCTTCTCCCCTGCATCAAGATATGTGTTGGCAATGCCCGATACTGGTGGTTCATGCATCCCCCTTCCAACCCACTTTTGCTTGGCATTTTGTCGCAATGCTTTAGGGAGAGTAGCCCGAGCCAACCAATGCGAGGGGGGAGACCGTGAACTGTGGGGCATGTGGTGAACTCATTCCAGCAGACAGCATGTTCTGCCCTGAATGCGGTGCACGGCAAGACAATTCGGTTGCTGGAGGATTCGCTCCAGCACCGACGCAAAACCTCCCGCCATTCCCTCCTCAACAACGCTCCTTTGACCCCGTTTCGGGACAAGCGCAACGCATGCAACAAGAGAACAACATGAACCAAATGGGGCACATCCCCCAAGACATGCTTCAAGGCATGGCGCAAGGCATCAATCAACATCAAAACCTTCCTCCGGGCGTCTACCCCCAGCAACCCATCCAAGGTCAATTCCCTCCACAGCAAGCCTTCCCCCCACAGGGGAACGGCATGCCAACTTCGAACGTCGCCCCCATGAACGACCTGCCCAATATTCAGCGTGGGCCTTCCATCGCCAGTGGAGCGTTGCCAAATGCAAACAACGTCGCCCCCCTCTCGTCTGGGGGCACCAAGATCGCCCATAATCCAGCGAATTCACCAACCGATGCTATGGTCAATCGACTCGCTGAAGCCGAGCGTGCGGTGAAGGATGAACGGCGAAATCAATGGTTGTCAATGAATCAATCACCCGCATCTTCCGTGCTTGCGAACCTTGGCGGGGGCGAACTTCCATCCCACTTGCGGGCTGGACAGGACGGAACCAATGCTGCCGCCGACATCATGGCTGGAGCACTTGGGAACCAAACCAAGGATGCTCCGAACGATGCGCTCCTTCGACGAATCTCGGAAGTTGCCATTCGCCGGGTTGCGCGCAAACGCGGTGTTGCGGTTGAAGCACCCCAAACGAAATTGTCGGATGACACCTTTGAGGTCAACGTAACCTATGTCGATGATGGCCGAGTCCTGGATTCACCAGAAGATTTGACACAGGCATTTGAGCACGCCATTCAAACAGAATTGGCCCTCAAAGGATACGATTTGAGTTGTTCCGTGACCATGTTCCGTTCCAAAGACGGGAAAACGGAGAAGATCGGAGAGGAAGCATCCGATGAAGACATGTTCGCTTGCGAAATTTGTGACGGCTTGGTCAAGGAAAGCGACACCACTTGCCCACACTGCGGTGCGGTGTTCGAAGACGATGGAGAGGAAGAGCCTGCAGCGGCCCCTCCCAAGCGTGGTGGCCCTCCTGGCCCTGGAAGAAGCGGCGGCCCCCCCGGTCCGAAGAAGAGCGGCGGCCCCCCCGGTCCGAAGAAGAGCGGTGGTCCCCCCGGTCCGAAGAAGAGCGGTGGCCCCCCCGGTCCGAAGAAGAGCGGTGGTCCCCCTGGTCCAAAGAAGAGCGGTGGTCCCCCCGGTCCAAAGAAGAGCGGTGGCCCCCCTGGCGGCCCGAAGAAAGGCGGTCCAGGTGGTCCTCCCGGTCCAAAGAAGGGCGGTCCTCCCGGCGGTCCGAAGAAAGGCGGTCCAGGTGGCCCTCCCGGTCCAAAGAAGGGCGGTCCTCCCGGCGGCCCGAAGAAAGGCGGTCCTCCCGGCGGCCCGAAGAAAGGCGGTCC
>PBUZ01000102.1 GCA_002728035.1 Methanobacteriota archaeon
GCGCAATGAGGGCATTCAACCAGCATAGGTGAAAGCATCCCTCTAAGAGATAAGAAAATATTCCCGGATTTGTTTGGAATGTTTGAACCGTAATTTATGGGTGGGTGTACGCGGGTTACTGTTGAGTTTCCCGGATTGTACCTCTGGCCAAAACATACAAATGTGGAAACATAGGGTATCAATTATGAAAGCTAGTGCAATATTGGTGAATGCGTGTATCTCATTGCTGATGATTTTCGGAAGTGGGAGCTTTCTATTCGGAATGGAGGATGGCCAGCTAATGGTCGCGAAGTTTAACTTCCTTTTCGGACATTATTGGATTTTGTTCTTCACCGGCATTCTCATCGGAATATCAGCCTTCGCCGGGTTGCTCGATATGTCTGATGCAAATAATAAAAATGCCATCAAACAGCTGAAAAAAGAAATCAAAAAACTAAAAGAAAAAATCTGAACAATTTACTCATGATTGTTTTCCCCTGAATGTACGGACGGGACCATTGAGTCTCCCGGTAGAAGCACTCCGGACTTACGTACGATTGTACGGAAGGAACTGTTGTGTTTCCCGGTACGAGCACTCCCCTCACTTATGTGACCTCAACTCCAAACCTATGACAAAGTGTCAACATCATCTCCGTTTGCTGCTTTGGCCGTGTTTTCAACACCGATGAACCTATGTGGTAAGAAAACGAGGGAGATTCATGTCGAGGAAATTGACCTTCCGCATACCCTTCAAACTCTTGGATACAAGGTCAACCATTCAACTGGGTATTTCCACAGTTACTACGCTCCTTCTCTGCCTTCTCGTACCGCTGATTTTCGTGATGATTGGGTTTCAACTTGATTCGGAAAACCTTGAGATTGTTCAATGGCTGCTGTACACCATTGCCTTCGGCATCTTTCTTTCAGGACTCATTGGGTTGTTGCTCAAACAATTTGCTGATGCGTTATCCATCGGATTGACCCTTCATGAAGAAAAAACAACGAATGTCGAAAAAAAACACGCCACGTTGTCGTATTCTGATTCATTGACTGTTGGTTTTCAGTACCTTGGAGTGATCTTGTCAGTCGTCTTCATCAGTTCGTTCATCCTCTTTTTTGCGGGCTATGTTGGCGACATGGCTCCACAATCCTACGAATGTTCGAACGGAACATCAATCCCGTTTTCTTCACTGGAAGATGGGATAGGCGATTGTATGAAAGTTGACGTGGATGCAAGTGGAAACACGACAGGGCCGTATTGGGAAGATGAGGCGCCCGGCCTGTATCAGGAGTATGCCTCTCCAAACCCGTTGTATGGGCAGTTGGAATTCGTGCTGAGGGTTCTTTCTGCAGTAATTTTCATCGGTGGGATGATCGGTCTGGCTGGTAAGTTGCTTGCGGATTCAATCAGCATTGGGTTAACACTCCATCATACAGAAGAAGCTGAATCATCGGAAAACACAACCAATGAAGAAATTGGGCATACACATGACCCAAATTTGTACAGAGAGCACCCCGAAGGCTCGGGAACATATTGGGAACGTGAGAGTGAAACTGAAGAATGGCGGGAAGTCGTCTGAACTCGGACATTCCCATTACGATGGTATTTGCAGATAGTTTCCAGGTATGAACACCATTCTATAGAATCTTCACATTACAATCCGTAGGTTATGGTGTGTTCAAGACACATCTTCCACATCTCCCGCCCCGTCTCGCTTTCATAGGCGTCAAAGAACAAGCATCCGTTGTGGAAAGCCCAGAAACTTCGTGCGGGGTTTGAGGAAGGGTCGGGCGTTGTGTAGTTCGGGTCGTCTTGAGCGATGTCCTGCACCACCCACGTTGAACCGTCTCCTGGGTCGTGCGCCCACAATTCTCGACCGGTGCTGTGGGTTGATGCATCAAAGTAGAGCACGCCACTGATGCCGACCATCATGTTCTGGCCTGGCATGCTTCCGTCTGTACCCGGGACAATGTCCACTGCTCGCCAAGCGACACCTGTCTCTGCGCTGAACGCCCACAACTCCGCACCGCCTGCAGCGTCCTGTGCTTGGAAGAACGCTGTTCTTCCGACAACGGTTTCGCGTGTTCCCTCACCAGGATTCGTGCCCAAGTGCTGCATGACCCGCCAAGTCGAGCCGTTGGAGGTGTCATGAGCCCACAAACTGTCATCGGATGTATCGAACAACAAAACATCACCAACCACCAACGACATATGCTCGCCAGGGTTGCTGCCGACCATGCCTGGCTCCAAATCATGAACCAACCACGAAGTGTGGTTGAGGAGATTGTATGCCATGAGTTCGCGTCCCAAAGGTGTCAGCGCATCAAAATACACAGTGTCGCCAATGAGGTGATCCATGTAATTTCCAGGATGGGTGTTGGGATCCGTTCCAAACGCTGCGACCTTCCAGGTGGTTCCGTTGGATTGGTTATGCGCCCAGAGGTCGTGGACATTGCCGACGTCTCGAGCGGTGAAGTAGAGCACATCGTTGTGGATGAAATGCATGTACCAGCCCGGGTTGGCTGAACTTCCAAGATGGATGTCCTCTACCAGCCACGAGTTTTGAGTCACAGTGTTGTAAGCCCACAGTTCAGTTGCGTATTGCTGGGTGAAAGCGGAGAAATAGAGCGTGTTCCCGTACATGATCTCGATATCATCGCCTGGGTTGCTTCCCATTGGGGACGGTTGGTCCATCCCGAGGTTAGCGGCTAGCCATGTTGCACCTGTGGCGTGGTCATGCGCCCACAATTCTGTACCGTTGTCATCGGTGTAAGCCCCAAAGAAAATTTGTGAACCGTGCTGGATGGCTAACAAACTACCAGGGAAACTCCCCCCGGCACCTTGCCGAATGTCGGCCACCATCCACATCTCGTCGGTGGTGGTGTTGTAGCCCCATAGTTCGTAACCGTGAACGCCGTCATCTGCGGCAAAGTAAAGGGTGTCCTCAACGCTCAATTTCATCCCTTGATAGGACACGGGTTTTCCACCGATTGTTCCGGGTCGAGCATCGTAAACAAAACTGACCCGTTGGGCACTGCAGTAGGTCGTTTGGTCGTCGATTTCACCAACCTCCAACACACCATTACCTGATGTGCCACCGTTATCGCCGTTGTCCAAACCAAACGCCATGACACGACCGCCCGCAGGACACCCGTCGGATTTACTCAGACGAATGGAATCACCGAGCATCATCCCGGAGGTGGCGCTGCCATTGGAAGCCCCACCGTTGCTGGAGCCCCCCCCGGTTCCGTCGGCACCATCCTGACCGTCTGCCCCATGGCACACGTAAACGGTTTCGTCGATCTCATCGATGGAGAGGTAAGCGTCGTTGTCGTCATCAATACCGACATGAAGTCCCACGCCACCATCGGCACAAACCTCGCCAGGGTAGTCAATGAAGGTCTGAATGAGCGTGGTCTTGCCGTCCACACCATCCGTTCCATTGGCGCCATCAGCACCATCTGCACCATCTGAACCATCAGCACCGTTAGCACCATCCGTCCCGTTAATTCCATCCTGACCGTCTAGCCCGTCAGCACCGTCCTGTCCTGGAAGCCCTTGAGCCCCCGTCTCACCGTCGGCTCCATCGTTTCCATCAACGCCATCGCTGATACAGCCAGCAAGTGGCATCAAACCAACGAGAATCACGAGCAACATTGCAGCGGTTCGGTTCATGATGGGGCTACCGCTTGGATGATGATAACACTGCCTCCTTTACCTGCGAAAAACGGATCTTCGGTGAGTTTCAGAATTCAGTCTTCACTATATACCAATACGCTCTGCAAATGGTCATGTATGATGCATTGTTGTTCCGACTGAATCCAATATATTGGCCGTACTGGCATGATGATATCGCACAAGATCGTGAGCCCTATCCTCTGCTCGAGGTTGGACCTCATCTCGAACGCTCAAAACTCTGTGCGGGCATTCCAGTTATTGCACTCGGCACTGATGGACTTGGCATTGTTGCTGTCGGAGAAACGGTGTCAAATGTCGAAGACTGTGCAGATGATGACCTTCGGGGGGTGGCCCCGGAAGATAGGGTTGAACTCGAGAAAGTGAAGCCAAGAATAAGAGCAAAGTTCCGATTTACTCGCCAGTCTCCTCCACTGAAATCTTTTGGAGACTTGAACCGCCTTGTTTATTGGAGAAAAACGCTGAATGTACTGCCCATAGAGGATCATGCTCGAATTCTTGATGAGTACATGTGAATCCTGTTTTCGTGCAGCAAGAAATGGACTGTGGTTTACGGTCTCATTCTGCAGAGTCGGTTCGCATCGTATCTCCACCGATGGTCATCTCGGTGACCCTGTCCGTCGCCAACATTCGGTATTCCCCCAAGGGCACGTCGATGACGGATGCAAGGTGATAATCGGCAGGGTTGTAGCCGAACGTGGCCGTTGGCACCTCAGCATCGCCCTCTTCTTCGCGGGCATAGAAGGCGTCGTTTCGGCGAGCAATCATGTTGCGGAGGGTGCCATCTCGCCGCTCGAACTGAACCGAAAACGTCGCATTGGGATGTTGCTCAATCAACGCCAGAATCCTTGCTTCGGGCAGGAACTCACGCCCCGATGTGGAGGGTTGACCTGGGACGGTACGTGCACGTTGGCTTCGCTGGGGTGGAAGTGAAGCACGCTGTTCATCCGTGAGAATCGCGTGAAGGGTCTTTGGAATCGCAGCAGGGTCAACATCGTCGTCAGCAAGAAGCAGGATGACACTCGCCACCATATCGGTGTGCAAGGGCGGTTCGTGGGACGGTCGTGAACGAACACATACGCTTGTGTTGTTGACTTCAATGGGAAGGTGACCGGGGCTGTAACGCGTTTCCATGCCGAGGTCCATGCTGGCAGCCTCCATCGGATACAGCGTGACAAGGTGTTGGTTGATGGTGCGCTGAAGCGTGCATTCGCCGTTCACCATGTGTGTCGTCCACAACGTTCCTTCGAGCAGATCGTTGCACCAGCCCAGCGCCCGTAGGACGGCTTCGAGGATGCGTGTGTCCGTGTTTTCTGGAACGTGGAGCCAATTGAGTGGAATTGTTTTGTCAGCCATAACCCCTCAGTGGTTTTGACCCATCATAAACCTGAGCGGAAGAAACTGCCACACCATGGTTTGTCACCATGAGGTTCGATAAACGCCATCTTCTCCGCCCTGTACCACGAACTATAGAAAGTAGAACGTGAAAAAAAATGCCCTTTGCAAGTCGGTCGCTGCATCGGTGAAGGGCACGAACATGCCCTGACTTCATGCGTCATCCGCATCTTTCTTTCCTTCACGGTAGGCATCGATGGCGGCACGAGCAATCGCGAGCGGATCGTTGATGATTTGCGAATCAATTTTTGTCGAACCAAACAGAGCGTCACCCACCAGCACAGAATCCGCCATCGTCAGTGTTTTCCCACCGCTTTCCGACCGCTCTTCAACAACCGTTTCCATGGTCTTTTTCACCTGACGCATGTCTTCGAGTTCCACCGTTTTTTCCTCGAGTTCTGTGGTCAACACAACCACTTGTTGATTCACAGCATCCAATTCTTTTTGCAAGCGTTGGGATTCAAGGCGTGCTCGCTCCATTTCGAGTTCGAGCATCTTGAGTACAGCGTCCATGTTGGCAGGCTCGTCCGAAGGCGCAGGCGCTTCCTCGGCGTCAACCGTCGACTGAGGCTCGGATGAAGCATGGGGAAGCATCGCTTCTGGCAGCATCGAAGGACGATCGGAGCAGACCGCTGTTTGGAAATACGAAATCAAATTCAACGTCCCAAGGAGATGCGTTATTCCAAACAAAAGCAGGAGGAGGGTGTACACGATTTCGACCTGCCTTCCGATATCAATCCCCTCGATGTTGATACGATAACTGACCAAATTTCCTCCATCAAGAATTTCGTAAAGGACAGCGATGAGGGTGAGCAA
>PBUZ01000103.1 GCA_002728035.1 Methanobacteriota archaeon
ATGGCACCGTTGGAGAAGTTGGCGTGCATGCCCGAGCCGTTCCAGTCGCCCTTGATGGGTTTTGGATGGTACTCGATGTAGTAGCCGTAGCTCTCGGTCAAGCGGTCAAGGAGGTAGCGTGCAACCCAGAGTTCGTCACCGGCTTGCTTGGCGCCCTTGGCGAAGATTTGGAATTCCCACTGGCCGCAGGCCACTTCTTGGTTGATGCCTTCGAAGTTGATGCCGGCCTCGAGGCAGAGGTCAGCGTGCTCTTCGACGAGGGCTCGGCCGTGGGTGTTCTTTCCGCCTACGGAACAGTAGTAGAGGCCTTGTGGACCAGGGTAGCCACCCACAGGGAAACCGAGAGGAAGTTGTGTGTCAACGTCCATGATGAAGTATTCCTGCTCGTAGCCGAACCAGAAGTCGTTGTCGTCGTCATCGATGGTCGCACGGCCGTTGCTGGCGTGGGGGGTGCCATCAGGGTTCAGAACCTCGCACATGACCAAGTAACCGTTCACGCGTTGGGGGTCGGGGAAGATGTTCACAGGCTTCAAGAGGCAATCGGAAGAGCTGCCGTCGGCTTGCTTGGTGGACGATCCGTCAAACATCCACATGGGGCATTCTTCAACCGTGCCACCAAAGTCCGAACGGACCATGGTCTTGCTTCGCATGTTTTGCGTGGGTTCGTATCCGTCAAGCCAAATGTACTCCAGTTTTGCTTTATTTGTCATGGGTATCAACCGCCTCGCTATGAGGACGGTATATGAAACATACGCACATATTTATTGGCATAATTAGAATCAATTGATTGGAATTAATGTAAATTAGTGAATATTTGCATTGTATTGAGTAGTTAATCCTGCGCGAAGTTCACCAACTGCTCGGGATGTTTCGCTCTCTCCGCGCATTTGCACAATCTCACCCCGATAAGGTTGCACGATTGATTTTGTGGGTGCCGAGTTGAGTCACTGGTTATTGGCGGCGTCTTCGCCTTGAGGCGTGATGAGAACGGTGGAGCCGTCTCGGTCGATGATTGGAAGGGTGAGTTCGCCAGAATTGACCGTGATGGGGCATGCGTTGTTGCAAGCAGGAGGAAGGTAGTCCTCTCCTGTTTGGGTCAACACGATCTCGAGGGCGTGTCCTGCAGGAAGGATGATGTCCATGCCTTGGAATTCCATCAGCATTGTCAGGGGTGAGAAAGGCACCACGGTTTGAGCATCATAGCCACCTGCATGATATCGAACATCCATGGTGGCGTGACCGAACCTAAGTCCTGTCTCAGCATCACGAAGTTCAGCAAAGATTTGTCCGCCGTCGAACGAAGGTGTGACGTCGAGGTGCAGCGTTGGTAAACCACTGATGTATGTGTCAGCATCCATGGACAGGGCATCGCACGTCATGGTGATGGTTGAAGAAGCCCCTACAGAGCCCTCTCCTGAACACGAGGCTGGTTGCCATTCAGCATCGAGGGGGGGCCATGTCTCTTCGATGCGCCATTCGCCGTCGTTTCGTTGAATCTGTGCGTGAAGGGCAGGGCGCTCACCGATGCCTTTCAGGTAGTATTCCATCCACTCAAACAAGTCTTGGCCCCAATCCCAACGCGTCATGTTGTGGATCGCCTCGCCTCCGTAACCCGAATCCTGGTTGTTGTGTTTACTCCATTGGTCAGGGTAATTGTGTTCCCATTGGCCAAGCATGCCCCCAACTTCGTAACCTGCGTCGATGTAGGCCTGATACCAATGGGTCCCAGGCGGACCGCCGAAGACTTGGTGTGGATCAACGTTCCAATCTTGCATGCCTTGTACCCAATAGATGCTCCCGTTGTATTTCCCAAGGGCTTTGTCAATGTGGCTTCGCTCGTCGTAGTAATTGTCCATGTACGGGTCAAGTTCACCCAGGCCGTATCGCGTCGGCCCAGCCAGGAAGCCTTCGAGCACATCGCCGCACATGTTGTCGAGGTCGTCACCGTCGTAATCGAGAATGGAGCCCCCGTAGTTTGAGTGCATGACTTGGCTACGCGCTTCGGCGCTGCCGTTTTTGTAAAGGAGTGGTCCAAGGGCCGTCGTGCCCGAAATGGGAACGATGGTTTTCAGATATTCACTGCCCTGAGCGGCCGCCTCCCAAGCCGTTGCACCCTCGTAGGATTTCCCGTAGATGGCGACGTGGCCATTGCTCCAGTTTTGTGTGCCCAGCCATTCCACGGCTTCATGGATGCCTTGGCCTTCCCCGTCGCCTCGGTAATCAAAACACCCTGTGCTCTCCTCGGTTGCGAAGACGGCAACTTGGGCCAACGCATAGCCATGAGGAATGAAATTGTCGTAAATGAACTCGCCGCGCCCCGCGCCGACCACGTTGGTTGGGGTGGATTGGCTGCCCGGTGAGCCGTAATCAAAATACGGACTGACAATGGCAATAACGGGCACTTGTTCGCCAGCCTCGGTGTTCGAAGGGAGCCAGTATGAGAGGTGAACTTCCGCGGTGTTTGGGCCGCCTTCCCATGTTCCCGTGGTGTCCACTTCAATGAACGCCTCCTGAACGGGAAGTGGTTGGTGGGGGCCATCTTGCAAAACTCGGGCATAGGAGCCTGTCCAATTCCACTCGAGTGTGTGACGGTCCCAAATGGAAGGGTACATCCCGTCAGCCTCATTTTCACGGGGCGCTTCGGATTGGCCGAAGCACCCTGACAACGGCATCAGCACCAACAGAAGGGTCAGAAGAACCGCCTGTCGCATGGACCTCGGACGAAAGGGTGCATCATGAACATGATGTTCGCCTCTCGAACGGTCCACCGCCACAACCATTGAGGAGGGGGGGCGCACAGCCAACACCATGGAGGCGGCCGAAGCATGGGGTCTGCGCTGGAGTGCGGGGGCGTCACCTTTGGCCAAGCGCTACATGGAAGTGGCCGCCGCGAAGCAATCGCTTGTTTGCTTGGCCGCCGACCGAAACACCATGGCCGGTTTGTTTGAACTCATCGAAGAAGTCGGCGAACATGTAGCGGCCCTCAAAACACACGTTGACCTTGTAGACGACTGGACGTCGGAAGCATGGTCTGACTTCTGCAGCAAAGCAAACGAACAGAATCTGTTGATTTTCGAGGATCGAAAATTTGCCGATATCGGCGCCATCAGCCGCGCCCAGATGGCGGGAAAATACGATATTCGTTCCTGGTCGGACTTGGTCACCGCCCACCTCATCAGCGGCCCTGACATCGTCGATGGCTTGCAGGCTGGCTGGCAGGATGTCGGCCGTCAGGGGGGCGTGCTGTTGCTCGCACAAATGTCCAGTCGTGGCAACCTTTTGGTGCCTTCTTACACCGACGAAGTTGTTGCAAAGGGGCGCCAACACGGCGGAGTTGTTGGATTCATTGGGAACGGTTCTCGCCCTCAAGAATTGGTCGCCTTGCGAAACAAAGTGGGTGAAGAAAAGATGATTTGGACGCCTGGTGTTAATCTTGCTGTGGGCGACGGTGCCATGGGTCAACGCTACGGCGACCCCATGGAGGCGGTGTTGTCCGGAAGTGATTGCATCATCGTTGGATCAGGTATTCACAGGGCCGAACAACCTGCGCTCGCAGCCAAAGCATATGCTGATGCGTCTTGGAAGGGGCTGATGCAACGGAACGGGTGAGGTAATGAGCCTAATTTGGATGATGTTGGCCTCGTTGAGTCTCGTCTTTCCAGCATGGCTGATATGGCGCGCCTTCACGACATCAAGAGATCTTGAGCTCCGCCTCGCCAAAGGGGATGAATCGCTGCTCAACGACGATCGTTTCAAAATCGACCGTGTGACCCTGGGGCCGCCCGGCACCCAACTGATTGAAGATGTTCAATTCATCTCGATTGCCCAACCCCCCGGAGGGGATTCGATTGAATGAACAATACCTCGAAATCGAGCGTCGTTTTTTGGTTGACGGGCGTGAAGAAAAGCCGTGGCGAAACGGAAGTCAGCGTTCCATCATCAAGCAACACTACGGTATTGAGGCGCATGTCCATCTCAACGAAAACAGGCTCGAAGTGGAGGGGGGCGCCCTAACGGAACTGTCTGAGGATGAGTTGGCGCTTTACATCGCCGTTGATGATTGGACGTCGCGCTTGCGGATCTGCGACGGCACCTGCATCCTGACCTGCAAATCTCGGGTTTCCACGAGTGTCGCGAGGGAACTTGAATGGGTGGTCGATGAAGAGGTTGCCCATGCCTTGCTTGCAAAGGGGCCGTTTCCCCACGTCGAAAAAACGCGTTACATGTGGAAAGGAGAGGACGGTCTGCTATGGGAAATCGATGAGTTTGAAGGGGCGCTTGCAGGCCTCGTCCTTGCTGAAGTTGAATTGAAACGGCCTGATGAAGCAGTAGCGATACCAGCATGGATGGGTCAAGAAATCACTGGGTTGGCCTCGTGGTCAAATCGCTCGCTCGCTCAAACGCTGGCGTTCACACCTGAACACTCGTAACCACCGCATCCACGATGCGTTGAACCTCTGCATCGTTGAGTTGATGATGCACGGGTATGGCTACAAGCCGGGCGGCGATGTCGTCGGTTACGGGCAAGGCGGATCTGTGTTGAGGGTGTTGAGCGTAGACTTGCTGGCGATGGCAAGGGGTTGCGTAGTAAATGCGTGAATCGATACCCGCTGCATCAAGATGTTCTTGGAGGTGGGCGGGGTGTTCCACCAGCAGACAATACTGGTGCCAAGCATGGTGCGTACCGGGGCGTATCGAAGGAACGGTGATGCCTTCCAGTTCGGCAAAAGCCGATGAAAATCGAGTTGCAATTTCACGCCGTCGGACGAGCCATTGGTCCAAGCGCTTGAGTTGCACGCGCCCGATGGCAGCGGTTACTTCGGACATCCGAAGATTCGAGCCCAATTCATGCGATTCCAAGCGCGCATCTCGTCCATGGTTGACCAGTGCATCCATGCGTGCAGCCAAGTCCTCACGCCGCGTCACCATCATTCCACCCTCTCCGCCCACGGCGAGGTTCTTTGATGGGAAAAAAGAGAAGCAGGCCAGATCGCCAACGCCTCCCGCCTTCGTACCGTTTTCAGCCACGGCTCCGTGGGCTTGCGCAGCATCTTCGATGTAGGCAATGTTGTGTTGCGCGCACCATTCTACGAGCGTGGCGTCGCACATTTGACCGAAGAGGTGGACGGCGATCACGGCCTTTGTACGGGGCGTTCGTGCGGCTTCGAGGGAAGCCATGTCCACACACCAATGGTCGGGTTCAACATCGACAAAGACTGGCTCAGCGCCGACGAGCGATACGCACGTAGCCGTGGCGATGTATGTCAACGAAGGCACGAGAACTTCGTCACCGGGCCCGATATCCAACAG
>PBUZ01000104.1 GCA_002728035.1 Methanobacteriota archaeon
GACCTCCCCTGGATTGTGAAGTGTGGTGTTCTCCACCGTTACGCCACCGACGCGCTGTGGAGCGATACGCGCAACGGGTGTGATGTTTCCCGTACGACCGGTCTGCCATTCCACGTCCAAGAGCACCGAAGCGGCTTCTTCGGGAGGGAACTTCCATGCAAGCGCCCAGCGAGGGTGGTGGGCGGTCATGCCCAACACATCGCGCTGCTCCAAGTTGTCAAGTTTGAACACCACGCCATCGATTTCGTAAGCGTACGTTCCACGCTTCTCGGTCCAGACGGTGGTTGCGTCGTCCATCAACATCGCCGTCTGGGCGGGTGTCGGGGCCTCATGAACCTCCCATGGTGCAGGAACGATGCCCAGTTCGTCTTCCATCCAGACCAACATCGCGGTGTCGTTGTCCATGTCCGGGACGGGTTCGCTGTCAGGGTGACGGTCGTCACCCAACGGAACTTGTGCATCGTAGGCCTGAAACACAAGATCCGACGCATCGGCCTTTCCATCTGCGTGCTTTTGACGGAGGGCGCCCGCTGCGAGGTTTCGTGGGTTTGGTGATACGTCTCGGTACTTCTCGTTGAAGACCTTGAGCGGCATGACCACCTCGCCTCGCACGTGAACGTCCACGGGTTTGGGAAGCGTGTGCGGAACATTGGCGACCTTGCGGGCGTTGCGCGTGACGTCTTCGCCGCGCTCACCGCTCCCTCGCGTCGCAGCGCGTACCAAGCGCCCCATGCGGTACTCGAGCGAGAGGGCTGAACCGTCGAGTTTTGGTTGAGAGAGAAATCGGGTGGCGCCTCCGGTGGTGGCGTTCACGAAATGAGCCAGTTCTTCCTTAGTGGTGGCCTTGTCAAGGCTGCGCATGGGAAAGAGATGGTCGACCTTTACACTGCCAGGTGCGATGTCGGCGCCCACTCGACTCAGTTGAGGGTGGTTGGGATCCATTTGCTTGAGTTCGTCCCAGAGTCGGTCAAATTCCGCATCCGAAAGTTCGGGCTGTGCGAGGTTGTAGTAGAGGTGTGAATGGTGGGCGATTTGCTCAGCCAGCCAGGCGGTCCGCTCGGCGACGTCCAGCGTTTTTGGTGCTTCGCCGCCCATGGTTCCTCACCTCAGCAACAGCATATCAAGCATCGCATTCTCGCCGTTCAATCAAACTTCAGCGCAACGAATTCGCTGTTCTCAAGGGGGCAACGGGACATCATCGCGTGGGGCATAAGACGCAGGTGAATCTCAGCGACCACATGGACGGTGGCAGAAAACAGATGGCCCGCATGAGGCCTAAGGTCGTCGTCAGAAAAGGTGGCGTGGAGATGGGTAAAGGCGTCGCCGTTTTCTCGCCGTGCGAGGTTACCTTGCAGGGTGACCAATTCGGCTCCAGCCTCGAGGGTGACGCGGTGGTACACATGGTCGTCGTCCATGTAGCCGTACGTGCTGTTTCTCGTCCGACCAATACCACTCGTGATGGCGGCCGCATCAAACCCAACCTCGTCGGCCAGCGCTTGCAAACTTGCATGGATTTCCTCGCCTGGGTCCAAGCGAACAAAGAGGTCCTCACCGCTGCGCGTCCATTCCATGATGTGTGCTCGTGATGAAAGCCCTTGAGGGTGCCGTTCACTCCTCGTTGGTTGATTTGGTGGGGAGGCGCCGCGCTTCTTCCATGGCTCGGATGTACTCGCGGGCCACCCCCAGGGATGCTCCGTCCCCGCCAAGTGGCAGCGGGCCGAACGGCCCCCAACCGTTGCGCAACAGCATGATGCGGCGCTTGGGTTGACGCTTGGCCAAACGCAAACGTTCCCACGGGTAGCGTTGACCGTCAGCAAAAAGATGAGTGGAGGTGATGGCATAGCGTTTTGGAACAAGAAGAGAAATCAAGTGGAGTGCAAGGAAGACGTCCCAAAGAATCGCATACATCATCGGAGTGTCGCTCACTTCAAGCAGCGCCCACGGCAGCACCATCATGGCCGCCATGGACCCGAGGTTGCCCCATTGCCGTATCATCTCGTGAACACCCTCGCTTTCCCAAGCGAATCCCCCGCCGGGAAGAGAGCCCAATTCAGGCACATCACGGCGCTGTTTGGTCAACCAGTATGCGTCCCAAGCCACAATGCCCGCAAGCACCACAACGGCCGCCAGTGCAACGTGTTCCGATGAAGGGAGGTTCACCACCATGAGCGAACCTCACATGTGTCGTTGGTCAAGTCCTGTCAAGTCGCCTGGGCCACCTCGACGAAGGCGTGCGAAGAACAGCAACACGACGACCACAAGCAAAGCAAGGACGACCAGGAGGGCATTGATGTCGAGATCGCTGTCATCAGCCTCAACGCCTTCCATCACGTCGGGTGTGCCATCGCCATCGTCGTCCATGTCCTCGGTCAACCAACTGGTGTAGCCAGGCGGGCAATCCAACTCATCAGGTTGTGTGTCGCCATCGGTGTCGATCTGCGCACAGGGATCGAGAGGGAAAGCGTCCTTGGAATCGCTGAAGCCATCGTTGTCATCGTCTTCATCGTAGATGTTGGGGCCACACGACTTTCCGGTGGTGGCATCAAACCATGTCTCCGACGAACATGTGCTCGACCAATCGCCGTCAGTGTCCAACTGCGTGTATTCGAAATCGGCAGATGCCGAAGCACTGAGGCCCATGGAATCTGTTGCCGTCACTTCCACGATGTAGAATCCTGCGCTCAAATCCGTGATGTTAAACACGGCTTCGTTACCTGACTGCAACACCGCATTGCCTTGTAAATCGTACACGGCCCATGACAACACCAACGCCTCATTCTGGTCCAAATCATCACTTACAACCGCCGTGGCGCGAAGCGATTCCGACTCCATCACGCGCTGTCCTGCATAGGGTTCGGTTAACGCAACACTGGGTGGTGCGTTGAGCTGGACATCAATCACCAGGAAGGAGGCTGAAGTGGTCGGCGATTCAACCAACAACCTTGCCGTTGGAGAGCCCTCAACATGAGCGGTGATGTTCCATGCCCCTACACCAGTGTCGCTCGCAGAGGTCACCGTTCGCAGCAACAATTCAACATCGACCGTGGTTCCCATCACCGAAAGATCGCTCAACGAGGTCCCTTCGTAGGCTACCGTAAAGTCAGCATAAACGGGAAGGTTCTGACGCTGGGCGTCCAAGGTGACCGTTCGGTACGCGAAAAAGGTGGCATCGTCACCCGCAACCACACTTCCAGATTGCCCGTCTACGGCCACGACTTCCGTGCCTGAAAGGTCGAGGGTGCCTACCAGCGTACACCCTTCGAGACGGGCAGGGTGCTGTTCTGCTGACAAAGCACTGGACGCAGTGATGGAGGAGCTGCGAAGAACGAGGGGGGCGCTGATTTCACCCGGATCTGAGTGAAGCGAAACGCCAACGCTGTAGCCTGTGACGGTCATGGATTCAACCAGCAGGCTGGCAGCGGAACGGCCGTGGTGTGCTGTAAAGGCGGTGCCGGTGCCCTCACCGGTTAGCGTCACATCGACGATGGTGCCCGAAGACAGGTCAAAGTCGATCGCCGGAGCGCCGTGCAAGATGATGTTGCTCAGGTCCAAATCTTGGTTGTCTTGACCGATGAGGCCGCCTGCACCCGTCACCACGCCTTCAATGCCGTTGAGGGTGAAGCCGCTTTCCATGTTGTTGAGGGTCACAATGGAGCCCGTACCGTTGAAGAGCAAGGCATCAATGTTGTCCACATCACCGGAAACAGCGGTGAAATCCAAGCCTTGGTCAACCCCGTCGTCAAACACCAAGCCATCAAAATCCACCATGGCCTGCTGTGCCCAAACGGCAGATCCATCGCAATTCGCAAAGCTGACGTTGGTGAACACAACTTCCCCTGAGGAAGGGTACACGTTCGCACAACCGTTTCCGCTGTCCTGCAAGCGACTGTTGCGCAGAAGCACATCGGTGGCACTCCCTGATTCAACGATCATCAATGGCGTACTCGCCGAGCGAGCCATAAGCACCCCATCAGCAAGGATTTCGCCGTTGCCCGAGACCGTGAGGGCTGGAGCAGATTCAACCAGCTGGGTGTTGGTCAATTCAATGGAGGCACTCGTTGAGTCGCCCATCGCTAGACCGCCCCATCTCGAGCCAAATCCGGTGGAGGAAAGGGTTGCTTCTCCAGCGTCGAATACACCGTTCACCGTGATGGTAACGCCTTCGCTGATGCGCAAGGACACATCGTCCTGAATCGTAAGGGTGGAAGATGGAAGAAGAACCATGGAGGCATCCAGCGTGTAAGGGCTCCATTGACGCTCAAGAATAACCCACCCGCTGACTTCACCGGTGGGTACGGTGGACGCCATAAAGGTGTGAGTGAGCGATTGATTGGTGTCCCAAGCCACGACATCGGTGAAGTTGTTTCGTTGCAAATTGACCGTTTTGATGCCACCCCATGTCGTTCCCATGTCGGTCACGGTTTGTGCGGTTGTGGAGGTGGATACTTTGCCTGCATCGTCGGTTATGGCGACCGCCCCGTCGACAGAAACCAATGCTCCTTGAACAGGTTCACCTTTGTCGAGCACCGTCACCTCGAGCGAGGATATACTGGTGAAGGTGGCACCCGTTTGAGCAACAACGTCCCCCGTTACACTGCCGTTTGAAAGTTGAACATCGCAGCCAGGTTGAACGGTGAGGTCGCCAGCCACCACGAGGGATTCTACCGAGCGTTCACTCAAGCACCCCCACTGGACATTGGCTTGAACGGTCAACACGCCATCCGCCATGCCCGAGAGCATGCTGGTACCGCTCGCTTGAACGGCCGGGGCATCGAGCAGTGCCGAAGTCCCTTGAAGTACGCCGCTTCCCTGCAAGGTCACGCTGTTGGTCTGCGGAACGCTCAGGGTGGTTGATTGAAGTGTGAGGACGGCGTTGTTGCTGATGGTGAGATCGCCGGTCAGTTGGTGAGGTTGGCCATCTGGTCGGGGGCCGAGAACAACGTCTTGGCCTGCATTGATCGTCCAATCTCCTTGAGGGATGACCGGGACCTGAACCGATTGGCCGGTTTGGCCACCGTAAAGCACGACACGGACGCCCGCGCCCTCAAGCGTGACATCAACAAGCGACCCTGCCCCCACCAAGGGAAGCGTCAACGCGCCGTTGCTGTTGCTGGTGAGTTTGAATCCATGCACGTGGACATCGGCCTCCACAGGAGCCCCTTGCAAATCGGTGAAGGTGACATCGGTCTCAAGTAACCTGTAGGACGTGGTGGTTGAGATGCTCGGATTGGAAGAAGAACCGTAGTACAGCGTACCATCGCCCAGAGCATCCGATGAAGTTGGGGCGGTGTTGACTGGAGAAAACGAACGAACGATGGCTTCGCTCCCACTGGACATCATCAATGGTGTATCGTGAAGTTGTGCGGTCCATGCTGAAAGGTGGAGGGAGGATGTGCCTTCCATGACCACGCCCTCGTCCTGGGCTACCGTGGTGAGACTTTGTCCTGCATAGGACGATTCAATGAGATGGACTCCTGCCACACTGCCAATGTTTGCCTCGAGCGTTGCAACATCGGCCATCGAATCCTCAAGCATGGCTGCGGTGGAATAGTTGCGAACCGTGAGGTGTTCAACGGTGACATCTGCATACCACATGTTCAGGCCGATGGAGTCTCGGTCGGAGGACAGGAACGGTTTGGACATGACCACATCATCCCAAACATGCACACCCCCCAAAACATCCACGCCAATGCCTTGCGATGTTGTGGTTGATACGTTCACCGACGAAAGACTGCTGGTGGGCGTTTGGATACTGAGAGCGTGGTCGTTGGCTGTGACAGACGCGTTGCGAAGCACCACATGCCCAGCGCCGGTTGCTTGCAACCCTTGGGCGGTGGCCGAGACTTCCAGCCCTTCCAATGCATGGGTTCCTGCGCCCGAAAGCGCAACGCCGTATTGAGTCGATTCAAGGGAGGTATCAACAAGGGTGCATGTTCCGTCGCAATTGATGTCTGCAACCGCCCGATTTTCTGTGGAGGTGCCCGTAAATTCAACATCATCCAACAGCAAGGAAGAGGCTCCTTGTGCCACCATCAACCGATGGCCGGAAAGTTGGGCTTGACCGAACGAAAACCCGTCGGTATTGCTGGCATCGATGGCAAGGGCCAGGCCCGAGCCCGTTACACTGCTGATGGTTGAATCTGCACCAGTAACGGTTGCGACACCAACACTGGCATTGATGAGCCCAAGGCCTGTAAGGTTGAGAGAGCCTGCCTGTGACTGAACGCCGACGCCAGCCTCACGGACGGTCAAATCCGAGATGTTGGCTTGTGCATGATTGGCCAATCCAACAGCAACTTCGTTGACCTCGCCGGTCTCGAGGGTAAGCGATCCGCTCTCCACATAGAGGGCTTCGTAGTCGATACGATTGGCATGGAATTGCTCGAGGGTCGCAACACCTCCCATCACCGAAATACCACGGTATGCATCATTCACGGTTACGGTATCGCCATCGAAGGCTCCTTTGACGAGTACCCCTGCAGAGGCATTCGCAACAACCACGTTGTCGAAGACGGCCGCGCCCGTGGATTCGATAACGACGCCTGCCCAGAGACCTTGCCCGTGTGAGCCTTGTGTCGCTGGAACAACCGAAGAGAAGAACGAGGCATCGTTGACCACCATCGTACCTTCAACCACGATGCTGTACGACTTGGCGTCCACGGAGGTACCTGAAGAAAGGGTCAGTGTTGCACCGGATGCTACGGTCACGTTACCAGCAAGCGTGACGTTACCCGACCAAGTTGTGTTGACATTGACGGTGCTATCGGCTGCGTGAGCAAAGGGAAGGAGAAGGACGGTGAGAAGCAATGCCGTCATGCCTGCTGCATTCCGTTGGCGCATGATGGAGCGTTGTGGCGGCGACATATGAATCCCAAGGCTACGCGTCATGCAAAGTGTTCACACACCGAAACGGAAGTGGTGGGCCCGCCCGGATTTGAACCGGGGTCTGACGGCCCCCAGCCGCCAAGTATAGGCCAAGCTAACCCACGGGC
>PBUZ01000105.1 GCA_002728035.1 Methanobacteriota archaeon
CTTCGCCGCCTTCGTCAGCGTCTTCCTCTTCCGAAGGAGCGTCTTCTGCCTTGGATGCTTCTTCTGCAGCAGCGGCTGTGGCCAGTGAATCGTCTTCGGATGAAGCGTTTGCTGCACCGACCATGCCGATCCCGACCATGGCGATACCGGCCACCCAGAAGAAGAGGGTGACAAAGTCAATCCATGAATCGAAGTTCATCCAGTAGGTCATCTTGTCTTGGTTCTGCACGATGGCGCTCTCCATCTCTTCTGCATCACTGTCTCCGATCATCGACGAGGACTTGATTTCAAACACGGGGACCAAATCGCTCATGCTTGGGGTGCTGGCCTGATTGGTGTGGGCACGGGTGTCCAAGTAGAACGTTGATTCGGAAGAACCGGCAATGATGAGGCCGGACAACTGTTCTGCCTGCATGCTGATTTCACTGCCGAAGTAGACAGGGAGTGCACCGGGTGTGGCGTCGAGCAGGGTGTAGGTTTCCAGCAAGTTGGCCTGAATGTTGCGCTCGGTGGCGACCACGGAAGCCGAACAGTCGTCCACTGGGATGCCCTTGACTTCGCTGGTACCGTCGCAGGTGATGTTGGCGATGGCGTAGCCGCTCACGTCAACCTTGTCGCCGGTGCCGGTGAGGAAGCCTCCGGTGGTGCCGACCAAGGATTCAGGCGTGATGAGGCCATAGGTGCCGTTCATCATGGCTTCGTTGCGCCACGAGAGGTAAATTGAACCGTCCTCAGCTAGAGTTTCGCCTTTGTCACAAGCGCCGGCTTCACCCGTGCACATGGTGTAGTTGGTGCCGTCGCCATTGGCTACGCCACCTGAACCGTAGTATGTCTCGTTGGTCTCGAGCGAGAGCCAACCGCCTGTCGCAGCGTCTTGCCAGCCCAGCAACCAGTTGTTGAACGATTGCGTGAGGTAGGGCATGGCACCGATTGACATGAGGTATCCGGGGACCTTTGCCTCAGCGGTGGTGCCGTAAATGCCGGCCTTTGCTGGGTCTCCCATCATCAACAATCGCATGGCAGAAGAGACATTTTCATCCACGCCGTACATCGTCGCAATGGTGGCTTCATTCCAAGGCAAGGAATTTCCGTCGAAGATTGGGGGGGTCTGGCCTGAAAGTTCTCCGTAAAGGAAGAGCACTGCGCCTCCCTGAGTTGTAAGACCAGTGTCTTCATTGTAGAGGATGTGGCCCGAGAGTGATGGGTCCAGGTCAATCGCATCCCTGCCGAGAAGTTCCCAAAGGCTTGAACCGTCTTCTTGTCCGATGTTGAGGCTCGTGGAGAGGTAGCCTCCATTCAGCGGATCTTCCGCACCAAAGGTGGTGTTCACGAAGAGAGAGGCGGTCATGTCGCCGCTACCACCGAGGAGAACCATCGGCAACGACGTGGAGTCGTTGAACCATCCCGTGACCCACGCTGCGACCTGAGCGAGCGTGGTTGGGTCTTGAATCCCGGTTGTGTTCATGGCATCTTGCATGTTACCTGCTGCCATGTCGGCCAGGAACTTGGCCGCACCGTTGTCCGTTTTGTCATCGCTGATTTCCAAGAGACCCGTGATGTTGTCATCTCCGGGCGCGCCAAAGAGCATGCCCATGGCAGCGGTGTTGTCCATCGTGATACCCATGTAACTGAGTCGAGTGGCTGCGTTGACCGCCGTTCCAGTGGTGTCCAACATCCAGTCGGCGTCCCCGCCACCGAGGCCTGCAAACGTCATTGCGCCGACGCCTGCGCACATGGCCCAGTCTCGCGCAATCGTCATGTCGATGTCAGGAATGGTTTCGTTGAGCATGGCCATGTATCCCCAAATTGTGGCTCGGGTCATGGTGCCGCTGCTGGCTGAATCGGCCATGATGGTCGTGGCGTTCTCGGTTGGGAAGGAACTGCAATGGCCGGCAAGCATGGTTGCACCAAGTGCACCGGTGAGGGAGAGATCTTCTCCTCCTGGGCCCATGGCGTCGTAGAATGCATAACTCATGTTGATGCTTGAATCGCCTGTGAAATTCGCTGAGAAGTTTTCATGCAAGCCGTTGACCTGATTGTAACTCATTCCTCCAGCGGCCGCTGCGAAGTTGGCGGCGTAGCCAGACCAGTAGTTGTCTGCCAGTGCAGCTGGAGCAGCTGCTGTTGCCATTTCGGTTGGCATGGCAAAGTTGGTTTCGAGGTAAGCAACCGTTTGCGACATGTTGGTAGCAACCACGCCTGCTGCAGGTGCGCCCACAGCGAGGCTCTCGAGGTCCTTGGCGAGCATACCGGTAACAAACGCCGCCTTCGTTGCGTCCATCGTTGCACCGATGAGGGTACTTGTAGCACCGATGACGGTTGGTTGGAAGGCAATGTTGAGTTGACTCACTTGGGTGTCACAAGGGACTTCGGTATCCTCTGAACAAGCGAAGGACTTGACCGAGTTGTAGGTCAGCTCGCCTGCAGTTGCATCGTAGTCGAGGATGGTGCGGGTGGTGGTGATGTCGTAGGTGACCGGTCCGATCCTCTCGTAAATGGGAGCGGTACCGTTTGCCATCACATCAGCCACGTTGGTGATGGAGTAGCCGTAGAAGTCCCGAGGCGATGTGGAACTCGCCCAGTCCTCTTCGGCCTCGGTACAAGCATCGTTAGCGCAAACACTCTCCTTTGAGAAGGACGCAAAGTTGTCTTCAACCGCGCCTTCGACGGCATTGGTGGCCATCGGGGCGAGCGCAGCAACGTTCAACAGAACCAAGACGATTCCAGCAATCAGCATGTTTTTCGGTGACATCATCGTTGTCATGGGCTAACTGAGATTTTGCGCGGGTTATAACCTTACAGCCAGCCAAACGGCGAAATCACCCGTTCTTAGGGCTTTTTTTGTTTGACAAACGCATGCGCGAGCCAATATGAACGATTCATGATAACCATGATATAAACATTTGACCGAAGTCTTTATATATGAGAGGCGATAGTACGAATTTACCTGAGAGGGAAGAACATGAGGGGCAACACTGTCAAAACCCGAAATGTGGCAAAATGGCCCCTCCGTAAACGCCGTTGATTCACCGATCGACGGAACAGGTGAACCTGCGTTGGACACCCTGAGTGCCACCGCTGTTTCACCGGGAACTGCAAGGAGGCATGGTGTAGCGGATAGCATCAGGGGCTTCGGATCCCTGGACCCCGGTTCGAATCCGGGTGCCTCTGCCAGTTCCCATCCATTGGGGCATGGTGTAATGGAGAGCATGTGGGTCTGCGGTACCCTTGATCTGGGTTCGAATCCCAGTGCCCCAGCCAATTCGACGCACGGCGGTGCAAAAACGCAACCAAGGAGAGAACAACATGAACAAAGAACATGAGAACACAAACGAAAAAAGAACACACGCCAAACCGAACACCTTCGTCGTGGAAGGTGACGGGGAATGGTTCGTAGCCAACGGGTACGAACATCCCGACAACCTCATCGACCACGATGCAAATTTGGACGAACCCGAAGCTTTCTTTGGCATCTTTGCGGCTTACAACCAGCACAACATTGCCAATGAAGCGAAGTGGGACACGTGGCCAAGTTGGGAGCTTTGCCTGACCTCAATGGAGTCTGGCCTTCACTTTTTGATGGGTGAATTGGACACCTACGAGGATTGGGCGAACAGAGAACACTGGTTGGCGTTGGCGCAAACCATCCACGACCACCCTTCCATCACGATGGACGGGTACACCATCACGGTCCAAGGTCAACACGGTCACACCTTTGCCTTTGATTTCGGTCTTGAGGTTGAGGCGTGGGGCTGCCCTGGCACGTATGCCAAGCATAGGGCGGACATGGAAGCCTTCGCAAAGAAACCCAAAGCGTGGATGTGGGCTGTGCCGCTGTGGTCGTTTTCAGACCACGTTCAGCATTCGCTTGGCCCCTATTGGACCTGCCCCGACTACATTCCCGAGTACGGTGGCGAATCCACGATTTACACGCCTGACGATTCCTTTTGCATCGACGGCGTGAACGAGACTTTCCCGTCCAACATGATGTCCCTCATCCACCTCTGCATCGAGGATCACCACATCTGGGTGATGCAGTACAAGGATGCCTTGGCAACAGCGGAATACAACGAGAAGGTGGAGAGGGAATGGCCAGGTGGAAGACCTGAAGATTACGAATACCAATGAACAGGAGAAATGAAACATGAAACACATGAACGATTGGAAGAAGCTATGGATGCTGGTGATGGAGTTCTTTGAACTTCAAAACGAGTTTACCAAAATGAGAATACAAGACCTTGGCGAATGGATGGAACACGATTGCGTGTGCCCGTCCTGCCTCAAGGACAAAATTGAGGCGGCCTGGAAGGACGGCGAACCGTCCTTTGATGACGAGTTCAAGGAGGAATGGGAATGAGTTTGGCATGGAGGCCAAATCCAACGGCACCGCTGTGGTACGCCGACCACCATCACGAGCCGCAAGGGCCGTTCTTCAACGACCTCGAATTGGAGCATGTCAAGCAAGTCGGACCTTCGTGTGTGGCCACGACCTTGTCGATGGTGGCCAACGCCACGGGAGCGAACACCACGCCTGAGGACTTCAAGGCGGTGACCAATTCACAGGCACCGCATACATGGTCGCAAGCGCTCAAACCCTACGGGTTGCAGCTCGCCTATTGCAACAACGACGTGAGAAGGTTGTCCTACTTCATCGACGAACTGGTGGCTTACGACGACCTGTTTTTCCTCTGCTTCTATTCTGAGGACCCTCCTTCAGACCCGCAAGCCTCGGGGAAGTTGTGCACGGCCCACATCATCACCCTTCACAGGGACACCATCTACGACACGGCCAAAACGGCGTTTAACGGAGGCGTGGTGCCCGCTGAGCACTACAGCAGATTGGAGAGGCAGACCAAGAGAATCTTCAGGGTTGTTCCTCTGTACCATCCGAGGTGTGTCTGATGAGCATGGCTGCTTTCAGAAACTCCGAGAGGTGGGGCAACTGCATTGCCTATGGCCCCCCGGCAACCTTCGGTTTACCCGTTGAGGTGCCCGCCCACAGACCGCTGGTTATTGCCCATCCGGCCGCTGCCATGCATTACCACGCCAGTTTTGGTTTGGTGGCTGACGGCGGCCACCCGTTCATCCACGTCATGGTGGACAAGGGCGATCACGCACCCGATGCCTGGGATGTCAACGCCAGCGAAGCGGGGATGGCGACATGGCAGAGAATCGCTGACACCACGCAAGGTCACA
>PBUZ01000106.1 GCA_002728035.1 Methanobacteriota archaeon
GTCTTGAGTTTCCCTTGCTCAATCAACTCGTCCTCACGAGCGCCAAGGGAGAGGTAGTAGGAGATGAATCCGGGAAGGACGGGGAAAGCGCACGGTGAGAAGTAGACGAGGATGGAGAGGACAAGTCCCAATGCGAACACCGCAGTGTAGGAGGTCTCAGGCTCTTCCCATCCAATTCTTGAATCAAAGGTCTCCGAGATCTCTTCGGTCAACGCCGTTTCGAGGATCCCGTCAAATTTGGCCCACCCGTCAATGGGGGTACCGGTCGCTTGTTGCGCGATGATGTAGCCCTCTTCGTCGATGATGAGCACGACGGGGATCTGCCCCGTGCCGCCCGTGGTGAACAAGCGGACGGGGTCGGTGGTGGAGCCGTCTTTGAGTACAGCAGCCTCGGTGGAACCGTAACCTGTGGGGTAAAGGGGGACGGTGTATGCGCCACTGCTCTTGTTGAGGTATTCAACCGACTCATCGTACCAAGCACCGTAAGCGAAGATTTTCAGCGACTTACCGGAGGCATTGGCTGTGGCATGCCATTCCTCCATTTCCTCCTCAATGTGTTCTTGAACGAGGTGACAGTTGCTGCAATCCCTGGCCATGAGGTCGAGAATGATGACGCTCCCACGATGTTCGTCGAGGTTGAACCAGCCGGTTTCATTGACGTAGTCCGACTCAACGTCGCTGCGATTCAACGACTCAAACACGATGTTGGGGATGGGTGCGGGTTCTGCGTCAGATTGGAACAACTCATCCATGCTGTCAAACATCGAAAGCGCAGCAAAAGAGATGGCGCCAAACATCACCAAGGCAATGACAAACGCCTGCCATGTGGACTTTTCTTTGAACACACCGAAATCGGCTTGGTCAAGCAGTCCCATACAATCAACTGAGCGCGGGTCGTTGAAGAATGTAGCCCCGAAGAGGGTTGGTGGGCGCGGCCGGAATTTAACCTGCGCAAACGAACTCGGCGATGCCAGGCAGGTTGTTCGTTGCTGGTTCAATCCGGCCTTGTGACGATTCAAAATGGGCTCGGCCGGAATTGAACCGGCGATCTTCGCCATGTGAAGGCGACGTCATAACCCCTAGACCACGAGCCCTAGGTAAACCGCCGACCCGCCTCGCGGGTATAAGCCATACCGTGGTTAACGGTGCTCGTTCAGATGCACCACGCCAACCTCGAGCCGCTCATGCGTTGGATGGACTTCGACCAGCATCACCGGAACCTCAAGGACTTCGGCCAAATCTTCGGCGAGAGCCAACGGTAATTCGATGCGTTGCGTGGTCGCATCGTATCGCATCCAACCGTCTGCCATGGCCAATTCACGCTTCAGTTCAGCCATGTCGTCACTTGCGTCTTCAAGAGAGGCAGGGATGGCGCCAAAAAGAATGGTGTCGTCATCGCTCAAGACTTCGTAAGGGCGCAGCGTAGCCTGACCTCTCCGTTTGAAGCGGTTACGAAGTTGCCCTGCATCTTTGTACTTGGCCGTGCAGAATTTCAGATGGTACGGCTTGTCAGCGGCTGCTTCTTTGAGTCGTAAGGCGAGCTCAGCAGAACCTTCGGCTGCAGCCGTGATGCCTCCACTCAGGTTGAAACCACGGACATCCATGTTCTCTTGATTACCGACGGTGATCTCCAGTTCATTGAGGTTGAGAAATGCCACAGGGACCGTTTCCAATTCGTCCAGTAGGGCAAACAACGCCGCTTCCTTATCTGGTTCACAGGGGAGTTCAACCCCCACCTCGATGCCGTGGGAAGCACATGCTTTCATCGTCGCCTGGTATTTTTTCGTCGTACCGTCCAACAGGTGGAAGCGGATTTCATCAAGGCCTGCTTCAGCAAAATCACGTGCCCTGACAGGGTCGAAAGGAATGGAGGTGTAGACGTGAATGTGGTGCTCCTCGCCGAACGCCTGCTTGAGTTGTTGCACCGCTTCGAGTGTTTTTTCGAGGTCGAGCATCGGATCGCCCCCCGTGATGCCAGTCCCCGTTGCGTTCATTGCACGACCTTCTTCGATCACTTCGTCCCACGAAGAACAACGACGTTCATTTGCAAACATGTCCGGTGTTTCACGACGGTTTTCTGAGAGCGGACAATAATCGCATCCCCAATGACATTTGCCGGTGACAAAAAGCACCAATTTGCTGCCTTGCTGACATTGGATGCAGCCCTCGGCTTCGCCTTCCTCTGCAGGAAGCACCTCGGTGGCCATCGGTAGACTCCTCATGCAGCAACCTCCTGCTGAAGTTCGGCGGTGGCGAGAAGCCATCGGTGGAAACGACGGTCAAGGGTCAGTTCGGGATGAAACGTCACGCCGAGTTTGTTGCCGTCAAGAACCCCAACGACTTCCTCACCGAGCCACGCAACGGGTGTGCAAGCGACTTCATCTGCGTTGAAACGTGGTGCCCGGATGAAGACACCAGGGAAACCCTCGTCGGTGGCAGCTGCGGCTTGAGAAGCGACTTCCAAGGGCAGGTGTGCAAATCGGTCACGGCCCGCTGGAGAAGCGAACTTGAATTCCGCTGCAGGCGTATCCAAAGCAACGGCGACCACACCCTCAAAGGATTCGCGCTGACGACCCCATGCATTTCGCGCAATGCCTGCCGCCAAGTACGGTTGGCGCCCCTCACCAGGCGTCGCCAACAAAATGGCACCAGCGCAGGTACCCAGCACCGGGCGCTGCGGGAAGCGGTCCATCCAGTCAAACACCGCATCCAGCAAAGATTCGTGCTGACTGGCAATGCGCATGGTGGTGGATTCTCCACCTGGCAAAACCAGCGCATCCAACGTCGCATCGATGTGATGACCACGCCGACACTCAACGATTTCGAGGTCGACATCGAGTTCTTTTGATGCCCCTCGCAAGGCTTCGGCATGCTCATGGCGAGCGCCCTGAAGCATTGCCAAACCCACACGGAGCATGCCGATGCCTCAGTGCCCTTCCCTATCAGTCCAACGCTTCAAGCGAATGTTTTGCGAGGGCTTTGATGCAAGCATTTCAAAGACCGTCGTGACCACCACCCACCATGACCTACACCGGTGATTGCTTTCTCGTCCCCGGACCCGTCCGAATGAGTCAGGCCTGCCTTGACGCCATGGCCACGCCCGTCATGACAGCTCGTGGGCCGGAATTTCGGCAAGTGATGGCCACGCTCAATTCTGGCCTTCGCTCTGCCTTCAACCTCAGCCCCTCATCACCGACCATGAAATCCGAGTCGTGGACCGGTGAGGACGGTTACAAGGTCGTCGTGGTCTCAGGAAGCGGTACAGCAGCGATGGAGATGGTCATTGCAAACCGATTTCGAAGGAACGATTTGGTGCTGGTGCCCACCAACGGAAAGTTCGGCGAGCGCGTGGCCGATATTTGTCGTCAGTTCTGCAACGTGAAGCACATCAAGTACGAATGGGGGCGTTCCTTCGACCTTTACGAACTCGAACAGCAACTCGAGCGAGGGTGCTACGAAGCCTTGCTGATCTGTCACAACGAAACGAGCAGTGGTATCACGCAAGATGCAGAGGCCATCGCGGAAATGTGTGAACGCCACGGCGTCTCCTTCATTCTCGACGGCATTACCTCCGTGGGCGGCATGCCCGTTCATCCCGAGAAGTGGAAGGCCGAAGCCGTTGTGATGGGGGCGCAGAAATGCACCGCGGGTCCATCTGGAATTGCGGCAATCGCCGTGAGTGAGCACTGTGTTGAACGCATTCAGGCCATCCATCAACAAGGAGACTCCAATCCGCGCTATTATTTCGACATGGTCGCGGCACTGAAGAAGGGCGACGATGACCAAACGCCTTGGACGCCTGCCATCAACCTCGCCATGGGTTGGGGGGCTGCGCTGGAAGGCCTGAAAAACGAGACCAACGAGGCCCGATGGGCACGTTGTGAACGCATGGCGAGCGGTGTGCGGAACTTGTTTTCCGACCTCGGCTTTATGCTCCTGGCCGACGATGGTCAGCGAAGCAACACCGTCACTGCCATCATGTACCCCGAAGGGATTGACGATGCTTGGCGTAGCGCCCTGAAAGAGAAGTACGACACCCAAGTGATTGGCGCACAAGATCACCTGAAGGGGAAGATGTTTCGCGTGGGCTCCATGGGTGAAACACCCGTTCAGGAAATGGTCGAAGGGTGCAAGCGCATGCTCGCCTGCTTCCGAGATGTTGGTCATGACCTGCCCGAGGTTGATGTTGAATCCTATTTTTCATGAGGCTGCAAGATGACACGATGCATCGTTCTTGGACGATTTCAGCCGTTTCACCTCGGCCATGCCTCCCTTGTTGAAGCCGCCATTGACCACGCCCAGGGAGATGAGGTGGTGGTGGCCATCGGTTCGGCACAAACTGGATGGGAAGCCAACAATCCATGGACAGCGGGAGAGCGTACGGCCATGGTGAACGCATGGGCTTCGCAGAACGGACATTCGGTGACCGTCGTGTGCATTGAGGACATCAACGACCCCCCCAATTGGGTAGCACACGCAACGGAGCATCACGGCGAAGGCGTACTCGTGACCTCGGATGGGCCCACCATGGAACTCTACAGTGAGGCCGGTTGGACGGTGCATGAAGTGGAACTTTCTGAGCGGGAAACGCTCGAAGGATGGCGCGTTCGTCAGAGCATTCGAATGTTGTCAACCGTGATGGACGATGAGGCCACGCGGACGGTGTTGGCGGTAAGCGTACCCGAAGCGGTCATCGAATGGCTCATCGAGAACGATGCGATGTTCCGATGTTCAACCTTTGAGACGGGCGTTCATGCAGGCTGACCTTACTCGGAAGCAACGACCACACGTGCAACAAGGATAACCTTGGATTTGTACATGTAGCCCTGCTCAAGGACGTCCACAACTAAGCCAGCGGGAAAGGCTTCACTGGCGGGAATGGTGGTGATGGCTTCCATTTTGGAGGGGTCAAACTCGGCACCCTTGGCATCGATGGCGGTCACGCCATCGGCTTGGAGTTCATGCCACATCTTGTTGCGCAACAAACGCAAACCCTGAGCCACGGGAGATTGGTCGTCGTCCTCGATGCCGGTCATGGCACGGTCCACATCGCCGAGAACGGTCAGCATACGACGGGCGAGACCCATCCCGCCGAACTTGATGAGGTCCGCTTTTTCTGCCATCGACCGCTTACGCACGTTGTGAATCTCGGCTTCTTTGTACGCAATTTCCTTCTCGGCAAACTCGGCTCGCTCAAGAGCGACTTCAAGCGGGTCTCGTGGTTCCTCAACCTCTTCGGGTGCAGCCTCGGTGGGTGCCTCTTCTTCAACGCCCTCAACGGGAACATCGTCGTCTTCCACAGGCGGTTCAGCAGGTGCATCGTCCGACATCGTGTGGTGGGCGGTCAAGGTGGATTTTGAACCCCTCGCTCACGAGGCTTGAAGGAAGGCGGAAAGATTCCATTCCCCATGACCCCATTTCTCAGCATCGAGGTGTTCACGCCCGATGACAAGCACCAAGTCGTCCTCGCGGTTCACGCGGTTCACGGTATGAACCAGGGCTTTTGATGCCCGCGTGTGAGCCTCAAAAGTGGGGACGATCTTCGGGTCTTGTGCCTCGTCCAAGGTCTCACCGAGTTCTTTGCGACGGTCCATCCAACCCAAGACCACGCGTTCTGCAAATTCATCCGCCGACAGGCCAGCAAGACGCTGCAGTGTTGAAGTCCACACCTCCTCGGCATAGAGTTCGTGAATGTCATCGGCCTCTCTTCCAAGTGCAGCCTCAAGATAGAGGAAGGCTCGCCCTTCCCATACCTCCCATTGCCCTGGGCTGGCCCATTGCATCAGGTGGAGCAGACCCTGTGCTCCGTCTTCCATCTCCTTCAAGGCGGCATGGGTGGCGTCCTTGCTGTCCACCGAGTGTTCGTCCATCCAGTCGAGCAAATCGGCTTCAGCGTCGATGGCAAAGGTGGTCGTCAAGACCTCGTCTTGAGCCGGACGGTGCTGGCGAAGGGAGCCCGATTCCATGGACCGTTTGAGTTCAGACCAAGGTTGGCTCAACAGCATCTCAAGGGTGGGGGTGTGGACGAGCAGTCCAATCATGTCCAACCCCATGCTCAACCCCAACGAACCGTCCCGTTTGAGGGCTCCGTTTGTACCTTGATTCAAATCTGCTAAGAAATCGTTTTGTATTTGTCTGCTGAGCGAAGGGTATGAAACGAATCATCGTTCTTCTCATGTGCATTGGCCTTTGTGCTTTTGCCACGCCCACCTCATCGCAAGTATCCGGCGCTGCGGTCTCATTGGATTGTGGCGACGCAACACATACGCCAGTTGACCCCA
>PBUZ01000107.1 GCA_002728035.1 Methanobacteriota archaeon
ATGGCGTATTCCATGTAGTGGTCCAAGACAGGTTGGAGGCGACTCACGTCCTCCATCAGTGGAGCCATGGACTCGAGCAGGCGAGCGATGTTCCACGCCCCGATGTGCTGTTGCTGACCGTAGCGGTAGCGTCGACGACCCGCATCGGTGGTGTTGGGTGTCCAGTCCACGTCAAAAGGCTCCAACCAGCCGTAGGGGCCGTAGTCGATCGTGAGGCCGTGAATCGACATGTTGTCCGTGTTCATGACGCCGTGGACGAAACCGACCCGCATCCAGTGGGCGATCATCACCGCTGTTCGCTCAGCCACTTCGGTCATCCAAGCGATGAGGCCATCATCGGTGCTCGCATCGTGATGCGGGAAATGATGACGTACGGTGTGATCGACGAGGGTTCGAAGCGTTTCGTGGTGGCCGTCGGAGACATGAATCTGGAAGCTTCCGAAGCGGATGAAACTGGGCGCCACGCGGCACACCACCGCCCCGGGTTCAGGCGCAGGATTGCCGTCGTAGAGCATGTCTCTGACGACCGCTTCACCCGTGGTCACGAGCGAGAGCGCACGAGTGGTGGGCACGCCGAGGTGATGCATCGCTTCGCTGCAGAGGAATTCTCGGATGGATGAGCGCAACACGGCTTTACCGTCTGCCCTGCGAGAATACGGCGTGAGACCGGCACCTTTGAGTTGCAATTCGAGGATGCCGTTCTCCGTTTCGACTTCACCAAGTGTAATGGCTCGTCCGTCGCCCAACTGGCCGGCCCAGTTTCCGAACTGGTGACCACCGTAGCGCTGCGCGTAGGGTTGCATACCAGCGACGGGCGTACCGCCGCCCAGCACCACACCGGCTTCGTCTGTCCGTTGAAGCCCCAACGTCTCGGCCATCTCGATGGACCAGAGCGTGAGGTGCGGGTCGGGGGATGGCGTGGGCGTGACCTTGGACCAACACTTGCCAGGAACCTGACGGGGACGGCCGCCTTCGGCTTCATCGCCTGGCGTCTCGTCCAAAAAGCGAGTATGCCATGACAAGGTGTCCAACGACATATCGCTCACATGGTCTGCCAATCGGGCGACCTATTCAACATCATGGGGGGTCAGCCTTGCCACTTGGTCCAGTCGTCGCTCTTCTGGGCTCGCATGTAGTGAATGCCGCTGCCCTCTGGGTGCTCCAGCCATTCGTAGCCGTCGGCGGGATTGATTTGGCCGTTCATGCCCTTTGAGGGTCCTTCTTCGATGAAGGTGTCCTCTTCTGCAGTTTTTTCCATGGCCAACCGCTGACTGAGCAACTCGGTGCGCTCGGAGGCGTTGACCGTGTTGCTGAGGCCAAAGTAAGCGGCGTTGTGGGCGATATGAACCAAATCTTCGTCGGTGCTGGTCAACAAGTCGTTGATGAGTACACTGATCTTTTCACGGGTCTCTTTCTTGATTTCGTTGTTCGTGAAGCGGGCTGTCAAATCGCTCTTGAGCGAGCGAAGTTCATCGTGCAATGTTTCTGGCTCTTGGAAATACGCTTGAACGAGGGATTGCAAGTACGTCAACTCATCGACCTCTTCTTTGCTCAACTTGTTGTTTCTTCGGAACACCTGAACCCACCGGAAGGCATCGGGCAGAACAGCGGCTGCTGCATTCGTTTGAAGTAGGGTGAGCAGAGCGAGAATGATGGCCCCCCAGCCAACCGTTTGTGCCAAATCACCGGAAAAGAAACCGTCCTCTGGGAGATCAATCGTTCCATCGTCGTTGATGGTAAGTTCACAACCGGTGATATCGATCATCGTTCCAATCGGTGTATCGGGGCACTTATCGAATTCATCGGGTATTCCATCTCCGTCACTGTCGGATGGCAGGTCAACGATTTCAAACATGTTCGGAATGCCATCACCGTCGTCATCAACGCATCCAAAGAATCCAGCAACGGTGGAGTTGCCGGCGACTTCCGGACAATAATCCGCCATCACAGCCCCCTCCACGAACTGACCTACGCTTGATGGTGCTCGGAACTCAGTCCACGTCGCATTGCCCCAGTTATCGCCATAGCCATCACCGTCGATGTCCGACCATTGGCTCGCAATGTTCACGAAGGCATCGGGTGCGGTACCCGTGGCGTTGTCGCCATACCCGTCGCCGTCACTGTCCATCCACTGGGTAATATCGTTGGGGAAATCATCCTGAAGGTCGGGGATGCCGTCACCATCGCTGTCCAAATCGTTGTTGATGAACGGGTACGGGTCGCTGTTGTCGCCGATTCCATCGCCGTCAGAGTCCTTCGTTTCACTCGCATCGTTGGGGAAGGCATCGGCGTTGTCGCCCACACCGTCACCGTCGGAATCCTTCGTTTCATTCGCATCGTTGGGGAAGGCATCGGCATTGTCACCCACCCCGTCACCGTCGGAATCCTTCGTTTCATTCGCATCGTTGGGAGCCCAATCGCTGTTGTCGCCCACGCCGTCGCCGTCGCTGTCCATCCACTCGGTAACATCGTCGGGGAATTCGTCGCTGTTGTCACCAACGCCATCCCCATCGCTGTCTATCCATTCGTTGATGTCATTCGGGAACTCGTCATTGTTGTCGCCAACACCATCACCGTCGGTGTCCAGCCACTCGTTAGCATCGTTCGGGAAAGCGTCGTTCTCGTCGCTGTACCCGTCGTCGTCGGCATCCGGGCAACCATCGCGGTCAACGGTGGAGGTACCCGCAGTGTTGGGACAGTCGTCGTCAGCGTTGAGAATGCCGTCCATATCAAGATCATCAGGAGCGATGAACAAGAACTCCAGTCCGAGGTCTGTTTCGGTCCCGTCGGCACCCCAAAGGCTGAGGTTGACCGTTTCTGCTACGTTGCCAGCCGACGGCGTGGTCACCACGATGGTGCTGTCGTCAACCACCGTTCCCGTGACCAGACCGTAAGCGCCAAAGTCAACGGTGATTTCCTTCTTGAGGTACATGCCTGTGGACTTGTTTGCGTACTTGAGATGTTCATTTGTGCTGTCGTAATAGGCGATGTGAATCATGTTGTTGTGGTCCACAAAGATGTCGTTGTACCGGCCGACATCACCGGCGTTGTCCACGGTGGAGGGTTGCCAAGATTGACCGGGCATCATCATCTGATGACGCAGGTTGGAGCCGTCATAGAGCGAGGCGTGAATGTTGCCGAGGTCGTCGGTCATCATTCGGAAATAGGTGTTGCTTCCCGAGGAGGCCGTTTTGCTCCAAGCCGTTCCCGAATAGCCGGTGGCGTACTTGTACTGGCCTCCCGCTGAGTTGGTCCGGTAAAGGATGTGCAGGTTATCGTCGTGGTCCACGGCCATGCCGCTGTAGTAACCCACGCCGCTCCCGCCGTCCACGGTGTACTTTTGCCACTGGCCAGAGACGTTGGAGACGATCATCTGGTCCATGTTGTTGTGATTTCGGTAAGTCACGTGGACGTATCCTTGACTGTCGATGGCGATGGATGAATCGCACCCAACATAGGTGCTGGAAGTGTCCAGTGTTTGCGTGGCCCATGAAGAGCCGTCGTGGTACTTCAGCATCGCTCCGTTGCACAGGTAGCCCGATCTTGAATAGGAAATATGAGGGCGGTCGTTGGCGTCAAGAGCGATGCGAACCTGGTCGTTTTGGATGTTGTTTTGCAGCGATTGTGTCGTCCAATCCGTACCGTTGTAAAAGGCGTAGTAGAGGTACCCCGTCGTACTCTCTTGCTTCAGGTAGTACGCAACGTGGAGGTTGTCGTTGCTATCAACGGCCATGTCGGTGTGGCGGCAACCGTAACAGTTGGCAATGAAATCATGGCTCCAAGACCCACCGGTGAGGGTTGAATGCCACAACTGGTCCGTGTCCCAGTTCACGTGGACGATGTGAACGGTGCCGTTGCTGTCAACCGCCACGGTTGGCGACAAACCGCTCTTGGTGACATAATTGGCCGTGGTGGTGGTCCAGGTGTAGGCTTCACCATCGCTCGTGACGTTTTGGAACGCCATGTCCAAAAAGCCCGTTCCGGTGATCGTGATTTCCTCTCCGCCGGTGGTCCACCCACTTGATGGCGAGACGGTAAAGTTGGAGGATTCGCCGGTGTTTGATGGGGGGTTGTCATCGGAAAGATGGCTCGATGGTACAGGGGGTAGGTTTGTCAGGAGCGGAGAAAGGAAGACTCCAAGTAACAAGAGTGTAACCACATGAGGCTGCTTGGCCATACCTCGGAGAGCTCGAACAATGATATAACTCCAATGCCACTACGAAGGAAAAACTAACCCCAGAAACGGCGCGTTCGAGCATATTCAACCTCAGCGTGATGAATGGCTTGAAGCAAACCTTCCTCGTCACCCATCCTCACCTTGACCAACAAACGGTTGGCAGTGGCTTCGGCAATTCCGCGACCCATCAAACACATGATGGCCTCAATCCCGCGATTCGCAACGAGATCTGCGTTTTTCATCATCCTGTCCTGGTCTTTCTTGTCTTCGGATGTAACCCACTTCTCAAGCATCTCTTGCAAGCCTTCTCGTGCACATGCCAAGCGTTGACCACCGCACTTGAGGCATGTGCCTGGACGGTCGATGGTCCTGTATTTTGCAACACGGAAACGACGGATGGCTTGGCATCGCAGGCAACAAAGAACGGCTCGCTCATTGGTGAGACGAAGTTTGAGTTGCTCCCGCAGAGCGGCGTTGTCCCAATTTGGTAGAAGCATATCGTTTTGCGTACGGTTGGACAACCCCAACGGCCCACGGGCGGTGATGTGGATGGTCAACACGCCTGATTGAAGACCGCGTAAGACATCGGTTGCGCCGTTGACATCCATGCGTTCGTGGAAGAGTTTTGAGAGCACTTCCTCCATCACCACCGTCCCTCGGTATTTTCGCAGCAGCGCTTGAAGGTTGATTTTTCTCGGGTCCACACCATGACGCAAGACGCCGAAGACCTTTGCCACCTGAGCAAATCGCCAGCGAACTTGACGTGAATTGGGTACCGTGATGCTGAGCAATTGTTCAATGGCATCGGGTGGCGTTTCCATCAGCCAACCGACCAACTCTTCTGGACGAACGCCCGAAATTTGTAACAAAATTCGGGTGGGTTCCACCACCAAACGCCCCCATGTTCCCGATTTGGTCGACGCCATGGCAAGCAGAAAATTCCCAAGGGCTTCGTTGATGGTCGAACCATGACAACTGTTGACCACCAAGGCATCGTCTCGTTCCTCCACGGTCATGACTTGGTCGGTTGGAAGGTGGCCGGTGGCATCGAGATGGGCGGTGACCGTTTCAGCGAGCATGCTTCTGGCTTCATCGTCAAGAGGGTACTGCGAAAGGGTCGCCTGACGATTGGGCACCAAACCAAGTGGGTCAAGGTCCGGCAAGGTCACCGCCGGCAGCATCCCCAAATCGGCCGCCACGAGGTGGCGCAGATAACCGACTTCTCGGGCGACGGAGGCGGGTACAGGAGGAAGTTCCCCAATCCATCTCGGTGCTTTTCCGTGATCTTTGACCGGAGCGACCAGCAATTCAGACTGTTCGGGGTCGGCGTCGACGATGACCCAGGTTCGGCCAGCGATGACAAAACGGCGGGGCGTTCCATCGTCATCCTCTCCCGAAGCGTTAAGGCTCAACACAAAGGCTTCGTCGACATTGCCCAAACTTCGCCGCGTCACAGCGTCCCGAACCCTGTACGTGCGCTTGTCTGGAATCATCGAGAGATGATGAGAAACCCACTCTCTCGTTCTTCCAGCACTGGAAAACCATCCGTTTGCGAACTGCTTTGGGACGTCCACCTGTTGACCGGTGTAGATGCGTGGGATGGCCTCATCGGGTGTGGAATAGAGGGGCAACTCTTCGGGGAGTTCAATCCCCTTTTGTGAGGCTTGTTGGCGGGCAACCGCGTAGACCGCCTTTGGCCATCGGTACCACGGTAATTCGCTGGGCACGGGTGTGAAACGGAGGACCCAGTTCTCGGCAAGCACGTGAAGCAGGGCCTCGGTATCGGTGCGCTCCCATCCTTCAAATTGGGGTGATGCGGCCAACAATCGCGTCGCTTCATCAATACTCACGGCTTTGAAGCAATGAGCCATGAGTACCAGTTGATTGGCAGCGATGTTTTGTGGTCGAGAGCGCCATTCCACGGGTTCGATGGCCCCGTCCATGGCGCGCTTGGCGATAACGGCCGATTCCGTCAAATGGTCAACATCCCAGGTCAGCACGTGTCCTCTTCCGATGCCACCTAAACGGTGGTCGGCACGCCCGACCCGTTGGAGCATACGGTCCACCGATTTCGGTGAATGAAGTTGAACGATTCGGCGCACACTGCCAACATCAATGCCCAGTTCAAGGCTTGATGTACACACCAGCCCTGCCAATCGCCCCTCGCGTAATTCATCTTCCATTGACTGGCGGGGGTCCGCTGCCAAGGAACCGTGGTGAACGCCGATGTTAAGGTCGGGTGCCAATGCTTGCAGGTGCGTAGCCAATGTTTCCGCTTCGCTTCGACTGTTGACGAACACAAGGCACGGGGGCTCGTTTCGTAGAATGTTGCACAGTTGCCGATAGACCGCGTGCTGGCGAGGGGCATTAAGGCCCAAATCCATGCAACCAACTTCGTCCTCGGGTAAAGGGACCGGTGATTCAACCGTCAGTGAAGTGGTTCGGTCCCCCGTTGTGATGAGGGGGCGGCCTGAAGGGGACAACCACTTCGCTACGGCCTCTGGATTCCCAACCGTGGCCGACAAGCCCAATCGCTGAACGGAGCGTCCTGCCAATGCCTCAAGGCGGGACAGGGCGACGCTGAGTTGCCAGCCCCTTTCTGAAGCCGCCAAATCGTGGACCTCATCGACCACCACCGCTTGAACGGTGGACAACATGGCTCGGAGGTTCTTCCCGCTGAACATCAACTGGAACGTTTCAGGGGTCGTGACCAACAAGTTTGGGGGTTTCCGCGTTTGTTTGGTACGCTGTGCTTGCGATGTATCGCCATGGCGAACATCCACCCGCAACCCAACGGAGGTCGCCAATTCTCGAAGTCGGCGGTCAACGTCGCGATTGAGGGCTCGTAACGGCGTGATGTAGAGAATGGATAACGAGGGCCATGCCTCCTCCAAACAACGATGAAACAACGGGAGTATCCCGGCCATCGTTTTTCCTGAACCTGTGGGCGCAATGATCACGCGGTCGTGACCACCCATCAGTTCTGGAACAACGTGTTCCTGGACTGGCGTGGCTTCCCATCCTTTTTCGCGCAGTGCTTTAGCGAGTGAGGGATGCAGTCGGGAAAACGCGCGCGACATACTCTCCCCACCCCCGTGGAGAGGTGCCCTACCCAGTCTTTTTGAGGATTTGGCTTTGGAAATCGCTCATCGGAACCGGTCAATCGTCGTCGACCTCGTCGTCAAACTCGTCCTCTTCGTCTTCCCAATCGGCCTCGTCCTCGTCAAACGCGCCCTCACCGTAATCGATGGAGGTCTTGCTTGCAACGGTAAACACAACGGCCAAGGTGAGGATGCTGAGGATAACAAAGAGCCAGGCCAACGGTTGTTCTCGTACAGAATCAAACCAACCAAAGTACTGTCCATAAGCGATGGTGACAGCGTGTTCTGCAGAGTTGTCATCGTCGTTGGCTTCGGGAACTTCGTTCTCGGCGTCAACCACCACGCGAATACGATCGACTTCAGTGGATTCCCACTTGATGTTGATGGAGTACAATTCCCCAGCATCAAGGCCGTTTACACGCACCGTCTCAAAGGCGGTCTCGCTTGAGCCTGCATAGAAGGCGACCTTGAACTGACTCGTCGTGTTTCCGCCTGCATTGTAGATGTCTGCTCGGATGTCAACGGTTGCCCCTGGAGCGATGTGGTCATCGCTCAGTGCAATGTTTCGAACCCGAAGTTCAGGACCAACGGCACCAAGGCGGACCCATTGGCGCTCAAAGTCGGTGTCATCGGAAGCCAGTTCAGGAATGGGGCTTGCTTCGGAGTTTGATACGACCGGGAATTGGTTTCCTGCAGCATCGTAGCCGGTCAGGTAGAAGCCAACGAAATCGCCCGCCCTCGGCGTGATGGTGCCGCCTGCGGTGATGTCGACGACACCCGTCCAAACGACGTTCTGCCCGTCTTGTTGCATGCCGAGAAGGGTTGAACCTGCACCGATGGTCATGGTCCGCGTGGCATCACGCATGACCCAGTGAACCATTTGCTTGGAGCCGGTGAGGTCGGCATCTTCGGTGCCTTGGAACTCCACGGCAATGCTGGTGAGGTCGTTGTTCGCGGAGATGTCGATGACATTCAGAGGTGCGATACGTCGTGTGACACGAGGTGCGGCATCGTCGACCACCACCTGGAGGGTGGTTGAGACCAGCGTTCCGGTCATGTCTTCACCGCGCCCAGGGATGTTGGTGATGGAGATGAGGCAGGTTCGAGATGGTGAGGATTGGAGCGTCGAGGCTGCCGAAAGCGGGACCTCCACGGCATAACCACCATCAGCGGTCAAGGAACCGTCCGACCAAAGTTTCTCACCGTCAAAGACTTCGACCAAAATGCCGACATCTCTCGGCGCTGGCGTTTGACTGCCTTCGTAGACGACGCGCCCGGAGAAGCCCAAGCGGTCGTCCTTGCGAACTCGGCTACCATCGGCAACCGGTCCCGTACGGGGTTCGCTGATGTCTTCCACAACGAAATCTGTGGGTGAAAGCATCAAATCGTTCTCAACGCGGAAGGTGTGTTCCAGCAAGAGAATACGGGACGGTTCTGGAGAACCCAATTCCTTGTACATCAAGGCGACATCACCCATCTCTTCGTCGGGCCAGTCCCATGTGAACTTGAAATTGAAGTCGAGCATGATCCAAGGCAGACCTGATTCGTTGGTCGTTTGCACCATCTTGCTGGTTGGGAGAAGTTGGATGTAAGGTGAATCGGACCAGAAGGTGTTGTTGAGTCCAGAGTACGAGATGCTTTGAGCGTCCCTCGCAGGATTTGGTCCTTCGAAGTCAAACACGAGTGAAATGAACTCGAAGTCAATGGCGGTGTTCGCATCGATGAACCCGAGGCTGATGTGTTGTTCCATGCCCGCATACACGGCTTCGTTGTCCTCGTGACCAAACCATTCCAATCCGGTAAAGACCGCAGACGAGTCCTTGCGCGTTCGGAAGGTTGCATCGTCGTAAAGGAAACCGTCAGATGATTCGAACATGAGCGTTTCATCGTCGTCGTTGATGGCGGTGAAATGCAACGGATTTCCAGCCTGGTCGCCACCGTCCCAGAAGTACGAAACGCGACCCATGTTCGGGTTTCGGGATGTGTCAATGGTGGTGATGAACCACTTTGAATTGGCTTCGGTCGTGTTGGATACCATCTTCGTCATGTATTCTTCAGGGTCAGCCTCACCGTTTCTGTTGAGGTCATGGTCGGCTTCAACCCAGTAATTCAACTCCAATTCCATGGGGTGGCCAACCTTGTCGTGCACCAGCACGCGAACGGTTTGGTCGTGGGCTGCAGCCTCGTAAGCATCGTCTTCGGGGAAGACGGCCTTTCGCTCAGGCGGTGTGGCATCAACGCGGTAGGTACGTCGCCACTCCTCGTTGGGTTGCTGGACATGGTCGGGGTTGCGTTCGTTGTAGGTCTGTACCTCGTAGGTCAGGCCATCTGGAACATCGATGTTGGGCATGTCGATGGAGATGAAGAACGAACCGTTGGTGTTCGTGGTATCCCTTGCCGTCGCTTCCACGTAGCCGTTTCGCGACACGCGGACATCAAAGGCACTGTCCTTCGGAGCATCGTCGGTCTCTTGGAACCACATGGCGCCGATAAAGTGGAGTTGTTCACCTGCCGCCACCCAAGCACCGTCTTCAACATCCTGAGAGGTGACTTCACCGTCGTTGTCACGGACATTCAACCATCCCAAGCCAAACGAACGGTTGACACGAAGGCCTTCATCGGAAATCAATGGAACGGGAGCAAAGCCTGCGGTTCCGCTGTCATCCAAACAACCGGTTCGGAAACGAACGTTTTCTTGGTCGGGCATTTCACTGGTCACAAAGAATTTCCAGTGGATTTCGAGAATACCGTTGCTTTCAAGGGAATACGAAGTTGAATCCATCTCAATGTATTGCCCTGGGTCATTGGGGTCGGGGAAAATATCCCCGTACTGCCACGACAATGTCGGCCAATTGGCCATGGAATTGGTCATCAGGGTCAATTCCGCGCTGACCATGGAGTTGGCGTTCTCACCGATCACGTGACGGGTTACCACCTCGTAGGGCGTGATACGCTCATGCAGAACTTCGCCTTCAGGAATGGAGATATCAAGATTCACCGTCTGCATGGTGTAGGTGATTTGGAAAGACTCGATGGCGAGTTTTCCTGATGTTTCCGATGTCAAGTTGATCGGTATGTCGACGACCCCGGAACCCGAATTTGGAATGGCATCGTTGAGTCGCTGGAGAATGGTGTTGCTCGATGTCGAGGTGACGGTGAGCGGTCCGATAAGAGCGCCGTCTTGTGCCGAGCGTTTCCATGCATTGACGCCGTTGATGGTGATGCCCGGCTGTTCAGGGGCATTGGAGTGCAGTGCAATCGACAAGTCGGTCAGCGAGGGTGTGGCGGACGTTGACGAGGTCGACAGCATGATGCGGACGCAGAAGTAGTACGAACTGCCCGTCATTGATTTGGTTTGGTTGGGTGAGGTAAAGGAGACAACACCGTTGCTTCCCGTGGTGCATGTTGTACTCGAGGAATACCCGATGTTCACGCGCACGGTGGTTGAGGAGGGGCCAGTTTCGGTCCAATCAACGGTGGCTGCGACGACAGACTTCGTTCCGCTTCCAACATATTGGTAAGCATAATACCAACCACTTGATTGATAATTCGTGGTGTAGGACAACACGATATCACCGAGAACGGGAGATTTCGAGGCGCTCCCGTTGAGGGTTGCTCGCCACTTGATTTGGCTTCCTGCAGCTGGGAAGGTTACCTTCTGTCCCACACTTCCCGACCGCCACGTGGTGCCACCATCGTTGGAAACATCAACGCTGATGCTTGTGCCCGTTGGAATGGAGCCGAAGATACCGTCGATGCTGATAGTGTTCACGGCGCGAGAAATTGAGCTCGTTTGCCCGACGACCATCTGGCTGCTTTGCGTGGTCGAGCGGACATCAAAATGTGACCCGTCGCCGTAGGAATGCACCTTTCGGGTTCCTTGTGTGCAATAGTTTGTTCCTGACCAGTGGCAGGAGAAGAACACCTTGTTGTCGTCCGAATCTACGATGCCGTAGTGTCCGCCTCCGGGCATGGTGCGTTCGCCTTGTGGGATGAGCAAACCGCTCTGCAGCGTGAAGTGGTAGTGAACGCTCTTGAAGTCCGTGTTGTAGTAGTAAATGTTGTACATCACGCTTGGCATGCTAACGGAAAGTCCAGCCCCGTAGTCGTAGTAATAACTCGTTGACGTCATCAGCCAGGTGTTACGAATGACCGTTGGTGAAGCCGGGTTGACTTCCTTCAGGTAGTGATTCTGTGCAGAGTTGTCGTAGGTGCCGATGTACATCTTCCCGGTGTTGTCGTCGAAATCAATACCTGAGACGTAATTGGGGTAGCCGTAATTGTAGGCATTCTTGCAGGTCCAAACGACCTGGGTGCCTGCGGTGTTCCAGTCAACCTCCCACTTGTGGATTTTGTAATACGACCAGTGCGCGGTGTAGACATCGCCGTTGTACACATCGGCGTCAAAGATGTTGTAGAGGGCTGATGAGCCGCACGTTGAGGTGGAATAGGAGGCCGAGCCGAGGTATTGGCCCGTGGAAGGGTTCACCCGAAGGATGGTCGGTGTCGAAGTCATCGAAGAACTGGTATAGCGGAAGATATGAATCTCTGAGGAGTTGATCGGTACCGTCACACCAGTGTAGCTCCAGGGTGCGTTGCTGGCAACGGAGAGATCGGTGTATTTTTTGGTCGGGCTGACGTAGCCTTGGTCACTCAAGGCCACGAATTCACCGGTCGTGTTCATGTGAGCATTCCCCAGTGAACTCACCGAAGAGGAAGAGGAAAAACGCGGCATGAGTTCGGTTGGATTGCCTTTGAGGTACATCGTTTCTGAACTCACGTCGACGTTGTCCCGGCGAGAGGTCGTGAACGGAGAGGGGTGGCCTGCGTTGGAACTCGTGTGGTCCGTATCGCCTTCGCCTCCGTAATGCGAGTTGGTGGTCCAGTTGGTCCAGGAGGTGGTGCTTGCATCGCCTCGAAGATTGAACGAAGCCGACGTGACCTCTGCCCCGTAGGGAATGGAAACGAGACCCGCAGGGCCCTCGCCTTTCGCAGAAAACGTGTGTTCATAGGACGTGGTTCCGTCTTTGAATTGCGTTTCCGTCGTAGCGGCTCCCGCCAAAGGTGAAAGGACTGAGAGAACAAAGACCAAGGTTAGGAAGACTGCTCGTTGCATGGTGGTCACCGATGGACATGTTCTGCAGTGCCTACATTGCATTTGAACCATGCCCCTCCAAGACTGGGAACGTTCCATCACCGATTCACAAACAAAGGGAGGATTGAAGTCCACGGACGCGTTGGCATGGAACGGCGATATCATGAGCGAAGAAGGGTCGTTTCTCGGTCGATGGTGGGCAAGACAACACGGGCGTCAATTTGCAATCACAGCCATTACGGCTGGTTCCAGCGGGCTGTTGTTGGTCTTGTGCGCCTTCCAATTGTTGTTCTTGCAGGACCATGCTGAATGGAACGATTTCACCGGTGCGGCCATCGTTGGAGCCGTGGTGACGCTGATGGTGTTCCTGGTTTCCTTCCCGGAATATTTGCGCTTCAAGGGCCATGTCGCCACACTCGAGGAGATCAAAGAGATTCAATCCACCTCGGAACTTCGGCGAAGAAAAGCCGACGGTGTCGAAGCAGCGGAAGCGCTCGGTGCTGGCCATCTCGAGCAATGGAATGCATTCCTTGATAGCAAAGGCTTGCGACGATAAGCCTGAGGCAGGACCATGTCCGACCACGACCCGTTCAAGTCCTTGGTGCTTGAGCTTGCTTTGGCCGTTGGAATGATCGCGTGTCTGGTCGGTGCGATGTTCATTCACACCGGTTCCATGCCCCCGTTGGTGGTGGTGGAATCAAAATCCATGATCCATGATGAGGCTGGAGAAATCGGGAGCATTGATGCTGGCGACCTAATCTTGGTCCACAACCAACCCAGCGATACCATCATCACCTTCGCAGAAGCCACCGATCCAAACAACAACGCCTACGGATACGAACAACACGGACTCGAAGGCGACGTCATCATTTACTCAAAAAACGGTGAAGGTGGCACCCCCATCATTCATCGAGCCATCATGCGAGTGGTGGCAGAGGAGACGGTGCTTCCTGACCGCACCGCTTCGACGCCATGTCCTGAGGAGGCGACCTACGATGAACTGCGAATCGCCGAAGATGGGTTGCCTGGCTCGTGCATTCTCACCTGGTCGGTGCCGGGCACGACCGTGAGCAACGTCGCCAACATCACCGTGCATTTCAACGGCTCCCAAGCAGGCCACTATGATTGCAAGCGACCGGCTCATGCCGGAATTGAAGCCTATCTGGTGGTGGACCAATGGGTCCCTCGCCACGAAGGTATGCTGACGCTTGGTGACAACAACAAGTGCTCCGTTGACCAAGGAGCAGAAGCCGTCCGGGGTTCTGCCGGTGTCCACAGCCCTTCAGGCGTGGTTGGCCCGGTACGGGACACATGGGTATTGGGCGTGGCTGGAGGCGAAATTCCTTGGATTGGGACGGTGAAACTCATGGTCGGAGGGCCAGATTCCTACGGTACGAGGGACGTCCCCACCGGATCGTTTGTTGCCCTCTTTTCACTCATCGCTTTGGTGATTTTCACGCCCCAAGGCATGGAATTCATGTTCCGCCGTTGGTTGAACAAGGCCCCTGAATGGGACAGTGTCGTTGAGAAAACCGACCCTTACGAAGCATCGTAACCCGAATGCTGCAGTGCTTCGTCCAAGGACAGCAAACCTTCGCTGACCTTGCGCGCCATGTCGAGTGAGATCGTGATGGCGCCCTTGGACCGTTGGCGACTCATTCGCTGGAGATTTTTTAGTTCTCCATGAGGGGTGGCATGTGCCCGTTGTTCGTGCACCGCAGTCCCTTGCTGCATGGCGATTTTGACGGCCGCGGCTCCATGGTCATGGCGGGAACCCCCTGCGCTGGTTCGGTGCTCATTGACCTCCTCAACAAAAAAGCCGAAGGCCAACACCTCGTTGATGAGTTGATCTCGGTGATTTGGAGAGCCGTTGCCGATGCGCATGCGAACCGTTGTGGGTTGTAAGGTAGCGACCAAATCCTCCAGGCTCTGCAAGGCATCTACAACACTTTCTGCAACGTGTTTTCCGAGGAGAACGCCGTCGCCGAGGAAGGCACACCCCGGTCGTGGACCAGGGTCAACCCCAACGATGAGTTCCTTCAACGGCCCTTGCTGCCGCCGTGCAAGCACCCAAGTAGCCACAAAACCGTGCACATCATCGACCGTCACCGCCACGCCATTGCCCTCCAAACGCTTGACCTCCTCGGGTGTGCCAAACCACCACGCATCGGGCTCTGGAAGTGGCTCATCAGGGGAAAGAAGCGTCACTGGAATATTGTGGTCAGTGAACTCGCGAAGCAACTTGTGTGCAAGACGAAAGTCATCGGTGCGCACGTAGAGCCGTTTCACGGGTCGCCTTTGCCCCTGCCCTGTTCTAACCTATCGGTTCGCTGTGTTCACACGATTGGAAAGTCCACCGATGTTTTGGGGTTTTGACCGAAGTCATCAAGAACGATGGACAGCGATGGTCGACCATGACAGGCGCCTATGAGCGTGAACTGCGTGAGGTTCTTTCGGGTACGGAAAAGGGCGTTAATGCCGTGATCCGAAGTTGCACTTCTGAGGAAAAAGCGCGCATGAAATGCGTCCAAAGTCGCCCGTTCTTGGTGGTCCGCGCAGCAGGTTCTGGAATGGAAGGAAGCGGTGACCTCGTCGCCCTTCGAGGCGATTGCTCGTTTCCCATCGAAGTGAAATCTACCAAAGCACCAAAACTCTACTTTTCTGGACGAACGAAAGACCAGTTGGACGCCATGATTCGAGAGGGTGAACGAAGTGGCTTGATGCCGCTCTATGCGCATCGTCGCAAAGGCGTTCGCGGCGATTCGTGGCGTATTTTTCGCGTTGAAACAAACGGGCTCACGGGGACGCTTGGAAAACTTGCCAAAATGATCCCGTCCCTGCCATTGACCAGAAACGGATCGCCCTTTATCGATTGGGAACAAGGAATGCCGTTGAATCGCTTCCTGAGCATGATGTGTGCTGCAGATGAACCAAACAAGCGCGTACTTCACCCGCTTCAAGTTCGTGCGTCGACCAACGAATTCACCGAAGAAGATGCACGTTCGGTCACCGATGTGCTTGCGGAGTTGGAACGAAGACGAGCAGATGTACTTCGTCCGCTTCAGAGGTAAGGGATGAACATCGTAAAGAGAAGCATCCCAAGCAACACAAGCGAAGAATAACTCGAGGCTTTGCTCGAAATGTGCTCAACCCACATTGGGTGCAAATCCCACATCCTCAATTTCCTACCCAGCCGCTTGAGGCCGCTCAAGAAAGCGTGAAGCATGTCCCTCAGCATGTGCCCTCCGTCAAAAGGGACCATCGGGATGAGGTTGGTGAAGCCCAACAGAATGTTGACCCAAAGCAACCAGAAGAACAGATTCGTCATCAACAACAGCACGTCGGTGCCGAGCAAAGAGGCGGTGAAACCGTCGCCCGCAGTGAGCAAGGATTCCTCAAAGGGGTGGATGGCAACCCCGTTCATCTCGAAGGGAATGATCAACACGGTGAGGACATGCAGAGGAATGGAGAGCGCCCGTTGGCCAAGCGTCCCTTCCCATCTTGGTGAAAAGGGGCCAGCGAGACGGTCGATGCCTCGGGTTCCTTCGGACAGTCCTTCAACGCCGAGAAAAGGGTCACCCGGCTCTATGCCCAGCGATGAAAGGACGTCTTCATCCCAACTCAAATTGACATAGTAGGCATGTTTATCTCCGAAAGTTGCAGAAAGCGTTTCGCGTTCTCCGTCCTGATGGATGACCACCATTTCGACCGTGTCGTTGGCTCGGTAATCTTGCAAGATCGCTCGGAAATCCTCCGTGGTGTGCACGGGTTGGCCATCGATGGACACCAAAGTGTCCCACGGTTGCATGCCCGCCTCGTCGGCACCACCCTCAAGGACGATACCTTGCACGTGAATGTAGTCCTCTTTCGCTACGAATTGTCCGGCGACACCGCCGAGCAAGAGCATCATGATGAAGGCAGCGAACAAATTGGTCGCAGGACCTGCTGCAAACATGCGAAGTCGTTCCCGCCGCGGAGCACGCATCAATTCGTCGGATTGCGGTTCTGCAAAGGCTCCGAGAGGGAGCGGGCCGAGTTGCAACAAGCCAAAGGAACGGATACGCATACCGTGGCCTCGCGCCATGAGACCGTGACCGAATTCATGAATGACGAGCGATACGACGAACGCCACCACGCCCCAACCCAATGGAATCACGGGATTGATACCGGGAACGGCAACGAGTTCGCTTGCGGAAGGAGGGGTTGCAGTGGGCGGCGAGAGGACCGATGTCACGAACGCTAAGACCACGACGAGGGCAACCACCAGCATGGAAACTGAACAAACCCAGAGGGAGAGTTCGCCGTAGGCTCGCCAAAATTTACGCGGTTTGGCCATACGGTCGAGCAAACGTTGGCCTCGCTGCGTGCGAACCATCAACACGATGCCGAGTGCGCGGGTCGCGTTCCATCGGTCGAGGGTCCCGTTTCGCTCCCAGGTCTTGATGAGCAGGTACCATCCGATGAGGAGGACAAACAACAGGGTCCAATCGGCTTGAACCGCTCCCCACGTGCCCACCATGTGCCGCCCACCACCCGTTGTGCCTTGAATATTGATATTGGTGCTCGGGGTATTGAAAGGACAAACCTTGATGATGGGTTAGCGTTTGATTTGACCCATGCAACCCACGCACACCCACAACATGGCCATCGAAGTTTGGTGCGAGGACACGTGGGGCGAACCTACGGTCAAGATCTCCGATTGGGCGACACACGATGATGTGGTTCAGGTGTTGATTCGCCTTTCAGCGAGCGTGCTTATCGCTGATTTCCGCCTTGGCGCTGACGGGTCATTGCACATTCATCAGCACTTGCACATCCCTTTGGAAAAATGGAATCCCGGGTCGATTCAGGGCCTACGAACTTCAGAAGGGAAAACTCGTTTCCAACACCGTCGCCAAAGCATCTACCTCTCCAGTGAACTTCGTGTCCCCGAATGGGGGGCTGCTTTGCTCGAAGATTGGCTGATGAGCATGCGCGGCGCCATCAACCGTCCAAAAGACCGAATCCAACGAATCAACGAGGTCAAGCGGCTCAAACTCTCGGTTGAACGAAACTTGGAAAACGCCTCGATGGAAAAAGCAGTGGATGAACTCGGCTCCCTCTCGGAACGTCTCGCCAGCATCGATCAGCGATTAGCGACCTGAGTCTTCCATCGTGGTGTCAATGCCGGGGAACTGGTCTTCACCTTCCCGGTAGACGGTTCGCATGTTGTTGATGAAATTCCGCTCCTTGACGACAACCGTGTAGTTCTTGATGCCGTAATCCTTCTCGCCGTCGAGCATTTCAAGAAGCACCTGAAGGGTAAGGCGCGCCCCTTCACGGTGGGGGTAAGCAAAGACGCCCATGGAAACGGGAGGCGATACAACAGAGGTCACGTCGCCCATTTCCTCGATGGTATCGAACAGGTTCTGATACGTTTCAGTGAGCAATTCTCGACGCTGTTCATCCTGATTGGGTCGGCGACAATCTGGACCGACGGCATGAATGATGTGTTTGTAATTCGAAGCCAAAGCGAACGGTTCCGTAATGACGTTCTTGGTGACGGCGCAGGGTGGCGCGTTGATCTTTCGCATGTCCAAACAGATATTTCGGGTAACTTGCGTGAGTTCTTTTCCTGCTTTTTGATGGATCATCGCGTCCATGCCTTCTCGCCCAGAAAGTCGATTGTTGGCGGGCGTGACGAGGACATCGCCCGAATGGTCCCAAACTTCGCCACCCATGACGCGGAGGACGCCGTGCTTGCATGTCCGTGCCATGTAGAGTTCAGCCATCGTTATAGCAAGGGAGGCCACCCTACATATTATCTACGCCGCCAATTCATGAAACTCGCTGGAAATGCAGGTTCTGCCCTTCGTGCTGAACGAATACATGGCGTCACGGAAGCGATACGGCTAAAGTCACATCTCCTGTGCTCGCACCATGTCCACGAAGGCGTGCAGTGTCGCTTTCGTGACCTTGCTGTTGCTCTCAACGGTTCCGTTGATGAACGAAAGCAACGATGCCGAGCAATCCGATGAGGCGACAACCTTGGATTTCTTCCGCGGGTTTCATGTTGTCGAAGCGGGCGATGTTTGGAACGAAACGCCATGGCAAAACACCGCCTTTCCCGAAGGTTTCACCTACGCGAATGCCATCGATTACAGCGATGTTGGCGTACTGATCAACAACCTCTCCGAGGAAAGCCGAACCATCGGTTGGGCCTTCGTGGCCGCACGAAACATTTCCTTGGACCGAGTGTTCATCTTCAACGCCTCGGGAACACCGGTCGGCGAGACCATCAACCGCAACCAATTCAACACCTATTTTGCACAACCTTTCCTCGAGATGTTGCAAAATCGCTCATCTTCAAGCGGACTCAATTACCTCGTGACCACCAAGGGCGTCCCGCTTCGGGTCTCTGGCGGAAACGACAAAGCAAGTTTTGACCAAGAGATTGCCCTGCTTGGCGGCACCTACAACAGTTCCATTGGCACCAACTGGTGGTTTGACCACACCTACGGCCCGCTGGCTGGCAAAGCGATGGAACCGTTCACAAGAAGCGAGTATGGCTTCTTCCTTGTCACGCGCTTGACCGGCTACACCGTTGAAACAGCCCTTGATTTGATCGAACGCGCCAACCAAAGCATCGGCCAGCGAGGCACGTTCGTGCTGGATTTGGCGACCAACCGCAACGGGTCAGGCTACAAATTTTGGAACGACGACTTGTATACGGCCAACACAACGCTCAACCAGTCGATGGGGTTACCCGTCCATTTTGATGAAGAAACGGAATTTTTGACCAACATGTCCAACGTCATCGGCTATGCTTCATGGGGAAGCAACGATGGGAATTGGAACAGGAATTATCTTCCAAACAGCGGCTTTGACACGCTAGACCAGAGTTGGCAAAGCGGCTCGAGGTATTGGAACCTTTCAGGGCCATCGGTTTCTCCTGAAGACGTGTTTGACTTTGCCTACCAGACGAACAAAAAACAAGGTGGCAATGGGGCGTTTGAAATCAAGGTGCGGACCGACTGCGACCAAGACAACGCTCGGATGATGCAGGGCCTTTACGGCGAATATTTCGACAACGACGGCGTTTCGTTCAGCACTTCAAGCATGCCTTCCCTCATCGACAGGGCCCCCGACCGTGTCCAAATTGAACCTCACCTCAATCACGGTTCGTCCTACAGCGCTTACACAGGATTGGACGATCGATTCAAAAACGACTGGGGCGCGAGGTTCAGCGGTTTCATCGACGTACCCCACAGTGGAAATTGGACATTTTTCATCACGTCCGACGACGGCTCCGAATTGTGGATCGATGGGGCGAGTGTGGCCACAAATTATGGCTCACACGGAATGCGGGAACGTTCAGGTTCCCTCAACCTGACCGAAGGCCTGCATGATTTCCGAATCGAATTCTTCCAAGGTGGCGGTCCACACGGACTCATCTTTTCTTGGCAGGGTCCAAACACCAGCAAAGCCGCCGTCCCATCTTCCGCATTTTTCGTTGCAAGCGATGCCGTCCCTCAAGAGCAACACCTTGTTCATCGTTGGGCGTTTGAGGAGGGGTCTGGAACGGTTGCCAACGACAGTGTCGGAAACGCAAACTTGACCCTCACGGGAATGAGCAACAGCAACTGGCAAACGTGCGCTGACGGTGATTGTCTGTGGTTTGATGGGATCAACGACAAGGCCAGCGTTGATGTCAACGATTGGTACGGAAACTTCACTGTATCTCAATGGGTTTGGGCCAACACCACGAACCAAAGTACGTACGCCTCAACCTTTGCCGTGGACGACCAGGCAGGTTCGAACCTCTCGTTCCAGCACATGGTCAGTGGAGGCGAGTGGAAATTGCACAACAACCAAACACGAAGTTTTGGAGCGGTTGTTCCCCAACGCTGGACGCATCTCGTGTCCGTGTTTGATGACGGTGACATTCGCCAGTACATGGACGGTGTACTCGTGAACACGAACACGTATCCAAACGGTTCGTTCAACAACATCGACCTGTACAAATTGGGTGTCAATCGTGCTGGCAATTCGTATTTCGAAGGCAAAATCGATGAGGTCATGCTGTGGGATGTCGCCCTTGAAGACCACGACATCACGATGTTGCGGCGTACCATCATCGACAATTGCACGGCATACACGGGTGCGGGAACCGATGTTGCCCATCTCGAAACGCGATTTACACTCCCTCAAGACCTGATGGACCATGCCTGGGTTGCCTCTGTTTACGGGCAGCGTTCAGGAGAAGTTGATGGGACATTCGGATTGGAGATCAACGCCACGGACGGGAATGGCGTACTGCTTTCCACCAACACTTCGTCGTCCAAGACCTTCACAACGAGTTGGGCAACCCAAACGATACGTTTTCGCCCGGATGCCAATGCCACGCATTTTGATCTCCGAATCCCCATCGATATCGCCTCCGCCTCAACCTCAGGTTCGTTCTTTGTTGACAGCGTGGTCTTACGGGCACTCCGCCCCAACATGGATTGGGTGAACGGTTCCATCGCCGACACCGCCGTTTCAACAGGTGGTCGGTCCTTCAACTGGGGGACGTCTTACGGTCAATCCCTAATCGCCGACCTCCTTGAAGACGGCGTTTCGGGCGTCAAAGGGTATGTCTACGAACCCTATCTCACAGCGGTTGGTCTACCGAGCGTGTACCTCCCAGCCTACGCTTCAGGTTACAATCTCGCAGAGAGTCACGCTGCTGCGAATCTCCTTTCAGGCTGGATGGGGGTCGTGGTCGGCGACCCGAAGATGGCCCCGTACATCGACCGCGTCCACGATATCAACATCGTTGATGCGAGGGTCCTGGGCGATGCCAACATGGGTGAGCCCACCACGATTCAGGTCGTGATTGAAAATCGTGGTGTTGGTGCTTCCAACGGTACATTGTCCGTTCGAACAGTGTTCGGGGCAACGGTCCTCAACTCCTCAGCCCTGATGATGCCTGCAGGCGACCAACCAGGAAGCCGCTTGATGGTCAACCTCACCATCGTACCAACCACCTCGGGCCTCTTGGACCTTAGGATTCGATACGACAACAGCAGCACAGAATGGAATTTTGAAAACAACATCCACGACATCAAGACGTTGGTCAACGCACCGCCCATCGTCCATGATGCATCTTGCCGCGCTTCCTCTCTCCCACGGGGAACCTACACGATTTGTTCTCTCGATGCAACCGATGACCGAAACGTCACTCGGGCCACCTTGGAGTGGCAAATCTTAACGAATAACGACACCATCAACGAATCAAATTGGACCCTCTTGAATCTCGGCCAAATCAATAACGAAACATGGCAAACAAGCTTGGTCGTTCTTCCAAATGCTTCCTTGGGTTGGATCGCCTTGCGAGCAACCGCATACGATGCAAACAACATGTCCCATACACGCCTCGTTCGCAACGTCACGCATGTTGTTGATGTTCCCCCCACATGGTTCGGGCCACACGCAGAAGGCGTGGACCCGCCTGGGTGGAACAACGCATCCAGCCTTCCAAACAAGCCAAACCTCGGCCTCTTCCGTCATCAAAGCACGGAGTTGAGGGCGTGTGTGATGGATGCTGATTTTGACCCCCTCACGCCCAATCCGATCTTCATCACCTCCAGAGGAACGCTTTCCGAGGTCAGGTACGTTGAACAATCAGCGATGGGTTTGTACTGCTATGTGGCTGTGCTTCAACTGGCAAGAGGGACGCCGCTTGATGATGTGGAGCTTCAAGTCCGCAACCACCTCGGTTCACTCCTCCTTCAGCGAACCCTACGGGTAGCCGACCAAGCCCCAGAGTTGTACTTGACCATCGAAGACGGTGGTGGTCAACCATTGGATAAGGTGGTTGGTAACGGCGAAGAATACCTTCGCGTACGCGTTGATGATATCGATGACCCTGGGTCTTCTTTTGTTGGGGATGTCGTGCTTCAATGGCCAGGTGGTGAATTGATTCAACTACCGCTTGATATTCCTGCGGGACAAGATGATGTGCTGCTTCGGTTGGAACAGATGTCCGTGCCTTTGGAGGGTGGAGAACTCTCCTTGGTCGCTACTGGTGTTGGCAAGCACGGTGGAAATGCTGAGGTTGAAACATCCATCCCGTTCATCCTTACGCCCCCAGATATTGTGTTTATCGAAGCCTGCGATGCCAACGGCAAGGTTCGCAACATGACCTTTGGCCAACTTGCCTTCTTGAAAATCGGCATCGTCAGCGACCGCCCGCTTCAGTCCATGTATTCTCAACTCACCCAGCAAGGATGGGCCATCAACGCTCCTTCTACGCAGGAAACCAATTGGGAGGAAACATCGGTTCCAGAGGCATGCAACACCACCTCCTTGGACAACCTCAATGCAACATGGTTGTTGTTCAGGCTGAAGTTGGACAACTCGATGGTCGACGGCGACGGCAGGGCCGTCTTCATGGCCGCAGACATCGATGGATTAACCAAGTCCGCTTCGATCGATTTGGTCTTCCAGCACGCACCCACACAGTTTGAGGAAGTTGTCACTTCCGAGGCCATCCCTGGACAAGATCTGTTCACCAACGCCACTGTTTCGGATTTGGACGGTCTTGATCGCGTGATATGCTCGTACACCTTGTATGGAGAAAATGGAGAGGTTCTGACACAATCCGTCCTCGTTGCTGGCCCAGAGAACGCCTTTTCCAATGTACTTCGGTGGCAATATCCAGTACCCATCTCTCTTGCGAACACCACGCTTGAGACCAACATCACGTGCATTGATGAGATTCAACAATCGTTCGGCTTCGAACGTTTCCTCGACATTGGCCCAGCGGATGCATGCAACACGTGCGCCATTGAAAATACCAACAACCAAACATCATCAGGACAGGCTGACGAATTCTCTGTCGTTTGGGTGTTGGCCTTTGGGCTTGTTGTTCTCGCTATTGGCCTCACCGCATTGATGAGAAGAAGAAGTGAGGTGCAAAGTGGAACGGAATGGGGTGAACGCGAAGCCGAGGATGACGACGATATGGTATCGCTGGAATCCCTGTTTGAAAGCGACACCGTCGACGATACGTTGGAAGAACAAACCGCTGATGAACCACGCCAACCGTCGTTTGTTCCCGAAGGTTGGACCCTCGAGGAGTACGGTCGCTGGTTAGAAGGGCCCACGCCTGAAGGATGGTCAGATGAACAATGGACCGAATATGTCGAAGAACACAAAGCCGCTTTGGAACACCTTGATGAGGCATCGCAAGGGTGATGTGCTCCCCCTCCGTGGTCGTGATGAAGCGCATGGCAATCGGATACGTCCTCATCAACGTGCAACCTGGTACCGAACAACAGGTCTACAACGATGTGCGCAATTTACCGCATGTGGCGGACGCAACCGTTTTGTTTGGTGACCACGACCTGATCGTCAAGCTCGAGGCAAACGACCTGGCGACCATTGCAAAAGCGGTCGTTGAACATATTCGTGCCGTTGAGGGAGTTGTCAACACCAAGACCCTCGCTGGAGCCGATCTTCAGTGACCAAAAACCGTTGACTGGGTGGAAATTTGGCAAAAAACTCCCTTCGGAAAGGGGTACTGAGCGGCATATGAGGCGCAGTCTTGCCTTTTTTCGGAGAAAATATTATATGCTCAATGGTCCAACGGTGTATCGGAGGTAATCCAAATGTCAGACGGAAAGAAATACTTCGTTCTCATGGAGAACGGAAAAGACACGAGCCAAGTATTTGCGAGCAAGCAACCCCGCGGTGCAGCCTTGAAGGCCGCAACC
>PBUZ01000108.1 GCA_002728035.1 Methanobacteriota archaeon
AAAGGCGCTGGGATGAGGTCCCAGTCCGTAACGGTTCGCAGGTTCGAATCCTGCCTCCTGCACTCTCAACAATGAACATCAGCGCGGGGCAGGATGAAATCCCAGTCTGTAACGGTTCGCAGGTTCGAATCCTGCCCTCTGCACTACGAATCTAAAGGGTTTGAACCTCGTTGGTGACAACCAACATCGGTTCGAACGCTGCCCTCTGCGCGCTTCGCATCTCACAGTGACGCAGGGCTGGGTGAGAGCGCTGCCTCCAACACTCCGTTTTTTACCCGTTTTCCCTGTTCATGGGCTTCCGCGCCCTGATGTACATGTCGCGCTCGGGATGCTTAGGGAAGAACTGGAACGTTGCGGTGTGCCCTGGTAGGAAGAAGCGAGCAATTTCCTTCACGATGTTAACCGGTGTAAATCTTGGAAACATGCCCATTCGATATTTCATGACCTGTACAACTTCGAGGCCAAGGGATTCCAACATCGCCACGAGCAGGGTTTCAGAGGCGAAACTGAGGTGGTCGGGTAACGAGTAGGGTTTGTGATGGTGTTTGGCCTCGAGGTGGCTTGAGTCCCCTGTTTGGAGAAACAATTCCCCGCCCTCGTTGAGCATCGAAACCCACTGGCCAATGTCCTCTCTGGGGTCGGGTAAATGGCTGAAGACGTTGAGGGCTGAGATGACATCGTAGGTCCGGTCGTGTTCGGTGGTGTCAAAGAACACCAAATCCATGCCTCGCGTCTTGGCCGCTGCTCGCTTGTGTTCGTTGGGCTCCAGCCCTGTGACGGCGATGCCTTCTCCGCCAACGATGTTCAATGCTTCCACAAACTCACCGTGGCCACAGCCGATGTCCAACCAATCAACGGGGGCGTCGGACGTAAATTTTGCCGGGTATTGAAAATCGTTCAACACCGACAGGTAAATTTCCTTCATGAACGGTCGAAATTCTCCCGATACCTCGAGCTCTTCGTCCCCTTTGTGCATGCCAGACTTACTTGCTGCATCGATCTCTGATGATGAGGGTCGGGGGTTGGTAAACAACAGGCCGCAATCGGAGCACTTCACCAAACGGTATCCATTTTCCGTGTCGTAGTCGGTCCAAGACGTTGATTTGCACAACAGGCAGGGGACCTCTTCCAACGCTCCGCCCATCGTCTCAAAACGAGACTTTCCATTACATGAGGGTTTCACCGATTTCATTTGTTGGGCCATTGACCTCGGTTCCGTTTTGAGTTCAGAGGGTTCTTTCCAATAGTTTCGCGGTGTGATGTTCATCAGCAAAGGGTGCAATCATGGAAAAATGAGTAAATAGTATGACGAGGTTTTCTCGTTCATGGCAGAACTGGAGTCCATGACGCCGGTTGCTGCAATCGTTTGTATCCTCTTGGGATGCACCAGTTTGTTGCTGCTCAAGCGGTCTCCGAATCGTGGATGGATTGACCAAATGGGCGGTATGATGCTCGGTTGGATCATCTTGTTTATGGGACTTGGTTATGCCGCAAAAGCGGTTCGAGAAGCCCTTTGGGAAACCGATGTGGACTTGGATTTTTTTCGATACACGCAACACTCTTTCGGTTTGATTTCAATCATTCTCGGAGCTTCCTTTACATTCTTCTATCCCTACCCCATTATGCAAAAAGCCTCACGAATCAAGACAGCCCCGTACTTCGTTGGTGTGCTGAGTTTGATTCTCATCGTGACCATGTTGCTCTTGGATTACAGGTACATGGGCGCTATACAAATCCTCTATATCCCTGGATTTATCATTCTCATTTCTGTTTACTTCCGTTTCCTCACCGATGAAATCAACAACGGTGACGAGACTGCGCGGAGGCTTTCTTTTGCAGCAGGACTGATCATCATTGCATTGCATGGAGCAGAAATGACATGGTGGTTGGCTCAGTTGATTTCGATCAACGATGAATTCATCGGAAGAAGTGCAATTGCGTCGGGTGTTGGGGATTATTCGCGGATACCCACGTGGATTGGTTACAATGTGATGACGACGATTGGGGCGGTGGCCACCCTTACCCTTGCTGCCGGAGAAACATGGCGAGCCCAGGTAAAAGGAATGAGTGGATTCACCATCATCATCTACCTCATTCTTGGCGTGGGCTTGATCAGTGGAATCGCAGATTATGCCGTGCTTGATATCGTGAACAGTTGCATGTACACCGTGTGCAATGATTTCCCAGAAAGCTACAACATCTGGTACACGTTTACGACGGATGCATTGGTTCTTCTCTTTACGCCGCTCATTTCGATGTATGTTCTGTTAAATTTTGATGTCGTCGATTCGGGGTCGGAAGAAAATCGTTGGTTGACGAGGATCATTGTGATCTTGATGTTGCTCATCATATCATCCACCATGATTGAATTGCTTCAATCCTTCCTCCCCGTATCGCAAATGATTTCATCAGCCATTCTTGCCATGGTCGTTGCAATCTTCATCGGCTGGGAAGAGCGAATCATGCAAAAACTGATTGAACAAGGCGAGAGCATTTCAAAGAAATTGTCTTCATTAAAGGAAATAAATGAACCCGATTTGGATACGACGGAACTCGATTTTTTCTCAAAGGCCATGGCGTCCCTCCTTGTGTTCACCGTGATTCTGTGCTTTTTGTACTCTTCAATAACGTGAGGTGGGTGAATGGAAAAAGACAGCGGTGATGTTCGTGATGTGTTGACGAATCTCTACTCGAATTCAACTGCAAATCGATACATTGCTGCAACCGTCCTTGCCTTGGTCGTCGTGTTCAGTTACACTGGATACGACACCCTTGTTTACAGGCATGATGTTATCCAAAATTACGCCGAAGACAATGAATGGTTGGTGAGCTTTGAAACAGTCAACGATACACTGCAACAGACGGTGGTCTTGCAGGATGAAGAAAGCAGAGATTTGGAATTTGATATGGCTGGTTTTTCGGTTCCGGATGACTATCGCATCGGCTACATTGAAGTACAAATTACCGGCGAGGAATCGGCCGGCCTGGTGAGTGGCAACCAATGCGATTCAATTGCAGGAGATATCGTCCGCAATGAATTGACGGCGCAATGGGACGATCCAAGCAACAATTTGTCTGGGCAGGACAGCAGTTGCGTTCCTATCGACCTGCGACTCGGTGTTTATCCTGACTTTGATGGAGAAGACCGAACGGTTCAGTCAATCAATGAATATCAGGCCCTCATGGATTGGACGGAGGAAGGTTGGGGAGAAGGCTTCCTTGTGCTCACCCTGGAATTGGACACCAACAGCAACACACCATTCATTGGAGTGGATGACGACGAAGAAATCACCATCGACATCAACGTGGTGATGTTTCGTGCTTCCGTAGAAGCAATTGAATGATGAGCGCAACCGCCACCTAATCGTCTCTAATTTCAACCATGAGTGCAGAGAGTTTCATGTTCAGGAGGATTTCTCCGAAGTCTCTCGAGTATGCGCACAACCGACGGACGGATTCAGAAATGGACACGGCGGCCGCTAATTGACGGTTTTTCTTTTCGCTGTCAAAAATGGATGTTTCGTATGTTTTCAATTCGGTTTGCAGCGTCTTGAGTTGGTGCCTGGCCGTTTCAATGCGATGGGAGTCTTGGGTACGGATGTTAATCATCAACTCCTTGAGCGCTTCTTGCCAGAGCGGGAGGTTGAGGATGGGGGGCGTCATCTTGAGGGTTGAGATATGCTCGGTATGCTCGATAATGAAGAGTGTAAGATTGTTGACGTGATCCATCATGCGTTCAAGGCATCGAGCAAGATTGGCGTATTCGAGGGCTTGTCCTCTGGTTACGTTCAGCCTTGAAGCGGCCTGATAGGATTCGAACACAATTCGGATTTGTCGTTCGACCAGGTAAAGCAAACTATCAACCTCGCTTTCCCGTTCTTCATGGTCGGAAAGGAAGTCGATGTCACCTCCCGAAAACACTTCTTGTAAATCCCGTACCAATGACGAGACGAGCAGGTACATTCGCTTGAGGCTCGCATGAAGTGGCATATCGCCGGGATTGAGAAGGCATCTCAGCTCGGTGCTGTTCACATTTTCCTCCACGATTTCAAAACCGCGGGTTGAGCGGAGGAATCGCCGGATAATTTTGGTGGGGGGTTCGTCTTCTGAATGAAACATAACGATCACGTCTGCGCCCGAAATATAGGCTCCCATCAAGTGGTCGTGCAGGCTTTTTGGGGGGATTTCGTCGAGATTGATTCGAACATGTCGCTCCACCCGTTGGTTTTGTTGGAGGGGTGTGATTCGGAGTGCTCCGCTCGGTCGCCAGTCAACTTTGAGGGAAGAGCGAGGTTCGAGTTGATTGTGCAAAACCCAAGGTTTTGGGAGACTGAGGGTGAAGGTGCTTCCTCCTGTCGCCTGAAGTTTTCGGACATCGTGATCGCCTGGACCAAGTGCCATGAATTTGGTAAAATATAGGCCTATATAGAATATACTCACTCTAGTATAAGTATTGAGTTACGGTAGCAAGTTCATGGAACCCCTAACGGTTATTCTGATTGGATTGGCATTGATTGTCTGTGCCTACATGGCCTGGAACATTGGTGCGAACGATGTTGCCAATGCGATGGGGACCTCGGTCGGTTCTCGCGCTCTGACCCTCAAGCAAGCGGTGATCATCGCAGCCGTCTTTGAATTCGCAGGGGCGTTCTTTGCGGGTGATGCGGTAACGGATACCGTTCGAAAGGGTATTCTCAGCGTGGATTTCGCCGACCCGATGATCGATGATGTCTTCTCCACCGACATCGCCCTCGGCTTCATTGCGGCCATGATGGCCGCAGCCACGTGGCTCACCATCGCCACCCGTTATGGCCTCCCAGTTTCGACCACCCACTCCATCATCGGTGGTATCCTCGGCGTTGGGCTCATCCTCGAGGTGAAGTATTCAACCAGCCTTATCGATTGGGAAGTTGTTCGTAAAGTCGTCATGTCGTGGGTCGCCAGTCCGTTGATGGGTGGTTTGATCGGTTTCTTCTCGTTCATCATCATCAAGAAGCTCATTCTTGACAACGACAATCCTGTTGAGCGATCCATGTGGCTTGCTCCTGTGTTGGCATTCCCGACGTTTTTCGTTCTTGGTCTCGCGTTGCAGTACAAGGCCCTCAAAGGGTTCATCTCCAAGGCAGCATCCAACGGCTGGATTGAAAACAAAAACGACTGGTTGCCCGTCAAAGAAAACGGTGTCTTCGACCCGTGGGCCGAAAATGCTTGGATACCCATCAACTCAATCATGTTGGCCGCCTTCATCGGTATCGTTTCCAGCCTGGTCCTTTACGCCGTACTACGACGCATCGATATCACCGAAGAAAAGCGTGGATTCAAAGGTGTTGAGCGTATTTTCGTTTGGCTCCAAATCATCACAGCCGCTTACGTTGCATTCGCTCACGGCGCCAACGATCGTTCCAACGCCATCGGGCCGATGGCCGCCGTATGGCAAGTATTGAGCAGTGAAACGGGCCAATTGGCCGCGAAGGCTGAAATCCCACTCTGGCTGGTGCTGCTCGGCTCCGCCGGTATTGCCGTCGGTGTCCTCACGTGGGGCTGGCGTGTGATGGAAACCATCGGAAAGAAAATCACTGACATCACCCCAACGCGTGGGTTCGCCGCTGAATTTGGTGCTGCGACGACCATTCTCGTCTTTTCAATGCCGTTCCTCGCCGTGCCTGTTTCAACCACCCACACCCTGGTGGGTGCGGTGGTTGGCGTCGGTCTTGCTGGCGGCGCAAAGGCCGTCGACTTCCGGGTCTTCGGGAAGATTGCCGCTTCTTGGGTGGCAAGTGTCCCTGCCGCCGCCTTTGGTGCTGTTGTTCTGTTCGTCGCATCGGGTGGCGATGCACTCAACATGATCGTAATCTTGCCCCTCGCCTTCATAGCGGTTGGAGTCGCTATTTGGAAGAGCGGTTCAGAGGTCCATGTTGAAGATGCTCTTTCCGATGTTGGTAGCGACGGGCATGAAGTGACGCCGTTTGAGCTGTTCCACGAGCACGCACGAGCCGTTGAAGAGACGGTTGAGTACATGTTAGAGGCTGTGAATGTGGCCTGTGATGGTGAAGATGCAACCGATGCTATTGAAATGACGATCAAGACCGAACTCAAGGCCGACTATGTCAAGACAGAAGTACGTCGAT
>PBUZ01000109.1 GCA_002728035.1 Methanobacteriota archaeon
GTAGTTGGGGTCGGAAGCGTTCTCAACCACGTTGTGGATGGTACCCAAGGTCGTCTTTCCCGTCTTCGGGTTGTTGATGCTGACTTGGTTTGCAGCCATCACTCGGACCATGGTGTTGCCACCGGTCTTGCGGTAGATCTTCCGCTTGGGCTCACCAACAAGGGCGAATTGCTTCTCCGTTGAGATTTCGGTTGAGCGCTTGCCGCGTGCCTGAACCTTTCGTCCACCAGATGGTTTTCGTCGTGAAATTCCGTGCCATTGAGCCATAGTGATGCCTCCTGCGTCGCCACCGACCAGCACGCGCTATATGAAAGCAACCCTCATGCACAGCGAGCAGAAAGATGCGATAAAACGGCACCAGCGGCGTCCGTAAGTTGGGCCTCAACGGTGTCTCCGGGTAACAATTCACCAACCCCTTGGGGTGTCCCGGTGAACAGGAGATCCCCGCCTCGGACGGGTGCCCAGGTACGCAGCGACTCGATTTGTTGAAGCGGCGTCACGGACATTTCGTGAAGCGGAGAGGATTGACGCAACTCGCCATTGACGGACAGGGAGAGGTGCAGACCGTTCGTGGAGTCGACCAAGGAAGCCCACGATCCGCTCCAATCCGTCCATGTTCCGACCACGGCGCTGGAGGTGAAACACTTCGCCTTGGCCCAAGGCAATTGTTCAGCACGCAGCGCTGCCTGCGTTGCACGGTCGGTCAAATCCAGACCCACTGCGATGGCCTCGGGCTCCAGGTCGTCGTTCAATCGAACCACACATTCCACCTCGTGGTGCACCTCGCCTGGATGCGAGGATACTGGAATCGGCCCTTCTCCATGCAGGCATGCTGCTGGTTTAACAAACAAAATGGGTTCCTCTGCAGGCGGATTCCCGAGTTCAAGCGCGTGCTTGCGAAAGGTCCGGATGGTGCACCACATGGCCATACACCTGCGAAACGGGCCAAGCACAAGAAGCACACGATGCCGAAGAATGATAGCCTCCAAGCCCCCATCGGAGGGCATGGCCAACGAATGGAGCATCCGTAAGCGACGACCCGTGCGACGAAAGAACATCGCGCCATTGCTGAAGGAGCTTGAATCGGACTTGAGCATTGACCTCAACGTTGACGGAGCGTTTCTCGAAATGGCTGAATACGGCCCGTGGACAATGGGGTTTGTTGACCGAACGCCGATCGTCATCGAACTGGTGGATGACGATGGCCAGCGCTGTGTGTTCCTCACCTTGCGGGGATTTTTGCAACACATGGACGCCATGAAATGGGTCGAAGTCGACCATGGCGCCATACCGTTTCTCATGAACGGCGCCGACTGCATGGTTGCTGGCGTTCACGATGCGGAACCATCGGTTGAATCTGGCGACTTGGTGTGGATTCGAGACATGACCCACAAACGGCCGTTGGCACTGGGTTGGGCGCTCAACGGGGCCGCTGACCTTACCTCAGCCACCAAAGGAAAGGGCATCAAGACCTTGCATTGGGTCGGCGATGAGCTATGGGAAATGGAATAAGGCTCAAGCACAACAGCGTGAACCCTAAAAAAGGACCAACCCCCACTTCTCTCTATGAGAACGGGTTTGGCCCTCCTCCTCTCGGCCGTGCTGCTCACCTCGATGGTGTCCTCTGCTCTTGCTGGTTCCGCTGATGCTGGAGAGGACATCAACCCCGATGATTCGGTGCCCTTCTCCGTCGCAGAGCGAACAACGCCATCGCAAGACGGTGCAACCTGGGCGCTGAGTGTTACGCTTGACGACGAGGCTCATGACAACGGAACCACCCTCGCCATCACCACCCAAATCTGTCTCAACTCCGGCGTTTGCGACCCACCAGTGACCCAAGACGTCACCGTGAGTGACGATGACCGCACCTACGCCATTGAATTGACGCCCCCAAGCGACCATTCCTATGTCAACTGGCGCGTCAAAGCCACCTACTCCGATGATTCGACCGAGACATTCCCGACCGGAGACTGGTACAAAACATGGTCATCGTGCTATTACAACGACGGCACGTATGAAGGCGTTCATGCCGATGGCGACGGTTGCGACATCCCTGCATCTGGGGAATCCGAAGGCCTCCTTCCGTTCCTCGGCGTTGGGGTTGTGGCGGTCACCCTCGGACTTGCTGTGGTCGTCAAGCGACGCTCGTGAACTCACGCCGCTCGGTGGTGTTCGACCAACCGCTCAATGAACCGACGCTGCTCCAACGACCATTCGGTCAATTGAACCGTGACTGAGGAACGGTCTTTGGCGAGTGATGCATTGACGAAACCAGGGGCATGCAGGTCACTGGACACCAATGGAAGATGGTCGCCCGTGAACGTCAGCCAACACCCGCGCTCGTCAACGTGAACCTTGCCGTGCTCGAACACCAAGATGGCGTCTTGCTGCTCGCAGACCACCCCGCCTGCGAGAAGAAAACGATGAACGGCTGCAAACAACGCGTCTGCGTCGCCCTTTTCCCCGTCATCAACGCCGCCGTAAGCCGATAAAAAATCAAGTTCGGTATCGTTTTGTTCCATCAGATGGTCCAAACCGCGACCGTCGGTGGACATCACGCCAACTCCACTGAAGTTGATGTCCAGCCGATCAGCCGTCCATCGGTGGCATCCACCAGCAAGGAAAACGAACGGTCAGCATCACCATCCTCCCAACTTCGCTGGACATCCACGGTGGTCGCACCGTTTGTGTCGAGGAAATCGCCGAAATCAATGCCGAAGCCGGTACCTGGAACCACGACCAAGTACCCCATTCGCGTTTCTGGATGAGGCCCTGAGGTATCAAACAAGGCCGCTGAATCGGTCAGGGAAGGGAATCGCTGAGCGTCCATCAATCGGGCCTCGATATCGTGAAGCGCAAGGACTTCGGGAATGGATTCGCGGTTGTAGGCAACGGTATCGTCAAAGGTTCCCTTGGCGATGTACTCACAGGTCAGACCTTCCGCAACGGTTCCAGAGACGGAAAACAAGAGCCATCCTGCAGTGGCATCGGTGGCCACCCATGAGATGTTCCAATCGGTCGCGCTTCCGTTCTGTGCATCCACTGCACGCCAGATATAGCCGTCGTTCTCCAGAGCGGTAACGGCTCCCGAGGCGGTGCTGCTGAAATTGTCGAGGCAGGTCATCGCCTGGTCGAGTGGGTGGGCTCGCTGCGACGAATTATCAGGCAAGTGCATGCCGTCCACACCCCAATCCACGAGGTCGTCGCTGTCAGGGTTGAGATCGTTCGCCTGCGGGCGGTTATCGTAGGTCTTGCCCAATTCGACCGTTTTGACACCGCGGGTGATGGAAGTTTGGTCAAAGGTATGGTGGAGTTCCAACTCGCCTTCGGGAAGAACCGCCTCGACACCCCGCTGCTGCCACCCAGAACAACCTGACTGAGAGGCATCACTGCTGCTGATGGCGACATCCACCTCTTGACGAGCAGCCCACGGACTGTCTGCATCCAGCCACAGATTCATCGTTGCGTATCCAAGGCAGAAGTCACGGATATCCCGGTGGCTGGCCGTGACTTTCCACATATTGGTGGAGCCTACTTTCTCCGAACCCGTCACGCGCCATTCCCAGCCAGAACTTGTGCCGGTGGCGTCTTTGGTGATGTAATCGTTGCCAAAGAAATCGGCGAGTTCAATGGGTGCAACCACGCGACCCAGACCAGGAGACAATTCCTCAAGGTCACCAAACAGGCCGCCGACGCCGTAGGTGAAGGCGGTTGCCTGGTAATTGTCGCCTGAAAGCGTTGCATCCACGTCCAACTCGGTTGCCAAAACGACCTGCTCTCGCAGTTCCTTCCATGTCCGCAGGGTGAGGCTGGCTTGACCGGAGGTACTGTCGGTTGTAAACTCGGAGCACGTGGAAGCAATGGGGTAATGGCCCGACAAATCAAATTGCGTGAATTGCATTTCGTTTTGGCTCTCCATCGCCAACCATGACAGTCCTTGGCCGCCGCGTACGTGGACCGCACCGAGACGGTCATCGGACGTTTGTGCAAACAATTCAGACGAGCCTCCGTTTGTGATGGAGGCTTCGCTCTCACCCTTGAAGGTCAATTTGATCTTGCAATAATCCGTAGCATCCTCGAGGCGCTCGGTCACGAGGGATACGTATTCGCCGGTGGCGATGAAGGAGCCCTTACCACCGTCTTCCTCGCCGGTGATCATGTAGTTCATGCGGTCACCGTAGCGCAGGGAGTCGGCGGTGAACGGCTCGAGTTGATTGTTCACGTAGTACCACCCTCCAGCGCCCAAAATCAAGAGCGTAAGGAGAATAGCAACCGTTTGTGGGCGCTGAAGCATTTCCTTCAGTGTAGTCGCTTGGACCGTACTGGTATCGGATGTTTTTGGTTCCGATTCTGCTGGTTGAGGAGACCGGTCTGGCGCCTCATCGATCAAATCAGCCTCCAAGATTTCTGCCTCAAGCACCTCTTCATCTTCGTCCAACGAGAGCATCGGTTCTTCTTCCTCGGACGCAGAGGGTGTTTGTTCCTCTTCTTCAACCGCTTCATCAGGGGTCAGCGTGTCATCGTCTTCCAGCGAAAGCATCACGGGTTCATCCGCAGGTTCTTCGGTTTCGTCACCGGCCTCTTGGAAGGTCGCCGTTTCCTCGTCGAAAACCTCCAATCCCAGCGTTTCACGGTCAACGCCGGCATCCAACAAACGTTGCAAGAGTTCGGACTTTTTCCCGCTTGCTGAAAGGTCATTGAGCACGCACAGGGCTTTGAGTTTCGCCACCGTCAAGTTGGTGGTTGGTTCCTCATCCATGGCCATGCCTCACCAAACCGTAGGCTCGGAGCCTTTCAAGGGTGATGCTGATTTGTTGTGAAATTGCATCAAATCAAGCAAATGATGCTTGCATCAGCCTTCATGGGGGACGTAAGAACCGTCTTCGTTTTGGACGTAAACGGTCTGGTCGTAGGTCCCATCCGGCATTTTTCTGAAGAAATAGCCGTTTTCTGCAGGCTCGAAGGTCCCTTCAGGTTGGCTCGCTGCGGGTGTTGCGGCTGCAGGCGGCGCCTCGGTTGGCTCTGATGCTTCTGCAGGCGGTTCTGCTGGTGCCGTTTCTGCTGGTGGCTCGCTGGGGCCTTCACTGGGCGGTGGGCCGCTTGGACCGGCCTGCGGTGGACCGCCCGGACCGGCAGCGATGCGTGCTCGACTGGCTTCGGAAAGCACCTTGGATTCGGTGGATTCGTTTTCGCCCTCGAGCAACTTGCGCATAGCACCGCCATGGCGTTGGGCACCGACGAAGGCAAATCCAGAGAGGGAGAGGCACACGATCGCGATGAAGCCTGCCCAAATTTGATTAGGCCACATACTACCATCCACTTCCATGACGCCAGGGAGAGTCTTTTCCAGATCATCCTTATGGACATACTCAGCGAACACACATTGTCCACCACCGTCGACATTGAATTCAAAAACAAAATTCTCATCGGCGAACGGTACTTTGTCGGTTATTTGAAATTGATAATCATGCGTCGGATTGTCTCTGGCATCTGTCTTAAGTCGGAGAATTTCACTCGAATCGCAATCGTCTGAATTTAGCAAATAAACCGCAATTCGGGCGTATGGGTCAGCGGGCGGCTCAGTTGATTTGATCTCGATTTTGATGGGAACATCAGTGAAATCCTCACCATCAATGGGTAGGCCCCAAACAAATTTGAGATCTTGCTCGTATGTTTGCCCATTCGGTTGAGCTGAAAAGGGGACCGGGAAAAGGGCGAAAAAGAACATGATGGCAGCAACGCCGAGGTAGAGGAAGACGTTCCAGCGGGCTTTTTTCAGCCGCTCTTTGCGCTCTTCAAGCGACAATTCTTCCAGCACCTCGTCTTGGTCCTCGTCAACAGCAAGTGCCCCCGCTGCGTCAAGTTCCTCTTCGCTCATGAACTGGCGATATCTTCCGAGCACTTCAAAGGCGCGACATGATTTGTCCAACCCAATGAGGCCCGATGAGACGACGAACGAAGTGAAAACTGCGGGCTACAATAGCCTGCGGTTGGCCGTTCTGAGCAGGGGACCACGCTTGTACAGCACACGACGCATTGTCGAAGAAGCCAAAAAACGGGGCATCGAGGTCGAAGTTTGTGACCCGATGAAGTTCTCACTCGTGGTCGGCGAGGGCAGCGTGGATGTGTTGCACAAAGGTCGCCATTTCACGCACGATGCGGTCATCCCGAGGATCGGTCATTCGATCACGCAGCACGGCGTAGCCGTGCTACGCCATATCGAACAACTTGGCATATGGACGGCCAACACCGGCCAAGGTATTTTGCAGAGTCGCGACAAGTTGAACGCCTCGCAAATTCTCGCCAGAAACCGTATCCCCGTTCCCATAACGGTCTATGTTCGTGACGTTATCGATGTCGAACAGGCCATCGAAACGGTAGGTGGCCTTCCTGTGGTGGTGAAAGTCACCCAGGGCACGCAAGGCGATGGGGTGTTCCTCCGTCACACCGCCTTTGAGGTACGCAACCTCGTTCAAGGCTTGCTCATGACGGGTAAATCCGTCTTGGTTCAGGAATACATCGCCGAATCGCACGGAAAGGACATCCGCGCTCTGGTGGTGGGTGACCGCGTTGTCGCCTGCATGCGACGACGCGCCCGAGGTCGTGAATTCAGGAGCAACTACCATCTCAACGGGACCGTCGAGAAAGTTGAGTTGCCAGCCGGCTACGCAGAAGCGGCTTGCAGAGCCGCTCGGTTGCTAGGGTTGAACATCGCTGGCGTGGATTTGCTTGAGGGGAAGAACGGTCCTTTGGTCTTGGAAGTCAATTCCTCTCCCGGCCTTGAAGGAATCGAGAAAGCGAGCGGCGTGAACGTCGCTGGTGCCATCGTTGATTTCGTCATGGAAGACACCGCATTCTCTGAGGTTGACATCGGCCAACTTCTTCGAACCATTCCAGGCTCAGGGGTGCTGTCCTTGCAATTGCGCAACCACCCGAAAATGGTTGGAAAGCGATTGCGAGATGTCTTCGCTTCCGTACCTGTGTTCGCCCTCTCCCGGGAAAACCGTCTGGTCTGGAATCCCGAAGAAGACCTGCAGTTGCGCTACGATGATGTGCTGGTGTGTTACGGCGAGTTGACAGAACTTCGCTCCTCACTGCGTCAAGCGATGTTGGGGGTGCCGCGAGAGGCGTTAATGTTTGACGAGACGGCAGAAGAAACCGAGGGTTGAAGAC
>PBUZ01000110.1 GCA_002728035.1 Methanobacteriota archaeon
GGTTACCAATGGTGATCGAGAAAGACAACGATGCACCACGTATGGCGTGTTCCTATTGCGGGGTGTTCCGCCGTCAAGGCATCAATCACCTTGCACAGCGGGTCGGTGCCGATGTGATCGCTCTTGGTCACAACCTCGACGACATGGCACAAACCGTGCTCATGAACATGGCCAATGCAGACATCGAACGTACCCTCCGTCTTGCACCGCATACAGCCACGCCGGTGGACGGACTTTCGCCTCGAATCGTGCCACTTCGATGGGTCCCCGAACAGGAAATTCACCTCTATGCCCTGCATCGCGACCTCCCGTTGCATCACGAAGAATGCCCGAATGCCAGAGGCGCCTTGCGATGGCGTCACCGAGAGATGGTCGCGCAAATGGAAGCGGATGTACCCGGTACACGTCACGGCTTGGTGCGGATGGCTGATCAAATCAAGGCCCTTCGTGATCAGGTCGTTGAATTGGGAGGTGGCGAATCTCGCCCTGCACCTCCCACGCCTTGCCCGCGTTGCGGTAGTCCGACTTCAGGGGCGCTATGCAAGGCCTGCGATATGCGAGATTTACTCGGCGTCGAACGTGCCTAGAGAAGGTTGTGGACCAATTCTTCAAGGTCTTGCGGGCGACCACAATAATGGCAGCGCAACTCCAACGGTTCTCTTGAAACGACCTTGAGCCGATGAGGCAACGGCTCACGGAGGTTCGTTGTGATGCAGTTCGTGAAGGTGCACTGCACCACGTTGGTGACTTCCTCGCCCAATTCAATGGTCATCTTCTCTGCCACACTGTAGGCACGAATGATGGCAACGTGAGCATCAGGAGCGACGAGTGCAAGCCGGTTCAGTTCGTCTTGCGTCAGTTCACGGTCCTCCACCTTGATGATGTCCTTCGTGCCCATTTTCTTCGATGGCACATTCATCACCATCGATACCGGTACCGATGTTCGCTTGTTGATGCCAAGCATTTCGAGGACACGCATGGCCTGTCCAGCGGGGATGTGGTCGATGACGGTGCCGTTGCGAATGGCGGTGACTCGGCGCATGTTGTGTTCTTGAGACATCAAGCCTCACCTCCTGGGATATTTGCGGGGACTTCTATGTTGAGCAACCTGCACAGCAGAGCCATGCGTGCGACGACGCCGTTGAAGGCTTGCTCAAAGTAGCGTGCGTGGCGGGTAGCGTCTACCGAAGGATGAATTTCATCGACCCGTGGAAGTGGATGCATGATGATCATGTTTTCTTTTGCCCCATCAAGATTTGAGGCATGCAGCTTGTATGCACCGGCGACCTTTGCGTATTCATCTTCGTCCGCAAAGCGCTCTTTTTGGATTCGGGTCATGTAAACGACATCGGCATCGTCAAGTGAATCCAACAAGGCTTCTGTCTCAACAACCTTGGCCCCATGGTTCGTCAAATCAGCAACGATTTCTGCCGGCATTTTCAGCAGGCTGGGACTGGCGAAGACGAGTTCACAGCCGAATCGAATCAAGGCGTGGCTGAGTGAGTGGACGGTACGACCGTAGCGCAAGTCGCCAGCGAGGACGACCTTCAATCCCTCGAGCGTTCCGTGAGCCTGTCGTATGGTGAAGAGGTCAAGCATGGTTTGTGTGGGGTGGTGTCCCGCACCATCGCCTCCGTTGAGGATGGGGACGCGAGCAGCGTCTTGGGCGTACTGGGCCGCTCCTTGCCGTGGATGGCGCATGGCGATGATGTCCGTGTATCCATCCACCATCTGGATGGTGTCAAACAACGTTTCACCCTTCACCACCGACGAAGTCTTGACATCGCCCAGATTCACGACATCGCCTCCCAGCCGCTTCATTGCGGTCTCAAAAGACATGCGGGTGCGGGTGCTCGGTTCAAAAAAGAGGTTGCCGAGTATTTTGCCTTGGAGCAAGGGCAAGTACGTCTCGCCTTTTGCAACGGGCAACAGGCGTTCAGCATCATCCAAAATGCTCAGAATCTCTTCGTTGGATAAATCGTCCATGGTGATAAGTCCGGACATGATGCTCCCTCGGGAATGAATACAGCCGAAAGACACCCTTGAACATTCCCGCTCCTCAAGTTCATCTTTCATGCCATGGGCAATTCATCGGAGTGATTATGGGGGAACGATGACCACGGCTTGGTATGGTCACCTGGGCGGATACCGATACGGCCATTGAAGCCGTACGTTTCAGGCGTCAGAAACGGGTGGAAACAACCACGCTGTTGACTGCCTTGTCGTTGCTCTTGTGTGCGATTTGGCTGGCTTGGCCTTCCCTGAAGGCCTTGGTGAACGGTGACGGGGTTGTGCTGACGAGTTTTGGCGCCCCGCTTCTTCTGCTTCTCTGGGGCATCTTTGTCCAAGATGCCACCCTTGACGATCCAAACGCTCGCTCTCGTTTGGGTTCCTCCACCGCTGTGGCTTGGCCGATTCTTCTTTCCTTAGGCGCTCTGGGTCTTGAGCCCGCGCTCACGCAACCACTGTTGGGTAGCCTGCTTGTCCTTGTGGTCGGTTTGCTGTGCCGCACGGTTTCAAGGCAAACCATGCGGGGGAATTTCGGCGTTTTGCGCTACCGTTCAGTCCTTACTGGCATAGGCACCGTTTCTGCGATGGTGCTTGCAGTCACGCAAATCGAGACCTTGTCTTCATTGGCGGGCCTGGGGGCATGTCTTGTTGTGGCGCTTGCTGTGGGCGATACGTTGTACACATGGACGGTCGGCGATGACAAGAAGGTTGAACGCAAGGCATTTCGCAAGCGGTTGGATCAACTCGAGCATCGCCTCCTTCAACTCAAGGCGGAGGGGGCTGCCGTTGCGCAAGCCGCCAGCCTGATCACCACGGCGAAGGAAGAAGGCCATCTTGACCCCGATTACGGTATGCGGCTCTTGGATGAAAGTGAGGAAGACATGGACCGTGCGCTGTCCCTCGCCGACGATGTTGAGATTATTCGAGAAGATGCGCTCAAGGCGGTTGAGGATGCTGAAGCCATCGCCCCCGTGGCACGACGGCCGAGGAAAGCCTACGACATGGGCCTGAGGGAGGTGAGCCTTGGTTCACTGAGGGAAGGTGAAACGCTCTACCGTCAGGCCAAGAAACGGGCGGTTGAGATCCTCACTTGGTGGAAACGCGCCGAGGACACCATTCTCGAAGCAACGCGTGCACTGGATGGAAAGAAAGGGGATGGCATCGCGCATCTTCGTGACCTCTTGGCAGAGGCAAAGGAAAAACTGAGTCAAGAGAAACCGAAGGAGGCGTTTGAATTCGCTGTTGTGATTCCCGCTCAACTCGAAGCCGATGCAGGGGCGCTTGAACGAGCAGAAACGGCCTTGAGCGAAGCAAAACGTCATCTCAAGCAGGCGGACGGCCTCGACACGGATGACTTGACAAACCGATTGAATCAGGCCGAGGAGGCGCTTGAGCAAGGCAATGCGAGTCAAGCCATTGGTTTGGCGGATGGTGTTGTGCGCACCATCGAACGGGAGCGTGCTGCGATGGACGATGTCCTGCGCGCACTCAAGCAAAAGAAGAAACTGGTGAAACGGTTCGAAGGCCGTGATGACGAAGCCAAGTGGCGAGCGGCATTGGACGAAATCGTCCAAGCGGCCGATGAGCGTTCTTGGTCGCATGCAGGCATGTTGCTTGAGCGAATGACCGCCGGGCTTGACAAGGAAGGGAAAGCCAGTGACGATGCGCTGGAACTCTACGATTTCGTGATGGACCAGTGGCGTGTTCTTCGTAACCAATGCGAGGCCATTGGCATCGGTATTCAGGACGATGACCGGAGGGATTGTGAAGCCGCCATTGCGCTCGCTGAAGAGATGTTGGGCGTGAGCAAGATCGAAGAATGCCTGCAAGGGCTCGCTCAGGCAGATGCAGCCATGGAGCGATTACGCCGAAGGATTTGATCACAGATCAAGCACGTTGGCCTTGGTAGCGGCTTGGTGGTCAAAAGATGCGGGTAGTCCAAGGTCAACGGGCATGCCTCCAATGGACACCACAATGCCTGTCAAATGCGTGTACAGTCCGATTGGGAGGTTGTCAGGAAGGCTTTGATGGGCGTTTTTCCGCCCCAACTTCGTCCACTCGTCAGAAGAGAGAAGCCCAACCCAAGCATTGGCGTTCATCGCATGGGCTTTGAGAACCTCCTTGTCCAAGACGGGGGGTACGGTGGCGTTGTGCTTTGACCAACGCAACCACCAATCCGTTTCCTCTTCGAAAATCCATTGAAGTTTGGTCGGTTCTGATGCAGGCCGTTGCGTTTGGCCGAGTTGTGCAAACTGGTGCAATGCCCCTCGGACATGAGGGTCGCGTGGATGCTTCTTTCGAAGTTTTTCCAACATGTCCACAGAGGTAAGCGTTCGTCCTGCATCATGATTGAGCAGGGCGCGAGTGACGGAGCCCAACACCCATTCATCTTCTTCCATCTTCGCCAGCACCTGCTCCAGGTGATCGAGGGCTTGTTCACTTTGCCCCATCATTCGCAATCTTGCGATTTCACCGAGGTACATGCGACGTTGAGCAGGCTGTTTTGGATGCCGTGTGCGCAACGTCGTCGTCCCTTCTTTGAAGTGCTCCAGCATGGCGATGTTGTCTTTCGTGAGCGGGTCAATACTGAGCATTGCCCGAGCATCAGTAAGGGCCTTTCCGCCCAATTTCAGTTTGGGATGCAGTACACTGGCCACCCACTTCAAGCGGACAGCTTCAATGTCGTCGTTGGCAAGGAGATTGAGCCGTGGAGTGACTTCGCGGTAGTCCCGCTGCGCAAGGCTGGCAGCGCACAACACCAATCGGGAGATTTGCGCATCTCGACCACCTTGCAATGCGAGAAGATCGACGGCCAACTCCTCCGCTTCATCCCATCGTCCAAGACCGACATAAAGCATCATTTTTGCTTTGGTTTGACGCACCATGTCCAAGCCGACGAGTTTGGCTTCCAAGCCTTGGCTGGAGGCTTCATAACGCCGCATAGCGGTGCCCCAGTCGTCGTTTGCGAGCAACTCACTGACGGGTCGTTGCTTGAGGTAAATCATGTCGCTCATCCCACGCAACCGCGTTCGGTCTTCGTCCATGGCCGCGTCAAAGGTGATTTCATCCAGTTGGCTTGACCGTCGCCAGGAAAGGCTCCAAATCGCAAAGAAGGCGATCTGCCCACCAGAGGCGAGCAACCAGGTCAATTGCTCGAGGGTGTCCTTTTCCATGATGGAGCACACACTCTGCTCCCATGCCCCACAGGCATCACCTTGAGGGAGAAAACTCGAGTCCCAGAAGGTGATCATGGCAAGCGCTAACAAGAGCATGGATTGACCGGCGAAACCGGTGAAACAGAAGTTCAACACGTTCGCCTGTTGGACGGGTTCGGCACGCAACAATCTACTGTCGGCCAAACGGATACCGCCAAACCCGGAGACATCTTGAATATCAAGGAACAAAATACGAGCGACTTCGTACACGAAAAGGAAGCCAACGGCTGCGACGTTGAGCAACAAAAACAGGAGCAGCGAGGTGACGATGGGGACACGAATGCCTGCTTGCGGGATATGAGAGAACAACTCGATGAGCCCAAATCCAAGCAAACCCCCTTCCTCCATGTAGGTGGATTGAATACGGTATTCGGGCAGGTTCAGGACTCGGTCAGAATGCGTGAACATGTCCGGATTGTAGGCCAACAACATGAGGGAGACGAGGGTGTTGAAGGCCACAAATGGCATGGCGACAAGGTTGAGGTGCACAACTTGTGCGATGAATTGTTGGCGAGCGTTGGGAAGGTGATTGTGAAAGGGCGAAGCCTTTCCGTCGGCAATTTGCTGAGACGATTGTTTCAACGCATGCCACGAGGACCCAAGGATCCGTCCGTAGGCGAGCACTGCTGGACTGAAGGCCAAGAGAGCAACCAGGCTGTAGGTGCTGGTCGTTGAAACCCCTTGAGTGTGCATCACATAACCAACAGCGCCCGAGAGCAACAACCAGGAAACGGTGAGGGCGGCATAGGCAATGTTACGTGCTCTGGTGTTGTTCTGCAACGTCGCTCTGCTCACGCCCAACGGTCGAATCACCTGCGCCCCCAACGAGGTTCCGCTCGAAACAATGGCAGGCAGGATGATGAGAATAAGAGCAAAGGCCACCGAAGGTGCGTGATAACCAGCGGAATACCCTGCACGGAAGTTGATGAATTCAAAGAAGAGCACCAAACTTCCTGTCAGCGCCATGAGGTAGGAGACGACACCTAGCCTCGTTCTTCGCTGAGAAAGAAGTTGCTTGACTTCTTGAACCGTTGATGTCACCCGGTGCACTTCGTAGGTCTTTGGGGCTGTTTGAAAAGCGACTTGCAAACCTTTGAGCTGACGGGGAACCACGTTTGCCCAAAAAAACCAAGCTGTCAGGGCTGCCAAAACCAAGGGAACCACCATGTTGGCGGAAAATCCTTGGATGATTTCAGGAGATGCCATGGACCATCATCACGCTTCAGAAGGTGGGACGAGAGCGGGCTGGCTGACTTTGCTGTCAATTTCATTTCGCAGGTCAGCAACGAATTGCTCGAGTGGAATATCAGCGATTTGGTCACCGCTACGGGCGCGCAAACTGACCGTTTCCTGCTCCATTTCTCCATCGCCAAGAATGACCATGTAGGCCGGCTGGAGTTTTCGATGGGTTCGGATTTTCTTCCCCACCGTGTCGTCACCGTCATCGACCTCCACGCGCACACCAGCGTCTTTGAGACGATCCGCCACCTGCTGAGCGTAGGCTTTGTGCTTCTCCGAGATGGTGATGATGTGGCATTGCGTTGGCGTGAGCCAGGTGGGGAATCGGCCAGCAAAGTGTTCGATAAGAACGCCACAGAAGCGTTCCATGGAACCGAAGGGCGCACGGTGGATCATCACCGGTCGGTGGAGTTCTCCATCGCTTCCCTTGTAGGTCAGGTCAAAGCGTTCTGGAAGGTTGTAATCGACTTGAACCGTGCCGAGTTGCCATTCTCTACCGATGACATCCTTCACGACGAAATCGATCTTCGGACCGTAGAAGGCGGCTTCGCCTTCTTCTTCGGACCAAGCAACACCCAGCGATTCTGCAGCGGCGCGACAGGCTTCTTCGGCCTTGTCCCAGCGAGCAGGGTCCCCGACGTATTTGGTGGAGTCGGGGTCTCGAAGCCCCACACGGACACGGTAGTCTTCCATACCCAATTTGTCAAAGATGATTTGCACCAGTTCGATGCACCCAAGCACCTCTTGTGCCAATTGTTCCTCGGTCACGAAGAGATGTGCATCGTCCTGCGTGAATCCACGAACTCGGGTCATGCCCGAGATTTCTCCGGATTGCTCCCAACGATAGACAGTGCCAAATTCAGCCAACCTCAGCGGTAGATTTCGATAAGAACGGGCTTGACTGGCGTAAATCTTCACGTGATGTGGGCAATTCATCGGTTTGAGCATGTACCCTTCGATCTCTCCTGATTTCATCATGTTGGAAAGGTCACCGCAGGTGCAGCCTTCATCTGCCAGTTTGTTCATCAAATCGCGTTCAACGAGTGGCGGGTATTGCGAGTCTTGGTAGTAGGGGAAATGCCCCGATGTTCGATACAAGTCAAGTTTCCCAATGTGAGGGGTAAAGACCTGAGCGTAGCCTTGCCGGCGAAGGTGGTAGGAGATGAAATCCTGTAGTTCTTGGCGAACAATTGCTCCACGAGGCGTCCAGAGGATCAGCCCTTGGCCGACTTCTTCGTCGATGTGAAAGAGTTGCAGGTCCTTCCCGAGTTTGCGGTGGTCCCGTTTCTTTGCTTCTTCCATCCGATGAAGGGTGGCTTTGAGTGCCTCCTTTGTGGGTTCAACCAAGCCGTAGATACGGACCAACTGCTCTCGGTCTTGGTCGCCACGCCAGTAGGCGGACGAGACCGAGGTGAGCCTCGAAAACATCAGCCGCGAAGTGTTTGGAACGTGAGGTCCAAGGCAAAGGTCGTACCAATCACCTTGCTTGTAGACGGTCGAGCCATCGCCCGCCTCCAACTTATCATCGATGATTTCGATTTTGTAGGGATTGTTGATGAAGTGCTCTCGCAAACCCTCTTGGTCGAGTTCAACCCGTTCAACGGTGAGGTTCTTCCGCGCCAATTCATGCATTTTTTTCTGGATGGTCTTGAGGTCTGCTTCGGTGATGGGGTCCATGGCAAAGTCGTAGTAGAAGCCACGGTCGATGGCTGGTCCAATGGTGGGCAGCGCACCTGGATAGAGTTCCATCACTGCCTGTGCGAGCAGGTGGGCAGCAGAATGGCGAAGGATGTGGATGCCCTCCTCTGAATCCGAAAGGATGCCTTCCACCGAACAATTCTCATTCAGCACCCTTGACATGTCGCATTCGACACCGTTAACCTTCGCCGCGAGGCAGCCGTGTTTCTTGCCCAATGCATCGGTGATGACTTCAGCACAGGTGATGCCCGCAGCGTATTCGTTGACAGTTCCGTCGGGCAGTGTAATGTGAATCATGGTCATGCCTTCTCAACTCCGACAACCCCTACGGGGTTGAACCCTCGCTATCAATCCCGCGCTAACAAACATGAACAGAGCAAGGGTTCTACCAATCCACATCAAAGTCATCGCCAAGTTGTGAACTCGCTTCCTTGAGGACCTGAACAGCGGACGTTTTCTTGTCCTCATCGGGTGGTGCCTTTGCCGCTTTGGATGGAGCGTTCACCGTGAAGACTTCTCTGTCCTCAATCGCGTCGATGCGTTGATTGTAAACGATCGGTGTGGACGAGGCCGCTTCTGGTGCTGCTTCCTCGGCTGTCTGGTCCACCTCGGCATCAACGGGAATGTTGTCCTCTCCGATGTTCAATTCTGAAAAATCACGGGCGAGGATGTCCTCGAGGTTTGGCTCATCGGAAGGCGGCCTCTTCATGGTCGGTGATGCGCGGTTCTCCTCATGAAGGCTGGGGTGATTTGGGCGATAAGCGGAGGATATTGCGAGAAGCAGGGCTATTTGAGGGAGGTGCGAGAGGCACACGCATGCGCCTGGGCATCGTGGTCAATCCTGATGCGGGATTGGGCGGAAAATTGGGCTTCAAAGGAAGTGATGGTCGAGCAGCAGAGGCCCGTGCCGCTGGCGCTGAAGACCGTGCAGGCCCTCGAATGGAACAGTGCTTGAACCACCTTGCAACCCTCGCAGCGTCATCGTTGAACCGCACCGATGTCGCCCTCACGTTGGTTGGATGGACAGGTCGCATGGGCTCGACATGGGCCGAATCGGCTTTGGGGTCGGACAGGCTCAACGGAGAATGGATTGGTGAAACGCCTTCTCAAACATCGCATAGCGATACGACGGCCTTGGTCGCAGCCTTGGTTGAAGCAGGTGTCGAAGGCATCGTGTACGCAGGAGGCGACGGTACCACCAGGGACATCGTCAATGCGCTTGAAGACCTCGGAAAAGAAGCCCAGAAAATTGCTCTCATCGGTGTGCCAGGTGGCGTGAAGATGCATTCGGGATGTTTTGCGACCACCCCAAAAGCAGCGGCAGAAGTCGTTCTTGCCTTTGCGCTGGGCGACTTGCGAACCGCTATCACCGAAGTCATGGATTTGGACGAAGTCGTCTATCAGGAAGGCGTTTGGAAAGTCCGCATGTACGGAGAGGCGTGGACACCGTCTTCGCCCCGATTCATGCAAGGTGCCAAAGAGCAGGTTGAGCGTGTGAGCGAAGAAGACACCATCGAAGGTTTGGCTCATCATGTTGCAACCCTTCTCGAGGACGAACCCGACCTCATGGTGATTTGGGGCAGCGGGGGAACACTTCGCCGCATGGGCGAACATCTCGATTTGTCGTTGACCCTCTTGGGCATCGATATCCAACACGGCGAAACGGTGCACACAGACCTTAACGAAGCAACGCTGCTGGAGGTCATTTCAGGACATGTCGACGAACATCAACACCCTCGCCCGTTGTTGTTGCTCCTCTCGCCCATGGGCGGTCAAGGCTTCCTGATCGGCAGAGGAAATCTCCAACTCTCGCCCGCGGTGTTGCGCGCCATTGGTCATGACAACATCCTCGGTGTGGCCACGCCCTCCAAACTCATCGGGCTCGAGGCTGTGCGCATTGATACGGGCGATGACGACCTTGACACCGAATTCCAAACCAAACGTTTCATCAAAATCCTGCAAGGCTTCCGCACCACCCGCCTCATTCGAGTCGCCGAAATGTGAGCCTCAGTCCCGTGCCGAAGAACCGATTTTGTGAAACAACGCAAACATGAGCGTTTCTTGTGAGTTCAAATATCCTCGGCGCCAGCCCGTCTCCATGCGAACAAAACGAGTCGTCGTCCTCACAGGAGCAGGCATATCGGCAGAATCGGGAATTCGAACGTTTCGGGACAACGATGGGTTGTGGGAAAATCATCGCATCGAGGATGTCGCAACACCCCAAGCATGGGCGGCTGACCCTGACACCGTCTGGCGCTTCTATCAGGCACGGCGGCGCCAACTGAAGGAGGTGGAACCCAACCCTGCACACCGAGCACTGGCAACCCTTCAGCAGAGCGTCCCCTCTTTTTTGCTCAGCACGCAAAACGTCGACGACCTGCACGAGCGAGGCGGGAGCAC
>PBUZ01000111.1 GCA_002728035.1 Methanobacteriota archaeon
CGCTTGGTCCCGTGACCAAGAAGAGAAGATCTACGTGCAACACCGCTTGAAAGAACACGGCGCAGAAGTCTGGGAATGGTTTGACAACGGGGCCTACTTCTACATCTGTGGTGACAAATCCCGCATGGCCAAGGACGTCCATAGGGCGCTCATCGAAATCGCGATGGAGCACGGCGGCATGTCCGAAGCAGACGCCACCCACTTCATCGAGAAGACGATGATGAAGGACGAGAAGCGCTACTTGCGCGACGTTTACTGATCGTCCTCAGGCACCGGCCGGACCATCACGTGGAGGCCTTTGGCCCTCGCCGCTTCCACCATACGATGCGTCCAAACTGACCTTGGTCCGGGGCAAGCCAACACATGGGTCGCGTACCCCAACAGGGTCTCGACCAGTTCGGGTGATGCTGCCGAGCGCCCTGGGTCTTCGACGCCAGGCCGTGGCGCTCCCCACGCTTCCTCAAAGGCCGCGAAGTGGATGTTGTGGTTGGTGGCCCAGCGCTCGGCCAACGCATCGATCCCAGAAGCGCCCCCACAGATGATGACGTCCGGCCAGCAGTTGTACTCAATCCATGTCTCAAGTTCGGCCTCCAACCATCCGTAATCGTAGAACCTGCTGTCGCCACAGATGATCAGGTTGGTGACCACCCCGTCGTTGTTCAAATCGCGTCCTGCAAGTCTCTCGGCCCTCGCACGGCCTTGGCCCAATCCGTCCCCGCTCATGTGCACTCATCGGCGTCGGCCCGTATCGCTCTTTCGGTCCGCTGTTTCGACCGCTGAAGGACCGAGGGCATCATAGACGGTATGTTCCTCCCCATGCCCATGGCCTTCAAGCGGGTGCTCATTGCCAACCGCGGCGAGATTGCGCTGCGCATCCTCCGAACCCTTCGTGACCTTGGCATTGAGGCGGCCATCATCCACGGCCGCGAAGACCGTTTGTCGCTCCCAGTGCGCCTTGCGGACGTGGCCTATGAGATCGTGCGGACCAACCCACTGGACAGCTACCTCGACATCGAAGCCGTGGTGCAAGCGGCCAAGGACCTTGAGTGCGATGCGGTTCACCCTGGCTACGGATTCTTGGCCGAAAACGCCGCCTTCGTCCACCGTTTGGAGGAAGAGGGCATCACCTTCATTGGACCGGCAGCAGAGGTCATCACCCTGCTCGGCGACAAAATCGAGGCGCGTGCCGCCATGGAGGCGGCGGGCCTGCCCACCGCCAAAGGCAGCAGCGAACCCATCAGCGAAGCCAGCGTGGCCGCTTCCTTGGCCGACGACATCGGCTACCCGGTCATCATCAAAGCGGCGGCCGGGGGCGGCGGCATCGGGATGCAGATCGTCAATGCGGCCGACGAATTCGAGGGCGCACTTCGCCTGTGTCAAAGCCGCGCAAAGTCTGCGTTCGGGGACGACCGCGTCTTTGTGGAGAAGTACATCCAAGGTGCTCAACACGTGGAATTCCAAGTGCTGGCCGACGGCAAGAAGGCCATTCACTTCGGTGAGCGCTTCTGTTCCATTCAACGCCGGCATCAGAAATTGGTCGAGGAAGGCCCATGGTTGACCGACGAGAAGCGGGCTGAAATCGGGGCCCTCGTCTGTGCAGGAGCGGAGTCGGTGGGCTACAAGGGCTTGGCGACCTTCGAATTCCTTCGTGACGCCAACGGCGACTTCTACTTCCTTGAGGTCAACCCTCGCGTGCAGGTCGAACACACGGTCACCGAACTCATCACCGGACACAACCTCGTTGAACTTGGCATCCGTGTGGCTCAAGGCGAAGCCTTGCCGCTCGCGCAGGAGGACATCACCTGGCGCGGGCATGCGATCCAGTGCCGCCTGAACGCCGAAGACCCGAAGCAATTCATCCCCTCGCCCGGTCGCCTTTGGGACTGCCACTTCCCGTCGGGTTTTGGCATCCGATGCGACACCCACGCCCATCCGGGCTACGAGATGCCGGGGTGCTTCGACTCCCTGTTGGCCAAACTCCTGACGTGGGGCCATGACCGTGAGGACGCCGTCCGGCGCATGCGGACGGCCCTGGACGAAACCGTGATCACAGGCGTGGAGCACCTCATTCCCTTGCACCGCCGCATCATGGACGAAGAGGATTTCATCGCCCGAGACATCACCATCCGCTACATCGAGGAACACCCAGACCTCTTGGGATGACGTCGTGGTGCCAACGGCAGGCTTAACCGAACATGTTCGGGTTCCAACGCATGGGCAGCCACCGCCTTCGCATCGAGGTGCGGCTTCCAGACGGACACTGGGCCGGTGACGTCACGCGCGCCAACCCGACCGAAGTCCTTCGCATCGAGAAGCACATGCCGCTGTCACGTGGCCGGGGGACGGCACGAATTTCGGGTGGCCCATCCCTCTACACCTCCATCGATGCTCATCCAAAAATCGAAGCTCTGCGCGACGTTGAGCAACGTCACCCCTCCGTGGACATCAGCGCCGGCGGGGGAGGTTTTCTTCGACCGTTGATCGACGTCGGCGTGATCCCCAACACCCCCTTCGAGGTCAGGGACGGTTGGGTGGAATGGACCATTGAATGCACTCAAATCAAGGCCAAGAGCCTCATTCAACGCTTCCGCGAGGACGGGTTGCCGCACCGTCTGCTGTCAACACGAAGCGGCAGCACGGAATTGCTCACCCCCAAGCAACGGCAAGTGTTCGAACTCGCCCTGCGCGAAGGCTACTATGACGTGCCTCGACGCACGAGCATCACGGAAATGGCCCGCCTTCTCGGGGTCGCCAAGTCCACGCTTTCCGCTCAGATGCACAGGATGGAATCGGCCGTCATGCGTACCTTTGCTGAAGACATCCGCAAACAGCGGTGATGCAACCGAACATGTCCATACGAACATGTTCGCCATTTGTCCAAGGGTGACGATGCCTTCCCCGTAGCATGGACAACCTGCCGGAAACGTGGGACGACTGGATTGCAAACTTCGAAGATTGGCAAGACCGCGTTGGCTTTGAGCGCGCATGGCTTGGCGACTTCAACCTCGACGTGCTCTTCGATTGGGACCGCGCAGGCGACGTCATCGAATTCGGTGACTTGGCTGGCCGTCCCAAGTGGGAACGTGCCATGCAGGTGCCCCAACAGAACATGCGCGACGCGATGATCACGATGATCACCGTTCAGGGCGACACCGAATTCGCCTCCGTCGAGCAGCAGCGCCACCTCCTGGCCAGTGCTCCCACCGAATACGACCGCTACGCTGCAGCCCGCATCATGGCCGAAGAACAGCGCCACGGCTGGCAGATGGCCTACCTCCTGATGACCTACTTCGGTCAGCAAGGACGCCGCGAGGCGCAGAAGCTCCTCGAGCGCAACGCCCAGGACGGCGACCGCTTGCTCGGTGCCTTCAACCGGCCGATGCCGCACTGGCTCGACTTCTTCTGCTACACGATGTTCGTGGACCGTGACGGCAAGTTCCAACTGGGCATGCTGTCCACGTCCGGGTTCAAGCCGCTGGCCGCATCGATGGGCCCGATGCTGAAGGAGGAATCCTTCCACCTCGGCACCGGATCCAACGGCCTGCGCCGCATCATCACCGCCGGCGTGGTGCCTCTGGACATGCTCCAGCGCTACATGAACAAGTGGGTCTCCACCGCGCACGACCTCTTTGGCGTTGACGAGTCGTCGTCCGCCGAGTGGGCGTACGTGTGGGGCATCAAGGGCCGCTGGGACGAGCGCAAGAAGCAGGAAGAGGGCGTAGCTCTGGACCGCGATCACCTCAACGAAGAGGCTCGAGGACACTACCATCAGGAGATCGTCGACGCGGTGAAGGCCCTCTGCGGCTACTTGCCCGAAGGTGCCGAAAAGTTGTACGTGCCACACGAGAACTTCAACCGTGACATCGGCGCCTTCGCCAGCGGCCGTTACACCGTCGAGGGTACGCCCTTCGAAGGTGACGACGCGGCCTGGGAGGCCTACCTCCTCACCGTGCTCCCGACGCCTGAGGATGAAGCGGCCCTGCCCGCCATCTTCGAGCAGCAGTGGATCAGCGAGAAGCCCCTCTCTGCACGCCAGCGTGCGAGCGGCATCGGCGCCTCCGCCTGAAACGACCTCAAGGTGGCATCGCGATGATCCCGGTCGAATTGTACGGGGTCAACGCGGAGCGTTGCGAACGCCTCTACGAGGAACTCCCCGCTTTGGTGGCGGACATGGAGGACGATACCGCATACGGCGAAGTGCTCTATGCAGCCGAGGAAAGCAACATCCTGAGCACCGTGGAACGGGCCGATGCGTGGGCTGACGCGACACCTTTCGCGTGGCCCGATGACATCGCGATGGAGGTTGAGATGGCCCTGCGTAGCGCCCGCTACCCTGACGTGGGCCTTTTCGAGCACCTGATGACCCTCGATGGCGTGGATGCTGTTCGGATTTCCCGATGGGCCCACTTCGTGGGACGCGTCTATCCAATCTACAGCGCTGAGGCCTGCGCTGCCCTGGAGGACATGGACCTCCCGACACCGTTCAAACCCGACGACATCGCCTCCTACGGCGTGTATGTGTCCCGCATCGAGGGGCTGAAGAAGCACGCCCCCGCCGCCGGCTTGCCGGAGATTGGGCTGCCACGGGCCCGCGTGCTCCAGCTGGGCTTGGAGCGCTTCGAATGAATCACGTCGGCTTGCACGCCCGCCTGTGGCTGGTCGCTGCGTTCTGGGGCATTGCATGGACCGCAGGCCGCGTGATCGCCACCGAGATGAACGCATGGCCGGTGTTTGGAGCGTGGTTGCGCTACCTCATCGCCGTCCCTGCGTTTTTGCTCTGGCTGAAGTTCTCCGAAGGATGGTTTGTACCGACGTGGTTGCAGTGGCGACGTTTGCTGTGGATCGGCGCATGCTCCACCTTCCTCTATCAGGTGCTCTTCATGTACGGCATGGGATGGACCGCGGCCGGTGACGCCTCGCTGATGATCACCCTCAACCCCCTGTTCACGAGCATCCTCGCCGTGCTTGTCCTTGGCCATCCGATGACGAAGGAACTCGGTGGCGGTTTGGCGCTGGGCCTGATGGGCATCGTGGTCCTCTTTCTTGCCTCGCCGAACGTCGACCTGCCCGTTGCGGAGCGATGGTTGGGCAACGCCTTCATCGCGGCCTCTGCGTTGGCCTGGGCCACCGCGACCCTGCTGATTCGCAAAGCCATGGACGTGGAAGAGACCGACAACGACGGACCGATGAGCCCGCTGCAGATCACCGTCTGGTCTTCCGCGGTCGGATTGGTGTTCCTCACCCCATGGTCTGGCTACGAGGTGGCGAGCGGGGGCTGGCCGGTGGTGGACCTCGCGAGTCTTGCGGCCATCGTGTTCCTCGCGCTCTTGTCCACCGTGTTGGCCTATGTGTGGTTTGCCGAGGGCGTCAAACGGATCGGTCCAAGCCGAACCTCAACCTACGTGTACCTCGTCCCAATCTTCGGCATCCTCAGCGGCCACCTGCTCTTGAACGAACAATTGGGATGGAGCCTTGTGCTTGCGCTGGTGCTCATCCTCAGCGGGGTCAGCCTCGCTCAGCGTTCAACGAAGGCCTGATGGGGCGTCGCATGACCCGGGGAGGCATGGAGATCTCCACCGTCGCCGTGATCGGAGCCGGAACCATGGGCGCCGGTATCGCACAAGTGTGCGCCCAAGCGGGATGGCGCACCCACCTGCACGACGCCCACCCCGACGGCCTTGCCGCGGGCATGGAACGCATCAACGCCTTCTGGGACAAGGGCATCGCCCGTGGCAAGACAACGGAGGAACAGAAAGCGACGTGGTCCACGCACCTGCATGCCGTCAGCGACCTTGGCGAAGCCGTCGCCACGGCCGACCTCATCGTCGAAGCGGTGCCGGAGATCATGGATCTGAAACAGTCGATCTTCCAGCAGGTCGAAGCCTTGGTGCGACCCGAGGCCGTGATGGGCACCAACACCTCGAGCCTCTCCATCGGCACCATCGCCTCGGTGCTGAAGCATCCAGAGCGGCTCATCGGCATGCATTTCTTCAATCCCGTACCGATCATGTCCCTGCTCGAAGTGGTGAAGCATGAGGGCACGAGCGAATCCACGGTCGCGCTGGCCCTGGACGCCGGCGCGGCCATGGGCAAGACGGCCATCCTCGTCAACGACGTGCCCGGTTTCGCCACCAGCCGTCTTGGCGTGGTCTTGGGCAACGAAGCCATCCGCATGCTCGCTGATGGCGTGGCCAGCGCGAAGGACATCGACACCGCGATGACGCTGGGCTACCGCCATCCGATGGGTCCGCTCGCCCTGACTGACCTGGTCGGTCTTGACGTGCGCAGGGACATCTTGCTGAACCTGCAAGCCTCGTTCAACGACGACGCCTACGCCCCACATCCCTTGCTCGAGGCCCTCGTGGCCGAAGGCCGGCTCGGCAAGAAAACGGGCATGGGCATCTACGATTGGTCCAGCGGCTCGCCCGAACCCGCAGACCTTCCCGATCTCACGTGAAGCCTGACCCGCTCAATCCGATTTCGGACGGCGACGTGCGAGGAATGCTTCCACGCCCTCCTCGAAGGCCTTCGTCGTACCGGCCGCTTCGATGAGCGTACGCTCATGGTCGAGGTGGGTGGCCAGATCGTTGTCCGTCTCCACGTGCAACAGGTGCTTGGTGGCTTCACGGACGTGGTCGCTCCAACCGCTCCACGCGACCGCAACGCCCACCGCCGTGTCGATCAGGCTCTCGGCAGGCACAAGGTAGTCGACCGCTCCGTGCCCGTGGGCCTCCTTCGCCGACCAAATCGCGTTGTCGAAGAAGAAGCGGCGGGCCACCTGCGTGCCGACCAAGCGCGGGAGAAGCCAGGTTGAGCCGCCGTCCGGTGACAGGCCCATGCCCGCGTAGGACGCGGCCAGGCGTGCATCGGTGGACGCCACGCGCGCGTCGCACGCCAAAGCGAGGCCGAGGCCACCGCCCGCAGCAGCCCCGTTGATGGCGGCCACGCAAATGGTGGACGAGGTGCGCATGCGCAGCAGAAGCGGATGGAGGTGACCGGTCAAATCGCGAATCAGGGCCGGTGCATCACCGGTTTCGATGGACGCTGCGAAGGCATCGATGTCCGCACCTGCGGAGAAAAAGCGCCCCTCGCCGGTGATGACCAGAGCGTGAACCTCGGCGTCGTTCAACACCTCGTCGATTGCCTTGGCGATGACGGGGAGCGAAGCACGGGAAAACGAGGCGCTTGCCGTGGCACCGGTCAGGCGAAGCATCGCCACGCCGGGTTGAGGGGACGTCCGTTCGACGGTCATCGTCTCACCTCAGATCTTCACGTTGACGTTCTTGACGCGCGTGTAGAAGCGGAGGGCGTCAAGGCTCTGCTCGACACCGATGCCCGACATCTTCCAGCCGGTGAAGGCCGTTTGTGGGAAGGTGATGGGGTACTCGTTGATGCTCACCATCCCGCACTGCAGGTCGCGGGCAAGACGGTGTGCACGGCCGAGATGCTGGGTCCAGACGCCGTTGAGGAGGCCGAACTCCGTGGCGTTGGCCAGACGGAGGGCTTCGGATTCCTCGGAGAAGGTGGTCACGGCAAGCACGGGTCCGAACAATTCCTCGGTGAAGAGGAGGTTGTCCTCGGTCACGCCCGTCACCACGGTGGGTTGCATGAAGGCACCAGCAGGATGGTCGTCGCTCATGGCGGCGCCGCCAAGCACCACTTCGCCGCCCATGGCGAGGCCGGCGTTGAGCTTCTCGAGCACCTCGTCGCGGTGGGAGGTGTGCACCAGCGAGCCCATGCGCACGCCTTCGGAGAGGCCGGGGCCGACCGGCCACTTGCCGATCTCGGCGACGATGGCCTCGACGAGGTCGTCGTGGACGTCCTCGTGCACGATGAGACGGGAGCCGGCCCAGCACATCTGGCCGGCGTTCATGAAGATGCCAAAGCACACCGCCTTGGCGGCGGTGCGAAGGTCGGCGTCGGGGAACACGAGGTGAGCGCCCTTGCCGCCGAGTTCGAGGGTGACGGGCGTCAGGCGCTCGCTGGCCTTGGCCATCACGGCCTTACCGGTGGGCACGCCGCCGGTCAGGACGATGCCGTCCACGCCAGCGTGGCCGGCCAGAGCATCGCCGATGAGGCCGCCAGAGCCGGTGATGACCTGAAGCACGCCCGAGGGCAGCCCGGTCTCGGCCTCGTCGATGGCCTTGGCCCACGCGAGGAGCGAGAGCGGCGTCCATGAGGCCGGCTTGGCGATGACCGTGCATCCCGCGGCCAAGGCCGGAGCGATGGACCGCAGAGCGAGTTGCAGGGGGAAGTTCCAGGGCACGATGTGCGCGGTGACGCCCAGGGGCTGTCGGAGGCTGTAGTTGAGGCGGTTACCGGGCACGGGAATGGTCGAGCCTTCGATCTTGTCCGAAGCACCTGCGAAGTATTCGAGGGTCCATGCGCCGTAGCGGATTTCGGAGAGGGCCTCACGGAAGGTCTTCCCGTTGTTGCGGCTCTCGATGGTGGCGAGGTTCTTCGCTTCCGCATAGGTCACCGCCGCCATCTTTTGCAAGATACGTCCGCGCTGAGCGGGGTCCATGGCGGCCCAGGAACGGTCTTCGAAGGCCGCACGGCTTGCGGCCACGGCCGCGTCCACGTCGGCCAAGGTGGCCTTGGGGACGTTGGCGATGACCTCGCCGCTCGAAGGGTCGAGCACCTCGCCGGTTGCGCCGTCTGAAGCGCCCGTCCAGGCGCCGCCAATCCACATCGAAGTCTCGTCCATGCACCCCCCACCGAGCGACGCATGAAAAGTCGAACGGCGTGAAACATGGGGCCATTTGGCGGGAATCATGATGTGGCGCATGCATGAAGGATGTGCATGGTCGAGCGCGTGGGCCTCGCCGAAGCGACGATCCTCGCCACCTCCACGCGCACGCCACGCTTGCTGGTCATCGCCGGTTCTTCGGGCGCTGGAAAGTCGA
>PBUZ01000112.1 GCA_002728035.1 Methanobacteriota archaeon
AAACCTCGTCCCGTGAGGTCTGCTTCAAGGGAGGCGTTTCACGAGTTGACGACGCGTTTGCAAGGGCGCTCGTCGCACGAACCATCTTCCTGTTCTGCAACCTCTTTGCGTTGCAGCCACACGCTGATGCCGATCATGGCAAAAACGACGGAAATTGGATTGAAGACTCCATAGGCGATGAGAAACCCTCCTTCTTCAGAATCCGAGAAATCGACAACGGAAGCGTTGATGGTTTCATTGACCCACTTGGCTGCGTTGATCACCCGCTTTTGGTAATTCAAGTTCCACATGCCCTGCGTATCGAAGATGTCTTGATCGACCGTGAACGCAACGCTTGTGCTGTTGCTTGCGTTGACGCCAAACATGGGCGATGCCCACAGAACTTCACCTGCGGCATTGTGGTATTCGAGGCTTGCATTGGCGGTGGATGCTTGGCCTTGGTTGACGATGTCGACGGTCAGCGTGTCTTCTGCGATGGCGATGGACTGAACCACGAGGCGAGCTCGCCAGTACCAGACGTTGCTGATGAGGTAGCGCATCACGTCCATCTCTTCAGCAAGGCGTTCGTTGATGTTCTCAAAACTGCCCGGAACGAATTGCTCGTCATCGGTCTCAAACGTGAAGGTTGGGAATCCCATTTTGCCATAACCGTAATCTCTGCTGGTACCGCAGTTGGGGTACAGTCCTTGGTTGGCGTTTTGTATGGGGATATCGGAGATGCCTGCGTTCACGGTGTCTCGGATGCTCCAGAACAACTCCCAGTCGGGCGGCTGTTCAGGCCATTTGCCCCAAGGGTAGAGAATGATCCAAACGCCGGTGTGCATCGTGACATAGAGGTCAGCGTCGGTAACATGCGCATCGATGTAAGCCGCATTGGCTGCCGTTTCTGCTTCGCTGAAGGCACTGCTCCCAGGTTGGGTGGTGGGGCAGGTGTTCCAATAATGGTCGTAATTCCGATTGAGATCGACCTGATTGATGTTCCACCGTGTGTCGATATCATTACCGTCGGGATTGAGCATGATGAGGATGTGCAATTCATTGTTCTGAAGGACATCGATGGCTTCCTCGTTACCGTCATTCCATCCGTTGATGTACCATTTTGCAGACAACCATGCAAGGGCTGTACCGAGGTATTCGTTTCCGTGATGGCCACCGTCGATGTAGACGATTTCTTTGGCCGAACCGTTGGCTTTGGTCTCCATGGACCAATCCGAGAGTCGAACAACCCACAAGGCACGACCGAGCTCAGAATTGCCTGCACTGACCAAGTCCACGATGTCGGGGTTTTCATCGGCCCACTCGTTGACCTCCATGGTGAGGGCCGCCCATGTCATGTGGACATGGCTGTCCACCGGATCGCCCGGCCATGCGTTATTGATGGCAGGATCAAATTGTGCGCTGGCTGCTGGAACGGAGGCCAGCAACATGCAAACAACCAAGCCGATGGCTACTCGCATGGTTACCCGTCACGGCGCCAAGAGAAAAACGCTTGCATGGGGTGAACTTACCAGTCGGAGGTGAAGGCGTTCGGGTTCTTGACCTTCTCACCTTCTCGCGTCCAAATGCTTGGGCCATCCGTGGAGTAAATATCTGCGAACGGATCGATCTCTTCTTCCTGGAGGTTCCGTTGCATGTAGGCCTCGACACGTTCTCGGAGGTCGGGCTTGAACTTCCAGTAATGGATGCGCCATTCACGGCCATCCCAGAGGGTGGTTTCTTCAGATTCGGTCGTCAGGAGGTCGTAATCTTGGAACATGTAGAACAGGTTTCGATCGGTTGGCTCAAGAGCGTTGTCGATGATTCGATTGTAGAACCCAAAGAATCCAAGGGCGTGTTCCGCCATGCCTTGGGCCACTTCTGTATCCATTTCCAAGTCAATATGTTGCTGAATTGCGCGTGTCAATTCTGCCAGTGTCATCCCCATTTGATTCGCCTCCCCACCTGCCGTGAACCGCGTTGTTTCGGTTCCCGTTGCTATATTATATTGGTCACCGACCCATATTAAGTGTTTCACGCGATTTCATGAAACACGCCCTTTATGTGCGGAAATCACGTCACGTTGTTCTCATCGGCAAGATGATGAAGGGGGCGAGGGCCACGCTGTACCATGTCCGATACCTTCGTTGAGGGTACCTTCCTTGGCTTACCTGCCTTGGATGGTGGAGCGGATGTCACCGTTGTTCCATTGGCATTTGAATTGACGACTTCCTACGGCACAGGTACAGAGGGCGGACCAAGTGCCTGCATTGAAGCGAGTGGACAGGTTGAGTTGTACGACGATGCATTGGGTGAGGCCTTACCCGCTGGAGCCGTTTTGCACACGGCCGATGTTTGGGAAGGTTCTGCTTCTACGTTGCGTGGTCAACTGGATGAACTTTCAGACCATGTTCGGCCATTTTTCAACGGGCAGCAGTTCCCGCTTTTCCTCGGCGGAGAACACGGTATCTTGCCGCCAGTTCTGCATGCTGCTCGGGCACACCCGCTCGTTCAAGGCGACCTCACAAAGGTAACAGTGGTTCAACTCGACGCCCACGCAGACCTCCGATCATCGCTTGACGGAGAGGTTTTTTCCCACGCATGCGCCGCCGCTCGAAGCCTTGATGTGGGCATTGGTGCGCTGTACCAAGCCGGTGTTCGTGCCTACTGTAAAGAAGAGGCCGATCGTATTGAATCGGATTCGAGGATTTCCACCTTTTTTGCCAAAGACACCCAACACCCTCACACAGGTGGCCTCGTGTGGCAGCGTTGGATTGAAGCATTGAGGGCGCTGGAAGGTCCTGTTCACTTCACGTTGGACATCGACGGGCTTGACGGCTCGCTGGTGCCAGCCACGGGCACCCCTGTCCCCGGAGGTTTGTCGTATTGGCAAGCGGTGGAGACGATAGAAACGCTGTTCGGGAACCCAAATGCGGTCATCATTAGTGCCGATGTGAACGAAATTGTTCCTCAAGCAGACACACCGTTGACCCAGTTTACGGCGGCTTGTTTGGCAACCAAAATCATTGCATCGCATCTTTTGGCGAAACGTGAGGGACGTTGGAAGGCTTCATCAGCACCCCTTCGGTCGGAAGGGCAGTGCACGTTTTTCTCGGATTTTGATGAAAAGACACATTCGGCATCTTGATCAACACAACCAAACGGCGGAGCGAGAGGTGAAAGCATGACCGAACACCATGTCAAAGGGTCGCATGTGTTCATCGACTATACAGGCGCCTTTTTCGATGGCGAGGATGCTCATGATTGGGTGCTCTCCGTGCTGAGGGATGCCGTCGCTCAAAGCGAAGCCACCGAAGTCCATGCGCACGCAGTACCCTTTGACGGAAGCACGTCACCTCCAGGTTTCGCAGCCGTGGTCCTCATCGATGAGAGCCACGTTACCGCTCACCATTACGCTGACCGTGGCATGCTCGCTTTGGACTGTTTTACCTGCGGTGAAAGCGATCCTGACGCTCTTGCTGATTTCATTCACGAAGCCTTGTGCAAGGGCATGCCAGCATTGCATCTGGTGCGCCGTGACCGTGTTGAACGATTTCTCACCGAGGTGTGATGCATGGGTGTACGTGACTTTGTTGACGAGCACTTTCGTCACTTCAATGCAGGGACGCTGCAGGAGGCAGCAATGTCGTTGACCGCACTGCTCGAGAACGGTGGGAAGGTGTTTTTGACACTGGCCGGTGCCATGAGCACCGCCGAAATTGGTAGGAGCCTCGCTGCGATGATTCGCTCCGGCCATATCGCTGCGATTTCATGCACCGGCGCCAATCTTGAGGAAGACCTGTTCAATCTCGTTGCGCACGACCATTATGTTCGCATCGCCAACCACGAGGACCTTTCACCAGCCGACGAACTTGCGCTCTTGGAACAGGGATTGAATCGGGTGACGGATACATGCATCCCCGAAGAAGCAGCTATTCGGGCCATTGAACAACACATGATGGCTCTGTGGAGGCAAGCCACGTTGGACGGGCACGCCGCACTTCCCCACGAGTACTTCTACCAACTTCTTCGCAGCGATGTCCTTGAAACGTCGTACCAAGCCGACCCCGCCAACTCTTGGCTGCTCGCCGCCGCAAAAGCCGACCTCCCTCTTTTCGTTCCTGGATGGGAGGATTCAACCTTGGGCAATATTTTCGCCGCCCGCTGCTCTCAAGGCGAACTCCATCCTTCGATTGTTCTCAGCGGCACACACTACATGACCTCGTTGATGTCGTTCTACCGTGCATCCACTTCGCCATTGGCGTTTCTTCAATCCGGAGGTGGGATCGCTGGTGATTTCCCTATCTGCGTGGTTCCACTTCTTCACCAAGATTTGGGGGAAAGAACGGTCCCTCTCTGGTCTTGGTTCGCTCAAATCACCGATGCTACCGCCTCATACGGCGGCTACTCTGGTGCGCCACCCAACGAGAAGATCACCTGGGGTAAACTCGGTGCCGAAACGCCACGCTTTAACATACAAAGCGATGCAAGCATTGTTTTGCCCATGTTGTTTGCCTATGTTCTTGACCTTTAGAGGAGGCAAGTTACCCAAAGTCTTGAAGGGGAGTCGGCCCACATTCAATGCATGAACGTCGGACGTCGAAGCGCTGCACTCGTTTTGGTGGGCCTGTTCTTGGTCTCGCTGGCACCGATACAAGCGGAGACCAACGATGCGCCAAGCGTCACCATCACGACCCATTGGGTAGGCGAGGGTACCACGGACGTGGCCCATGCTTACTTGCTCACGTTTTCCGACAACGGAACCTATACCATCGATGTGACGCTGCACCATGAACGCAACGAAACCTTCCTACCATCCACACAGAGCATTGTCTGGGGGAGCCAAGACGGTTTGCGAACAGCGCTGGTGACGTTCAACACCAGCCTCGAGTGGGCGGATGTCGTCGAACTCGATGTCAACATCTTGTCACACAACGGCGATGCAGTTGACATCTCCAGTGGACGAACCATGGAAATTGGTCGGTGGAATCAACCCATGGACGACCATGAAGTGATGCTCTCCACGACATGGGAGATCGACCAATCCTACACCAACGAGGAGGGCGACCAACGCTTTGCTTTGGCGTTCACCGGTCAAGGCTGGCAGGAACGCGTTGGGGAGACCCTCTCGTCATGGGAATTGGGCAACGGCACGTTCCAAACGCTTGAAACCACAGAGGACGGTGAAAGCGACTTGGACCTTGTCCTCACGCAACTTTGGAAAAACGAGACCATCGTGGGTGGCATGCTGGTCAGCCAAGTCTTCGATGCACGGGGCTTTGGAAGTTTGCAAACAACCCTCGTCGATGGTGATACAGAAACGGTGGTCCAAGCGGACGTCTCCCAAGCACTTCTGAACCGTTCCTATCTTGAAGGAACGGTGGGTGAACACCTGTTGCTCGAGGCCACGGGCGTTCTCAACGTCTCTGAAGTCGGTAGCGAGAACGATTCGTTGAACATCGACGGGGAACTCGCTGTGTTCTTTTTCGAGTATCGCGATGTCGATGGTGAGCGGGTCTTGCAGCACACCCAATTTGAGGCGATGGCCGATCTTCTGCTCATCGAGGACGGCAGCAGATTGGATGTCTCCCTCGATGGATTCACCTCTTTGGAGCGCTGGGAAGAAGGCGTACGTACCGAACACCTCGAGGAATTGTACGGTGGCGGTACGTTCGGATTTGCTGACCAAGATGAGAACGCTTCGGTTCAGGTCAACGGCACCATCCTTGACCTCCATACCAAAATTGAGAACGGCACCACGCTCATTGACGACCTCCATGTCGATGGCACGTTGACCGGTGACGTGCAAGGGTCCTTTGGGGTAGTACGAAGCATCGAAACGACAGGGGAGCAAGCCAATGCCACCGGCCAACCGTTCCTCGTGAACGTCATTTTCCAAGAATCATGGTTCAACATCACGGGCGTCAACGGAGGGAATTTCTTCGACGGTGCAGGTGTTGGGGCAACGCACAACGAGACATGGGATTACCAGGTGGTCCAGTCGGAGTGGGACAACCGCACGGTACGTCTCGTTTGGCGAGAAACGGGACCGGATGCTTCCGAGGGTGATGAACTACCGGAACACAGCCCAATTCAACAAAACGCTACACCCCCTTCCTCAGAGGAGGGCTTGGGCGACCTCACCGTCGGGCGCGAAACGGGATGGATGCCTATCCCCATGCACCCCAACGACCGGCTCCGTCTCAGCGAACAGGACGGCATCTCCCTGACCGTGCATGCCGGTGAGACGCGTTTGGACCCCCGTGACGGTCACAACCTCACGGTCATCGAATGGACGGGCGTTTACGAGGGAAGCGGCGAATCTGGAAACGCAAGTGGAGCCATCGTTTCGGTCGGCCCACTGAAGGGTTTGCTTTCAAGCGTTGACCGTCAATTGGCCCTGCCGTTTGGTGATGAAAACGAAACGGTTGTCCTGCAGGAGACACAGGTGCTTGAGCGTGTGCTTTCCCCCGAAATCGTGAGCGAGGATGAGAACAACCCACCCACCATTGGTGAACTCAGGCTCCGTGAGGGGCTGGCCCTTGGAGAAGGTGGTGCCATCGCTCACTTGGAAGTCGAGGTGAGCGATACGGAATGGAACATCGCCAGCGTCCAAGCCGACTTGAGCTCCATCGGAATGGGTGTGGTTGAACTCAACGACCGCGGTCTACAGGGTGACCAAGCCATCGGTGACGATGTCTACACAACCACGGTTGTGGTCAAAGGCCTTGAAATCGGCGAAGTGAACGTGTCTGTGGTGGCTCTGGACAGTTTCGGAGCGACCTCGTCGGGGGCTGGCTCGGTGCTGGTGGTCAACCAAGCACCACGTCTCACCGCCGTTGAGATCGCTCCACCGTCCGTTGTCCGTGGTCAGTCCATCGTCCTCAACGTCGAGGCTTACGACGGTCATGGCGTGAGCAGCGTGCACGTTGACCTCAGGGCGTACGGCGGTGAGGTTGTCAACCTCTCATTGACCGACGGCGTTTGGGCTGCGATGCTCGCCATGCCTGTGGGCATGTCGCCGGGTGAGCAGTCCCTGCTCCTGGTCGTCACCGATGCGATGGGCGCAAGCGGACAGCACCTCGTCTACATGCCGGCTGAGGGTGCAAACGGCCACTCGGTGTTCGGGCCACACCACGTCAATTCAGGTCAATCAACCCCCATCACCGTGAACATTCTCAACGACCGACCGCATCTTCTCGCCGAGCCATTGACCGTGGAAAAAGGGGCCGATGAATCGACGGTTTTTACCGTTCAATCAAGTGATCCAGACGGCATCGAACGTGTTCAAATCAACCTTGGGGTCTATGCCCCTGTGGGCGTTTCTTCCTGGGTGTCAATGCATGACGACGGCATCAACGGGGGTGACGTTGTTGCAGGGGACGGGGTGTATTCGGTCCTGCTCTCGATACGAGATGGCACGCCACTGGGAACACACGAAGTCTTCGTGCGAAGCCTCGACACCTTCGGAGAACTCAACACCACATCGACCGTCATCATCTTGGAAGCCCCTGATGATCCTGTCTTGGTTGACGGAGGGTTGAGCAGCATGGTGTTGGGTGTTGTAGGATTCATTGTCTTGGTTGGCGCAGGGGTTGTGTTGACCATGATGTGGCGGCGACAAGAAGGTGGCGGCGACGGTATCGACCGCTTTGGCTCGCAATGATTTGGAGGCCTCCTCCTCTCGTTTCAGTGCGTTTCTCATCGTTTCCCTGTTCGCCAATCCTGTTGTTCCGCCGGTGCATTGTGCTTGGTGAAACGGCATGAGAACATGCTCAAGGTTGTCGGCCGACAATCGTTTAAACCCCTGCAAGATGCGAAGGATGCAAGCGAGCGTAGTGTAGTGGTTATCACCGGGCGTTGCCAACGCCTGAACCCGGGTTCGAGTCCCGGCGCTCGCACTCATTCTTCCCAAAAACGGCTTTTTTGTGAATCTTTATTGAGCGACAGACCTCCCTTGAACTCGGGAGAGCCATGTCCGAAACGCGCATCATCTATGTTGGGAAAAAACCGCTGCACGCCTATGTTCGTGCCGTTGTCATGGCGATGGAAGCGGGGGACCGCATCGTCCAATTGGAAGCACGTGGTGCGACCATCTCTCGTGCCGTTGATGTGGCAGAAGTTTGCCGTCGCCGCAGCGGGCACATCGCACAAGGCTTGCCCGAAACGGTCAACATCAACCAACTCGAATGCGACTCCATGGAAGTGCCGGGCGAGAAGGGCGTACGCACCGTCAGCGTGCTTCGCATCCAACTCGAGGGCGTCGGTGACGTTCCTGAGGCTCAAGAATCCTGATCGAGCAGGAGCAAGAGGCGACGTTCAATTTCCGCAGCCGTTTGCTCGTACACCTCGTACGCATGACCCACAGGGTCCTCAAGTCCCCAATCCTCATCGATCTTGATGGCAGGGCAATGCACGCCACATCCCATCGAAATCACCATGTCGTAGGCTGCCGGTTCCATGTCATCAATGGACGATGGAGTCATACCTTCGGTGGAAATGCCTTTGGATTTGAGCAAGGAGATGGCGTGGTCAGCGACCTTTTCTGCGGGGTGTGTTCCCGCAGATGCGGCTTCAAAACCCATGGATTTCGCCAAACCTTCCGCCATTTGGGAACGGCATGAATTGCCGACGCACACAAACAAGAGCTTCATGCCCATTTGGTGACCGTAAAGGGATTTGAAGTCTTTCGTCATAGATTCCTGACCATGTTGACATAGAACCGTCGTGAGCCAACAACATGTGGCGCGCCATCGGGCTCAATTTAAGCCTCTTTGGCATGCTGTTTTTGCTTCACATCGTCGCTGCCCGGTTCGATGCCAACACGGCGTTCACCGTTGTGGCTATTCTCATCACCGTTCACGTGTTGTTCTTTGGTCCCGCATGCCTTGTCGTGTCACGGGTATCGTCTCAAGAACATCGACGGATTCTCAATCGATGGGGGGCTTTGGCCTCGCTACCGCTTGCGCTCGGCTTGGGATGGGCCTACGGAGGGATGGCGTGGTCTTGGCCCGAATGGCCCCTGATTCTCACCGCTTGGTTGGCCGTTCACGTCATGATGGACAGACGCTTGGCCCTGAGCGCATAAACGAACGATGGTTTCACTGCGTGGGTGGGTTGAAGTAGCCCTGTAGGGTGGTTCGGTCATGGCGGATTCACCAGTCACCATCAACTCGCCCGGCGGGGAAACGCCTGCTGCTGCCGGCCCAAGTCCGCAAGAGCAGAAGCAGATGGAACAAGCCTATGCCCAGATGAAGCGAAAAATGGCCATGGAAGAAATCGGCCGAAAGATCAAACACAAAATCATGGTGCTCTCAGGCAAAGGTGGCGTTGGAAAATCCACCGTGTCCACAGGACTTGCGCTTTCGCTCGCACAACAAGGATTTGCGGTCGGTATTCTTGACATCGACATCACGGGGCCAAACGTGCCGAAGATGATGGGGCTGGACGGGCGGCGCCTCCATGTGGAAAACAAGCGCATCCATCCCGCTCAAGGGCACCTCGGTGTGAAGGTCATCAGCATGGCTTTCCTGCTTGAAGACGAGGATACACCCGTTGTCTGGCGAGGCCCCATCAAGTTGGGGGCAATACAGCAATTCATCGGTGATGTAGAGTGGGGCGAATTGGACTACCTCATCATCGATTTCCCACCTGGAACCTCCGATGAGCCGCTTACCGTGGCCCAATCGCTACCTGACATCGACGGCATGGTCATCGTGACAACACCCCAGCAGGTAGCGTTGCTCGATAGTCGCAAGTCCATCACCTTCTCGGAATCCCTCAAGGTACCGGTCTTGGGTGTCGTGGAAAACATGAGTGGATTTACCGTGAACGGCACAGCAGAACCTGGTGTCACGCTGAACATCGCAGCACCTGGGGGAAAAACACTGACCACCACCGCCGACGATGAGGGACGCTTTTCCGTGACCCTTGATATTTTCAAAGAAGGCGGAGGTAAGGCAACGGCCGATGAGTTCGGTGTCCCGTTCCTCGGCGCTCTTCCCTTTGACCCAGGTTTCGTGCGGGGTGGAGATGATGGTGTACATCGCATTGTCTCCGAACCTGATGGGCCTTCGGCAAAGGCGTTCGAAAAGGTGGTTGCCGCTATCCAAGCCCAGCTCTCGGACGGCGCAGATGCCGGTTTGGAAATCATTTGAGGGACCGACATGAGCGATACGCTTCCGACGTTGAAGAAATTGGAACGCAAGGCGCAAGCCATGGAACTCACCTACGATGACGAGACGTCCTACACCGTGTCCTACGACGACCTTCGTCATGCATGTCCTTGTGCCAAGTGCTCACCCATGCGCAACGAAGACGAGACCAGCCGCACCCTTCGCCGCCAAATCGAAGCGCTTCCTGCTGAGAAACCTACGGTACGTACGGTGGGAAAATATGCCCTTGCGTTTGAGTGGCAACAAGGATGTTCAAGTGGAATATACCGTTTTGAGCGAATCTACGATCTCGCACAGCGCCGCGACCCTGACCGAGGCAAGCCGTACGTCCATGGTGCATGGTGAAGAAGTGGTGATTTTCTCGCTCATTTTGACGACGCCTTGATGAAGAAGGCCAAGTGCCCTTTATGCAGGAGTGAAGCCGTTTGCAGAGCGTCTACCTGACATGGATGATCAGTGCCCTTGCTTTGGGTGTCATCCTTCTGCCCGTGTTTAAGCCGCCCTGGGCAAAACTTTCACTGCCCCCCTTCGTTGATTTTTTCCGACGCTATTGGGTTCACATTCTCATCGTGTTTGCCATTTACAATGCCAAGGATACCCTTGACCAAGTTGACCGCTTGTTGATGGCGAGCACCGGTCTTGACATGACGCCATACATCTGGGCGATTGAGGGCAACCTTGTCCTCTGGGTACAGCAGACCTTCGAAGCGGATTGGCTAACGACGGCCTTGACGCATTTTTATGTCGCTGGATTCATGTTCATTTGCTATGTTTCTGTGTTCTATTTCGCTTATTTCGATGACCGTTGGCTTGCTGACCGAGTGACGCTTTCCATCGCTTGGGTGTACATTCTCGCCGTTCCATTCTACCTGTTCTTCAACGTTCGAGTCACCGGTGACACCATTCCGGGAATGGAGACATTGGCCTACACCTTAACGCCTGAAATCGCGGATTGGTTTCGCCGAATTGACCCCTTCACCAACGGTATGCCATCGCTTCATATCGGCATTCCATTCGCCGTTTGGTTGTGCTTGACCAGGTTTGACGATGATAAGCGCTGGAACCGATACCGACACACGGTGTTTCTCTACACCGTGCTCACGGCCTTCACCATCATCTATCTCGGCATTCATTGGTTTCTCGATATCATCGGTGGCATGCTCATCGCGGGCGCTGCCGTCTCCATGGCAGACCGTACGTCAAACACGTGGTGGAAGTTCTTCGATGAGCGAACGATGAACTCGAGGATCGTGACCGTTCTCACACGTCCGGGTGATGCATGGGGTTGGATCAAGGGTCGAGGTCGTCGATTTTGGGTGCAATACCGTCGTCCTAGCAGCCGTGAAACGGGACGCATCGCTCTTGCGATTCTGATTTTTGTTGCTGCCGTCATCACGTGGGATTTGACCCATCGTTCGCTTCCTGCCGGGGGCGTTGAAGCACCAGAAGCGGCGGCGGCTGCCGATGGTTGGCTGGTCACCATGGACAATCAGACCGACGGACCAGCGTTGCTGTTGCACAATCTCTCCAGTGAATCTTACGAAGAACTCGTCATCACCGTTCCCGATTTGACACTGAACTCGACCTATGCCTTGCTGCAAGATCGTCTCGCGGTGAGCAACGGTTCGCATATCTTCATTTTTGATGTACATCAACCCGAATCCTCCCTCAATTCGTTCCATATCGCCAGTCATAACAGCCTGTGGTTGTGTGAATTCGCCCAAACACCCGTGCTGGTCTACACCTCTGAAGGCAGCATCACGGTCTTGCGTTTGGACGGTACACCCGTAGACGGGCCCCACGAAACCATCGACGATGTTCGTACCATGGTGTGCACAGGCTCCGAAATCGCCTTTGTGACGGAGGCATCTCCCATGTCCGTCGGCATCATTCAATTGGGCGTGCAAGGGCAGGTATCCTATGCCATCAACGCTTCCGCCCCAGCCGAAGAGGACGAAGTGTTGGCCCTATGGGGAACGCCTGTGGACATGGAAAACGCAAGCATCCAATCCATTGCCTTCAACCGTGAACACCTCGCAGTCACCGTCAATGTCAGCGCAACCGACCGTTTGGTGCTCTACAACCGAAGTTCCGCCGTCCAATGGTTGGCGAGCAACCCGAAGTACCATACTTCTGACCCGTCCATTAACCACGGTATTCTCGCATGGTCCGTGCGCGACCATCTCAACCCAACAACACCCCAAACAAAATACCTTGACCGGGAGATTTACTTTACCGATTTGAGCACCAACACCACCCATGTTCTCACCTCAGATACGAACGATCAGTGGGGTCCGCAAGTGCTGGAGCATCACCTCGTCTATTTCCAATTGGACGACGAGGTGGTAACCGTGGAAATCCATGCATGGGAGCCCGAACTTCGTCTCTACTCAAGCATCGTTCTGCAGGCAGGGGTCATGCTTGCGTTCGTGGTGGTGGCTTGGAACATGTGGCAGCGGCAGAGTGAGCGTCGTCAATCGGCTCAGCCGTGATAGCGAACTCGGGTTCGAACGTCTTCAAGTCGCGTATGCACCTCTTTGGCAGAGGGGATCGTTCCCCCTTGAAGGGTTGGTGCAGGGCCGAGGTGGTCTTCGGTTTCCAAATACCCCTCCAACACCCAGTTGATGGCTTCTGACCATTGAGGATGGGAAGCACCGAGGATTTCGTCCAGCACATGCAGGTCAATACCGAATCGTTCGACATCGTATTCAATTGAAGCAAGGCCGAAATCGATGAGGTGGACATCTTCTCCGTCGATGAGGATGTTGTTGCTCGACAGGTCACCGTGCGTCACCGCCTCGCGGTGCAATCGACGAACGGCAGCACCAACGCGCTTGAGGGTGTTCTTGATGACCTCTTCATCTGCTCCATCAGCGTTCAACACCTCGATGAGCGGTATGCCTGAAAGGTGCTCAATGATGAGTTGGCCGCCTTCGTAATCCAAGTCCCACACCGCTGGAACGGCAAGACCTGCCTTGCGAGAACGGATCAACAATCTCGCTTCACTGACCATGCGGCGAACACCGAGTCGATGGTCGAGGTCAGGATGCCTCCAAGAGCGAGGGCGACGTTGTTTTCGCACCGCAGGCCGGCCGTACCATTCGCCTTTCCAAACTTCAGCCTCTGCCCCGAGGTGCAACCGTTCGGTCGGGTTGAAGACCATGCTCACCCGACTTGAGGGATGTTTTTCAATTTTCATCTTCATCCGTTCATTCAAAAAGGGTTGGTGCGTCGCAACGATGAGTCCCATGAGCGTTTCACTCCCGATGTGCTCGGTCGATTTCATGGACAACACGTTGTCCATGGAGGAACAGGCCATCGCCGACCGGATTCAAGAACTCAAAGCGGAACTGGGCGAAGACCTGTTGATTCTCGGCCACCATTATCAACGCGACAGCATCGTGATGCACGCTGATTTCCTCGGGGACTCGTTCATGTTGAGTCAGAAGGCTGCCGAATCCTCGGCGAAATACATCGTGTTCTGTGGCGTTCATTTCATGGCAGAATCAGCCGACATTTTGACCGACAACGACCAACACGTTATCCTGCCCAATCTACGGGCTGGGTGCTCGATGGCCGACATGGCTACATTGAATGAAGTGGAGATTGCTTGGAAAGAGATCCTCGACCAGTCAGGTCTGCATGACCCGATTGACCGAGAACATCCCGAGGAGCCCGTGAACGACGGGAAGGCCTACCTCGTTCCAGTGACCTACATGAATTCGAGTGCAGATCTGAAGGATTTTGTTGGCCGCCATGGTGGCGTGGTGTGCACTTCTTCGAACGCAGAAGGTGTACTCAATTGGGCCTTTGAGCGTGCTGGGCCGGAGGGAGCGGTCTTGTTCTTCCCCGACCAACATCTCGGACGAAACACAGGATTGGCCATGGGTATTGCTGAGGATCGCATGCCGACATGGACGCCTGGCATGGGTGCTATGGGTGAACTGAAAGGGTCGAGAATCGTTCTTTGGCACGGCTTTTGTTCGGTTCACAAGCGCTTCACGCCGCAACAAATCGAGGACTTCCGACAAGAACACCCCGACGGGGTTGTCGTCGTTCACCCAGAATGCCCGAAAGCCACGGTTGAACTGGCCGATACGTACGGCTCGACCCAATACATTCGCAATTATGTTGCTGGCTTACCTTCGGGCTCCAAGGTTGCGATTGGGACCGAGATCAACATGGTGGCTCGCCTTGCACGTGAACATCCAGACAAACTCGTCGAGTGCCTTGACGATGAAATCTGTCCGTGCTCGACCATGTACATGATTCATCCAGCGTACCTTATGGATGTGCTCGAGCGTCTGGTTGACGGCGAAATTCCGAATCAAATCGTCGTCCCCGAGGATGTTCAAGCAGGTTCGCTGATGGCCTTGAACCGCATGCTCGCCATTTTGAAATGATTTATGCAAGCCATTGTTGGGTGCCTTTCCAACTCAGCAACGCAAGCAGAGGACCCACCACGCCCGTAACGGCCACGTACGTCACGAGGGCACTCCAACGGCCCTCATCAAACAGCATCGCAGCTTCCACCGAGAAGGTTGACATGGTGGTGAACGCACCAAGCACTCCGACGCCGAGGAAGAGCGCATGCGATGATGACAACGTTTGGGCCGCTACCGCCGCAGTAAGTCCGCCCAACAGCACCGCACCAACCAGATTGACGGTGAGGGTTCCCCAAGGGAAGGACTCCGCAGGCATCGTTTCGCTGATGTAGAAACGCAGCAAGGCTCCAACAGCACCGCCAAGCCCAACCATCGCCCAATTGGAGAGCATGATGGTGGCTCTCCATCCCCTGCCTAAGAAGATGCTTCCACGAGCGGGGCGAGGGCGGTCAAAGTCGGAGTCATCGTCATAGGCTCGGTTGCCGTGGCTCGTCCATGGAGCGGATTGTTTGGTTCTTGACAGGAAATGCTGGGAAACTTGAGGAAGCAAGGCATCATTTCGCCTCAATGGGCATTGAAGTACGGGGTTTGGAGGTGCCCGATGGGACCATCGTTGAACCCCAAGCCACCTCATTGCACGATGTAGCGACATCGAAAATCCAGCAAGCACTGCCCCACCTCCCTCAAGAAGGCGGTATGCTGATGGTTGAGGATGCAGGATTGTTTGTTTCGGCCCTCAACGGCTTTCCCGGTGTCTATTCGTCCTATGCACACGAAACCATCGGTTGTCAGGGCATGGTGAAATTGCTGTCCCATCTGGTGAGCGAGGACCCCTTGCAAGCCAAGAAACTTCGAGCCTGTCATTTTGAAGCGGTCGCAGCGTTGTGGGACGGCGAGCAAATCCTCTACGGTCACGGTGTGTGCCCGGGCTCCATTGCGATGGAACTTCAAGGGGACGGAGGATTCGGCTTTGATCCCGTTTTCATTCCATCGGACCTCGATGAACATGGCGAGCCACTCTCACCCGAAACACTTGGCGCCCTGAGCACGCACGGGCAAACCTTTGCATCGGTGAGCCTGGAGACAAAACATGCGTTCAGTCATCGTCGTCGAGCCCTTGATGACCTGTTGCAACAACTCCCAAGGTCATGAGCGGTGCTTGAATCGCAGCGTGCCATCACCGTCATAAAGCATCAACGATTGGATGGAGCGAGGGACATGGGATTCGCAAGGACCGCTGTGGGTTTGTTGTTCGTCTCCGTGCTCGGTTTTTACTTGGCCACCGTTGGCCAACTCACGGACAATGCCAAATGGGGCTTTGTTGCCGTGATGGCGTTGCTTGCGTTCATCTGGGTGAACCTTGGCACGGCGCCAAAAACGACCCAGCAACGTCGTCCTCGACCAGCGCCAGTTGCCGAGGCAGAACCTGCAGCCGTTGTGGAAGATGACGAAGAAGAGGAGGACGATTTACCCGCTCCCGTCAAGGCGGATTCGCTGGACGGCGCAACCCTTCGAGAACGTAAGCTTGCCAAAATCGCTGCCGCAGAAGCAGCACAAGCCGCTGCTGGCGAGGAAGCTGCGGATGACGTTGTGGAAATTGAAGTTGAGATTGAAGATGTCCATGTTGCTGATGAGTACGTGGTCGAGGTCAGTCCAGAATCCATCGAGGATGCCGATATTGAGATGACCGTCAGCGATCGACGGCAACGTCATGAGGCCATACGAGAGCGTATCAAGCGTCGACGGATGGGGCAGATGGCGGACATTCGCGCCTCGACCGCTCGCATGTGGGAAGAACACACAGCAGGTGAGGACTTGGTGGCACTCCTCCAAACGGCAGGCCACGGCCACACGGTGTTGAACGAACCCGAGCACCCCGCACCAGGACATGTTTACGGCGCAACCTTCGTCCGCATTGACGAAGCACGAATCCTCAAACTACGTCTCCCGCTTGATACTGGGTTTGAGAAGGTGGGTCCAACCGAGCCTGAAGTTCCAAAGCTCATCGGTCCAGACGGCAAGGAGTTGCCTCCACTCATCGGTCCAGACGGAAAGCCCTTGGCGCTCCCACCACTTCCTGCCGCCAGCAATGCACTGGATGCCCTACGTCAAGAAATGACGGATAACTGAAGTTCACCTTGCCTCGGAAAGGATCCGTGGCTCCGACGTTTGCTTTCAACATCGAATCAGGAATTCGTTCCTTTAGGACAGATGCAAATGCATGCAAGCACGAGAACTTCGTCAAACGGATTCAAATAGCGTCGTATCCGACGGGCTCGAAACGATTTGGCCTCTCAGCGATGCTTCCATTTTGCCGTTTCACGGTTGATGAAAGCTTGAACGCCGATTTCCTTGTCTTCGCTATCGAAGAGGTTGGCAAAGGCTTCGGCCTCGATGGCGACACCGTCGGTCAACGCTTCGTCGAGGGCTGCTCGAACGGTTGCCTTTCCAACACGCAGGGCATGGGTGGATTTGCTTGCGATTCGGCGGGCCATGGCAAACACGGTCTCGTGCAGGTCTTCTGCAGCGACCACATGGTTGACCAGCCCGATGCGTTGGGCTTCCTCTGCGGCCACCATGTCGCCGGTCATGATCATCTCGTGCGCTTTGCCATAACCAACCAGCCGTTCAAGTCGTTGGGTTGCTCCATAGCCTGGGATAAGACCCAGATTGATTTCTGGCGTTCCGAAGGTGGAACGGTCACTGGCGATGCGAATATCGCACGAGCAAGCGACTTCACAACCTCCGCCCAAGGCAAATCCATCGACCATGGCGATGGTGGGTTTGCTGAGGTTCCACAGCGCTTCAACAGCGTTGTCCGTGAAACGCTCACGAATGACCTCGCTTCCTGCGCCCGCAAATTCAGTGATGTCAGCACCGGCAACAAAGGCGTGAGGTTTGGCTCGCTTCCCTTCAGGCGGTGGATTTGGGGGCGCGCCGGTCACGACCAAGACCCGCACATCGTCGCTGGCTTCCATCCAAGCACAGACCGCCTTGAGGGAGGCCATCACATCGGCGTTAAGGGCGTTCAGTTTGTCCGGGCGGTTGATGGTCATGCAAGCCACGAAGCCAAGGTCATCCTCTTCGCTGATGGCATGAAGGTCAAGGGTCATCACGTCGCTTTCAGGCGGGTTCATAGAATCACTGAGCAAGTCCTTCTTCTTCATCTCATCGCCCTCGCCCAATGAGGATGAAGCAAGGTATCATAATCGCCAGCCGAGTCAACGAAACATGGCTGGCGAGACTGGACCCATGGTCAGCGCCAAAGACATGGCCAAGAAGTACGGTGATTTCATCGCGCTTCACCCGCTGAACGTTGAGGTACATGCTGGGGAATTTTTCGGCGTCTTTGGACCGAACGGTGCAGGAAAATCCACCTTCATCAAACTCCTCACGGGACAACTCCGCCCAAGCAAAGGCCTCATCGAGGTCTTGGGTGTCAACGCCGTCGCCGATCCGCAAAAGGTGAAAGCAAACATCGGCATCGTTCCAGAATCCGAATCGCCTCCATCGTTTTTGACACCCACCGAATTTCTTGAATTCGTCGCTCGCCTTCGGGGCGTGGAGGACATGCATGCCAAGGTGGAGCACTGGTTGGATTGGTTTGGCCTTCAGGAAAAACGAGACACGATGTGCAAGGACCTCTCCAAGGGCCAACGGCAAAAAGTGATGCTCGCCAGCGCCTTTATTCACAAACCAAAACTTCTCTTTTTGGACGAACCCTTTGCCAACCTTGACCCCATTTATCAGCGAAAATGCCGTGAATGGTTGTTGGAACATGTGGCGGAGGGTGGAACGATTTTTCTCTGCTCACACGTGCTTGAAATGGCAGAACGGATGTGCAATCGCATGGCCATCATCAACGACGGGCGCGTGTTGGCGGCAGGGACGGTGAAAGGCCTCAAGCAATCGCAGGATGAAACGCTTGAAGATGTCTTTATCCGCCTTGTTGGTCGTTCCATCGAAGATGTAGAACGGCTCAGTGAAGAGGGCGTCACGGACGATTCGGAGGAATGACCTTGGGTCAGACCTTCATCGAATCTCGACCTTGGAGCGAGGAGGTTCTCGACGAACAGACATCGCTCGGAACTTCCGCTCACGGCGTGAGCCTCAACGAACCGCTTCGAGGGTGGCCGGCGTTTTCGGCCACGTTCCGTGTGATGTTTCTTGAAGAAGCACGCAAGAGCGTGGAGTTTGCCAAGAAGCGACAGATGGTGCTCTTTCCGCTCTTGCTGACGCTCGTGACGGCCATCTCGACCATTGGGTTGCAGTTTCTGGTCGGAGACTCAACGGCGCAGACATCGGACATCGACGCCAAGACCTTCACTTGGCAGGAACTCCGCTTTGGCCTTCACCTTCCCATGTTCATGTTCTCATTGGGCATGGGGACCTTTGCTTTCATCGGGCGTGATGCCATCATTCGCCGAACGGGGACCAAGAACTACCTGCTTGCAGCACCGGCCCTCCAACCGCTTCCCAATTCAATGGCACATTTCGTGTATTTTGTCAAGGACTTGCTCTTCTACGTCCTGCTCATCTTAACGCCGATCATCGCTGGCATGGCCCTTGGTATTCTTCTGGATGGCGTGGCGGGCATTCGCACGCCGTTGCTTTGGAGTTCGTTGCCTTGGACCTGGCTGGCGATGGCAACCACCCTCGGCCAGGGCTTGGCGCTGTCGTTCCTCGCCTCCTCGTTGTGGCTGAGAGGTCGACCTTACACCGTGATTGGGCCGTTGTTGGTGGTCGCTCTTGGCGTTTCCGTGGGCATTGGACTCCTACCCGTGGACCTCTTGTTGTGGGGATTGGCCGCACAAGCCAGCCAAAGCGGCCTCGCCATCTTGCTTGGCTTGGGTCTGTCCATCGGTCTTGGTTTGGTGGCTTCGCTGCTCATCCTGGACGACTTTGATGTCAGCGTGGTGGAGCGCGGTGATTTGCTTGAACCGATGTACAATCGCCTTGGGTTTCTCGGGCGCGGGCACATTCGCTTGATCGTGGCCAAGGAATTTGTTGACCTGTTCCGTTCCGGGGCCATCAAGAAGATGACCGTATCCTACGCCATTCCGCTGTTGGTGTTGCTCGGTATGGCGTGGCTGGTGGATTTTGCAGAAGCGCCAATCCCCATCAATTTGCTTTCCTATGCTCCGTTTTTGGGCTTCTTTGGTTTCAACTTCTATTCTTGGCTGACCATTCTGGATTCGCCGGAATTCATGAACGGTTTGCCGATGGATGTACCGGATTTGATTCGCGCCAAGGTGGTGGTTTACTTCCTTGCAACATCGTGGATTTCCCTCATCTTCATCGTGCTGATGGCATGGCGATTGGACGAATGGGCCTCGTTACCAACGAGCATCATCGTGATGTTTGCGAATTCCATCTACATCGTTGCACTCACAGCCTTCCTGATGGGTTTGCGGCCCAACAAAGCCATCTTTGACGCTTCCATCATGGTCTGGTTTTGGATCGGCACGGTTCTTCCCCTCCTTGGCTTGTTCCTTCTTTCCTTCACCCAAGGCGACGTTGGTTTGTACGGAAATTGGTGGGAGCGTGCCAGTCAGGACGGCTTGGCTGCCACGGCACAAATGTACGATGAGAGCATGGTTCAACAAGGGTACTTCGGTATGATCGCGATTTCTATCGGCCTCATTTTTGCCTCCGCGGTTCTCTGGAAATTGATGGACCGTCGGTGGGGGCGAGCCGTCTTCTCAAACTGACTCCAATCCTGATTTCAAGGGGTAGGTTCTTGAGCGGTCTCCACGGGACGCAACGCATGGCTCGTGTTGTGGCGGTTTGCGGCATGCCCGGGTCAGGAAAAGGGGAGTTTGCTGCCATCCTCGATGCTGCGGGCGTCCCCATCGTATCGATGGGCGATATGATTCGCGCTGAAGTCGCTCGTCGTGGTTTAGAGGAGGCTCCGCATGTCTTTGGTCAAGTGGCTGCGGCTTTACGTGCAGAATTTGGCGAGGAAGTTCTGGCGGTCCGACTGTGCGACCGTGTGGACGAGTTGCTTGAGAGCCACGCATTGGTGCTCATTGAGGGGCTGCGAGGCACTGCCGAAGACGATGTGTTCTCCGGTCGTTGGGGCGAGGATTATCGAACCGTTGCCATCGATACCGATGAGGAGTTGCGGTTTGAAAGAATTCAACGGCGAGGCCGTTCTGAAGACGGCGACCGAGCGGCGTTTCAAGCACGCAATGAGCGTGAACGAGGCTGGGGGCTTGAGGTTCTGATGAACGAGGCTGATGACACCATCACCAACGACGAAGATTTGGCTCAATTTCAGGCTGAATGCACCCGTTGGTTGGAGCGGATATCGTCCTGAAAATGAACAGACTTCGCACACCCTTCAATTCGGCACAGTAAGCCGTTTGGATGGCGTTCTTCACCCAAGTGTTATAGTCGGGGAGATGTTGTAGCGGAATGCATTCGGCGGTGTTGGTGACCATGGCAAGAAAAAGAGGCGGTGGCGGTGGACGAAAACGAGCCAAGCAACGTGCCCAATATGATGAGCTTGACAAATATCCGGTGATGCCCCCTCACGCCTTTGCTCGAATCGTTCGCGACAAGACGACATTGAACATCATTTACCAAATCATTGAGCCACCGTTGACGAAAAAGGAACAAGAGCAACGAGACGAGATCATGGACATCTTCATTCGTTCACTGACGGCCAACATCGAGGAGATTGATTCCAATCCAGATGCCTATGTTCGCACTGCTATGGACAAGGTCATCAAGGCGTACAGCATGAAGATCAACAAGAAATCCAAATCCAAGATTTTCTATTATCTTCGTCGCGACCTCATCGGTTACGGCAAGATGGACGTGCTGATGAACGACGTCAACGTGGAAGATATTTCTCTTGACGGAACCAACGTCCCCATCTTTGCTTATCATCGCAAATTCGAATCGGTGGAGACAACCTGCGTTTGGGAGACCGATGAGGAATTGGAATCCTATGTCATCAAGCTCGCTCAGCGCTGTGGAAAGCACATTTCGGTCGCTGACCCGCTGCTCGATGCAACGCTCATGGACGGTTCTCGTATCGTCATGAAACTGGGTCATGAGATTTCCACCCGCGGTTCGGCTTTCTGTATTCGCCGATTCAAGGACGACCCGTTTTCACCTGCTGATATCGTGGCGTTCAGAACCATGTCGTCGTTGATGGTGGCTTATCTTTGGATTGCGTTCCAGAACGAAGTTCCTATGCTGTTTGTAGGCGGTACGGCGTCTGGAAAAACGACCACGCTCAACGCCATGTGCATTTTCATCCCCTGGCAAATGAAGATCGTCTCCATCGAATCCACCCGTGAAGTGAACATCCCGCAACCCAACTGGGTGCCAGGTTTGACTCGACAGGGCTTCGGTGGTGAGAGCGACGAGGGTGTTATCGGTGAGTTCGAATTGCTCAAGGCAGCCCTTCGTGAACGGCCAGAATACATCATCGTGGGTGAAATTCGTGGCGCAGAAGCCTATGTGTTGTTCCAAGCGATGGCCACGGGCCACTGTGCATATTCCACGGTTCACGCAGACTCCGTGCCTTCACTGGTTCACCGATTGGAAAACAAGCCAATCGACATCCCGCGTGTCTTGCTCCCCGCTCTCGAGGCCTGCTCGATTCAGATTCAGACCCGTATCAACGGCCGTCGTGTGCGACGAACAAAGCAAGTCGTGGAAATCGTCGGTATCGACCCCAACTCTATGGAGGTCATCACCAACGAAGTGTTCCGTTGGGACGTCACCAACGACGACTTCGTCTTCAGCGGCAAGTCCTATGTTCTTGAGAAAATCATGGTCAAGATCAACTACAGCCAGGAAGAAATGCGTCGTGAGTTACGCACTCGCAAGCGTATCTTGGAATGGATGGTGTTGAATGACATTCGCAAAGCCGACCAAGTCTCACAAATTGTGACCGAATACTACGTCCGGCCGAACGAGATCTTGGCACGTGTTGACGGCCTCAAGTGAAACCAGCGATGACGGGGAGGGAACAGCATGGACTTGACTGCATGGCAGCGAATTTGCAATCGTCTGCTCGGTGGCATCGTCAAAAAGCGTGCTCGTGGCGATAAGGAACTCTCCGCCAACCTCGTCAAAGGTTCAATGGGTATGATGCCCGAAGTTTACCTGGCCACCGTCATCATCACCTCGATCGCCATTACACTGATGTCGTGGGCCTTTGTTGCCATTTTCTTTATCCCGGATATCGGAATCATCGCCTTTTACGAGAGCATCCAAGATGCATCCTCTATCAACCCCTGCTTCGAGTGGGAATACTGGAATCCAACGCTGGTTGACCCGTCATTGCCCGGTAACGGGTGCCCCGATTATCGCCTACAGGTGTTCCCTGCGGCGCTCAAGGTCATCATCGTCGCTCTGGGAGGTCTCATCGTCCCCTATGCTGCGTTCAAGTACAACAAAGGCGGCGCCGCCCGTGAGGCAACTCGCCGTGCAGACATGATCGAGAAGTACCTCCCCTACGCTGCTTCCTACACCGCAGCCATGTCTGCAGCCAACGCCACTCCGGCGAAAATTTTCAGGTCACTGGCCATGAACAAAGACATCTACGGCGATGTTGCAGACGATGCCGCCATGATCTACCGCGACATTACTTTGCTGGGCTACGACCTGATTTCTGCGATGAAACTCAGCGTTGACCGTGCAGCATCCGTTTGGTTGACCGAATTTTTCCAAGGAATGGTCGGTACGTTGACAGCTGGTGGTCAGTTGAAACTCTACTTCTTGAACAGAGCCGAACACTACATGCGTGAGAACCGAACTCGGCTGCAAATGTTCCTTGAGTCCATCGCTCTGCTCGCAGAATCCTACATTGTGGTCGCCGTTGCTATGCCGCTCTTCTTGATCGTCATGCTCGTCATCATGTTCTGGGTATCCGGATCAGGTGCACAGATGAGCGAAGGCATGCTCTACGGGATCGTGCTGGGCTTCATTCCGATGATTCACATCGCCTACGCTGTACTTGTTTACACCAGCAGCAAGGAGCAAGAAATGTAGAAGGGGGTGAAAAGATGGCGCGAAAGAAAGAGAAAATCGTGGTCAATCTTGACCTACCCAAGGACGACACAACGCTCACGCGCCTCTACATCATCTTGTTCTTCTCCATCACCATGGGCCTCGCTAGCGGCTTGTTTTGGATTTCCAACTCCGGTTTTGTTCCGACCTCCAATGGCGAACCGATGTTCACCAATCTCTACTGCGGCGCAACCGCACAGGATGAGCTTGGAAACCCGACGGGTGAATACTTCCAAACCAACCAGCAACCCACTTATACGGCCAACCAAACATGCAACATTTTGCAAGACGAACCCGACCGCATCACATGGGAGGATGAGGAATGGACCATGGTCACGAAACGTGGGAAAAATTTCGACGTCCCGGGTGTACCTGAATCGTCGACAGGAGGGGCCACCCTGCTCCAACCCCTTTGGCTGAACTGCAGCGTGGAAGCATCGGGCTCGTACGATTACACGGTTGCTGTACGCAGTTCAGCTGGTGATATCCTGGAATACAAGAACGCCACGGCCAACGACGGCGATTGTGGATTCGAAATGGTCACCATCCCTCCCGATACACGGTACGAACTGATTTTCGTCACCGCTCAAGAAGGTCAATTTTTGGAGACGGTCACCTTTGACATGACGGTGCATTACTTCGACGGGATTCCCACCAACATGAACAACAAATCTCTGTGGCTTGGCCCTGCCCTCGACATCGGGCCACTCAAGGTACACCCGACGATTTTCCTCAATTTCTTTGGTTTGACCTTCTTCTTGCTGATCTTCCCCGCATCCTACTACTGGGAAAAGGTCGAAGCCAAGAAGAACGAGGTTGAGGAAAAGTTCCCTGATTTCCTGCGTGACCTTGCTGAGTATTGGAAGGGTGGATTGTCGATGACGGTGGCGGTTCAAACGCTTGCGACATCCGAATACGGAGCGTTAAATGACGAAGTCAAGAAAATGTCCGACCAACTCAGTTGGGGCATCAAGTTCAGTGATGTCATCCGCCAGTTCGCTGAACGTGTTGGTACCCCGCTTGTTCAACGGGCCATCGCCTTGATCGCAGAAGCGGACCGTGCCGGTGGAAAGATTTCGGATATTCTCGTCACGGCCGCCAACGACTCCCGTGAATTGAAGTTCTTGGAAGGCGAACGGCGACGAGCCATCGGTTCGTACATTGCGGTCATTTGGACTTCATACTTCGTTTTCTTGGGCGTGATTGTGGTTCTCGCCCGTGTCTTTATTCCCGCCATCGCCGGTTCAAATTCGAGCGGTGAAGACGGTGGAGATAGCGGAGGTCAGACCATTGGAAACATGACCATCCGAAACATTGACCCACTGTTTTTCCTGACGATTTTCTACTACGGCGTGACCATGCAGGCCATGGGTAACGGGACCATGGCGGGCCTGATGGCCAACGGTCGATTCTCGGCTGGATTCAAGCACTCTGGCATGATGATCATCGTCGCATTGGTTGTGTTCAACGTCATCGCGTTCACACCATCGCTGATCGGTATCACCGAGGTCCCCGGCCTCAATCCATCGTCAGGGACGTTTGTTCCTTCACCGTTGTATTGGGGGTGATGGATTGCGTCAGGACGAGCAAGCGCAAATCCATATTTTGGAGATGTTGACACTCTTTTGGCTGTTCTTCATGTCAGCGACGTTTTTGATTCGCGTTCATGTTCCTGACTCACCATCGGTGGCTTTGGATTCTTCATTGGAAATGGCCGGTGATGACGCCCTTCGGTACGGGTTGGGACTTGAGGCAGAGATTGAAGGAGAAAACCGTCTTGTCGAACTCCTGGCGGAAGATGACCGTGAATCGGCTTGTGCCCTGCTGCAGTCTGCCATCGCTCCTGGGAAAGAAGCGAATTGTTGGCTTGCCAAGGACAGTTCGGTTGCTACGCCACACGGCACTGTCGGCACACCGTCTGGAGGCACGGTCGCTGTGCACCATCTTGTCGCCGTTGGACCCTATGCTTGGAGCATCACGCTCGATGTATGGGCACGCGGAGGTGGTGCTTGATGAACACCACAGCGCTTCAACGCTCCCAAGGCGGGCAGATGCTGTTGGCTACGGGGGTTGTTCTCCTGATGTCGTTGCTCTCCATGGCCATCTTTGGCGTCAAAGTCGCTGGGTTGACCCTGCCCCATGATGCTGCGTCTGATGATGTCATCGTGACCACCGAAGAAGTTCTTGATGCCATTCAACCCCTCACGCAAGCACGAACCACGCTCTGGGTCGATGGGGGTTTGGATGGTTTGGAAGCGGCTGAATTGGCCTTCCAAACGGTTCATGACGATCTGCTTCACCACGGTGAACTTCGGGGGGTTGAGATCAAACTCACCGATATGTTGGTTGAAGAAATCGATGCAACCACGGTTCACGTCACGGCTGAGTTGGGCGTTTCGGATGGAGAAGCCATGCTGGCTTACGACATTTCGTTCTCCCTAACCGTTTGACCGGTCGTTGTGGTCGTTGATCGCCCAATTCAACAGCGTGAAGATTCGCTCAATATCGTCTTCAACACGCGTAGGGTCCACCAACGTCCATTCGGAAATCTTTGCACGTTCAATCAACCCGTCTTGAATGGCACGAATGCGCTTAAAATTCGCCAAATAACGGTCTGACCTTCGGTAGGAATGGGCATCACGAGACTTCAGCATCGATTGATGCGCCCGCTCTTCATCCACCGTCATGACCACGCCCAAAGCCACACCACCAGCGTCTTGCCAAGAGCGAAGCAAACGTGCACTGGGGACGATGTGGACGCCCTCCAACAACAGGTCAATACCCTCTCGGCGAGCCCGTTCAATCGTGGCCATGATGCCCGGTTCCACGGCAAGACATGTCTCGCTCCAATCGAGCACCGGCTCTCCACTGTCGCCCTTCGAGAACGATGAGCGATGGAGGGCTGCGTTTTCTCGGTCAGCATCCATGGCTCGCATGATTTCGCGTATGGCATCCGTAGACATCACACGCGTGAAGCCCGCTCGTTGAGCGACGCCGACAGCAGCGGTGGATTTCCCGACACCGGTTGCACCTGCGATGATGAGCAGACGAGGTGGCCGAGTGGACACGGCTTGCGCCGTGCTTTGCGCCATGCTCACCCTTCGGGTCATGAACGAAACCATGGATGAAGAGCACATGAGGCTTCTGTTGTTTTTTCCCAGAATCACAGCATCTCATCCTCCGAAGACTCCCACCGATGTTGCTTTGAAGCGTCGGTACTTGGACGGAACATGGCCGATGAAGAGATGTGGATTGCGGGTGATTGGTGTGCTTCGAGCAACGGTGAAACGAGCGATGTTCTCAACCCAGCCACGGGGGAGGTCATCGCGACCGTTCCTCGTGCGACCGTCGATGATGTCAACCGATGCGTTGATGCTTCACGAGCAGCGTT
>PBUZ01000113.1 GCA_002728035.1 Methanobacteriota archaeon
GGTTGTTGTTTGTTTGCTAAGTTGTGGCCCCAATATACACGAGGGGATTCCATAGGTACGCCTTGTCTGCACGGTCAAAGAACGATTGGGCGCAATCATCTAGGTACAATCTCGTAATCAATGAAAAACATTACCGAATTTCCGACAAGAAAAAATCCAAAACACAAGACCAAAATAACCCAAAAAACAGTCAAAAAAATATTCAAAGTGATTTTTTCACCGATCTGTCGTTTCCAATCTTCATATCCCCATTGGTACTTTAATTCAGCAAGACTCATTCTTAGGAAAAACCAGGAAAAAACCACAGCTGCTAAGCGACCATAGAATGTCTCCTGGTAAACATATGAAAGAATGACGAAACCAATAGCTAATGGAAAATACTCTGCTAAATGTTTTCTCTCTGAGAAGTGAACGGGGTATTTGACGCCTCCTCCCACATCCGCCATGGCAAGAGACAAACTCTATGCTATTTGAGACCTCTACACGAGAATTTCACTCGTACACCATCACTGCGTAATGTAGAGTCACCAGCGAACCAAACTGAGAACGAACAAGAGGCTAAATGGGAGAGCCACCGAAATTGATACATGGGCGAGGTCGTCGTGGGCATTTCAGGCGCCTCCGGTGCCATCTACGGCAAGCGACTCACCGAAGTCCTCGCCGACATGGGCAAGACCGTTCGCCTCGTGGTCACCGACTCAGGTCGGCTCACGCTCAAACACGAGTGCGACACCACGCCTGAAGAACTGGCAAAAGCCACCAACGCCGTGCTTGAAGATGCGGAAAATGTCGGCGCAAAATCGGCCTCTGGTTCGGCAAAGATCGACGCCGTGGTCATCTGTCCGTGCTCGGGAACCACCATCGGAAAACTCGCTGCTGGCATCTCCGATAACCTCGTCACGCGCTCCGCCATCGTCGCCATGAAGGAGCGCCGCAAACTCATCATCGTGCCGCGAGAAGCACCGTATGCCACCGTTCACTTGGAAAACATGGCCAAACTGTCGAATTGGGACACCATCATCATTCCCGCCTCACCTGGATTCTACAACCATCCAAAGAGCATCGACGACCTCGTGGACTTCATCGTCGCACGTATCCTAGACCAACTCGGCTACGAACACACCATCGGACGACGATGGACGGGCGACGAAATCTGAAACGACCCGTAACCGCCGACTTCTTGAACAATGAAAGACGAGGCTCGCATGGGTGAGCCCATGGAGTTTGAGGGGAAGACCGTCGCTGAACTCAAGGATTTACTGCGAGAACAGGAACTGCCCGTGAGCGGTACCAAAGCGCAACTCATTGAGCGCTTGGAAGCCAACAGCGTGGATGGAAACTTGTTGAGTCTCGAAGAAGAGCCAAAAGAAGACGCGATCCTCGTCCAAGAGTTGCCCTGGTGGAGAAGTACGGACATACTTACTCCGCAGGCATTGATGGCCATTGGCGTGGTTGTCTTGATGGTCACGGCCGTGTTTGTCTTCCGACCAACATGGCTGGGTTTTGAGCCCGATTATGAATACGAACTCATCAACTACGATGCTGCTCAAACGCTCACCTTTGCGCAAGAACTCGTCGCGCTTGGCCACGGGGATTGGGAAGGCCGTATGAGCGGCACCACCGAAGAAGCCAACACCTCGGCCTACATCGATGCCAAGTTCACCGAGATGGGACTCACCACCACACAGCATTCCTACCAGGTACCGATGCACCATGTCAACTCGGAGCCAAGTTTGCGAATCTGTGTACCTGGCTTGAACGGATTGAGCGTCTGTGAAGGCGTCGGCGACTTTGGCAGTCAAATCACGCAGTTCCAACACCGAAGCGACTACGTGATCCAAGGCTTCTCTGGTCAATCGGCCTACACCTTCAACGACGACGTGCAGGTCACGGATTTGGGCAACGGCAGCGACGAAGCCCTTTGGCAGACCGCGAGCGGAACCATTGGCTATGTGCGCAGCGGAGGCACATTGAACAGCAACACCGAAATGTTCTCTCTTGCCGCTGAAAACAACTTGGCTGGCCTCATTCGAGTGAACAAACACCACAACTGCGGCAAAATCGAAGGCAATGATTGCGTTCCCATCTTCAAAGGCTCAGGCATCGATGATGTCACGGTGGCCAACGGCGGAAGCATCCCGACCGATCTGCCGTTCATCGCCATGTCGAAAGACGCAGGCGAACTTCTGGAGAGCCTCATCTTCAACGCAACCGGCCCTACCGGCGTGCTAGAGATGATCATCGACGTCACCAACGATGAAGAGCGCACCATCTACGTCCCCTGCGGAGAAATACGTGGAAAGAGCAGCGAAGTGGTCATCGTGGGCGGGCATCACGACACCGTCTATCACGCCCAAGGCGCCGTGGACGATACCTCAGGTACGGCGAGCGTGCTTGAAATTGCCCGGCAAATGAGCGAAATCGTCAACGAAACTGGCCAACCTGAGCGAACCCTTCGGTTTTGCACATGGGGGGGAGAAGAGGAGGGGCTCTACGGAAGCAGGGCCTACGTTCAGGCCTTCCAAAACAGTTTGAGGGACAACCTTCGCGTGTACATGAACCTCGACATGAACCACGTGGACAGTGATTTTTCCGAACGAGGGAACAGCATTCGGCTCTTTGGCAACCACGAAGAAGACATGGAACACATCGCCCGAATCACCGAACTCTACAAGGATGAACGGGACGATGTAGCCGACCGCTATGACATCCAGGTGATGTTGTTGACGGGAGAGAAAGGTGAATCGGACGGTATGCCGTACAACTCCGACCACGGCCCCTTCGTCTACGACTTGGGCGAAGGCGAGCGAGGACGCGCCGTCGTGTGTTATGGCAGCGGGAGTTGGGAATACCACACCTACCTCGATACGATGGATCGCTTCAACGAAGAATCGCTCGGTGTCTCGGTCACCATCTACGGCACCTACATGCGTTTCCTCGCCTATTCGGACTACTGAGCGTGGGATTCAAAACACGGCACGGAGTGGATTGAGCATGGTCGCACCGAGCGCATGGGCATCGCACATTCTGGTTCCATCCAAAAGCGAAGCCATTCAAATCAAAGACAAAGTTGGCAAACTCAAAGATTTCCAAAAATTGGCGCGAAAGAAGAGCACCTGTCCCTCCAGCCAAAAAGGGGGCGACCTCGGATGGTTCCGCAAAGGGCGCATGGTCAAAGAGTTCGAAGACACCGTTTGGTCCGTTCCGGTCAACACCGTCTCTGCCCCCGTCAAGACCCAATTTGGCTACCACCTCATTTGGGTCCATGAGCGAGACGAAGACGCCTGAGGTGAAACGGTGCAGTGGCGTGTGGGTCTCCAAGGCTACGAAGTGATGGCCGTCCACGGTTTTTACGACGAAGAACATGTTGCACCCCAACCCTTTGTGTTCACCGTTTGGGCTACTCTGGCAGGAGAACAACGAATCGAAACGCTCGAAGAGACGTTGAATTATGCCGATATCCAAATCGCCATCGATGAAGTGATGCTCAAAGCACCAGAACCGATTCGCTTGATGGAAGAGATGGCGCAACAGGTCATCGGCCGATTGTCAAACCACCAATCCGTTGCGTCCATCTCCATACGAATCGAGAAACCCAACGCCCCACTCCCGCACCCGGGCGGACTGCCTGCAATTGAGGCTGAATGGCACCGTGGATGAGCGAGACTTAAACGCCCGTTCAATCACCGTCCACCATGGTCATGACCGGGCGCATCTATGTGCCCAGCGCTGTTGAAGAAGGGGGCGCTGTGGTCGGCATGGGTTGCTTCAGCACCCAAGAAACGGCCCTGAACGTGCTGCGTTCCTTCCTCAAGAAATCGCATCAAGTCCCGCTGGAGCGGGCCAGCATCGCCTCGTGGGACATCGACGTGGTGGGCGACGATGCCGTCACCGTTCTCTCGGAATACGAATGCAGGGTGTGCCCCGTATGCCATCGCACGACGTTTTGGATCGATATTGAACGGTTTAAAGCCATGTGCTACGGTTCAGCCTGTGGCGCATGGATCGAAGAAAGTGCGGTCGAAGCCGATGTGATCGACTGCGGTTGGCCACCCACGCAATTCGCTGAACAGGTCGAGACCATTGACGATGCCATGCGCGCCTTGCGACGCATTGCCGCCCGTGCGGAAGCCGCCGGTCTTTCGGCCACAGATGACCGATTTTCAATGGATGATGTTTGATTCTTTATACAGTGTCAACGCTGTTGAACAGCATGTCAACACACTACAAGACCGTCCCCGGAACCGAACAAAACCTCTCCCTTGAGCAGGACATGCATCCTTTTGACCAAACGCAAACGGAATGCTCACCACCCCATCCGGTGCTGGTCGATGGCATGCTTGGGCGTGCATCGGTCGGGAGCCTCGGTGGCTATAGCACAAGGATTTGCATTGAATTGGATGAAGAGCACCCCGATTTAGGAACTTACTTCGTCACGAAATACTTCAGGATCAACACCCCTGGCACCGTCACATGGGGGCACGAAGGGAAGTCGTTTTCAATTCAGAAAATCATTCAAGGCACTCATTCGTGATCTTTTCGTCCTTCCCGGTAGGCCTCGATGACAGCCTTGGCAATGGCCTGAGGGTCATTGTTGATCTGCTTGTTAATTTTCATCCCACCCATGATTGAATCGCCGACGAGTACGGAATCGGTAAGTGACAACTTCTTCCCGTCCTGCTTGTTTTCTCGACGTTCAAGGGATTGGGAAAGCTCGTCTTTGCTCTCCTTGATCTGCTCGATGAACATGTCCTTTTCCTCGACCTCTTTCTCAAGGGTCACGACCTTTGATTTCGTGTCCTCCAATTCCGTGCGCAAGCGATAGGATTCCTCGATGGCCTCTTTCAGTTCCGCATCCATGGCGGCAAGGATTTCCTCAAACGTTGTTGGCTCGTCACCGAGTTCTTCTTCCTCATGTTCGATATCTTCGACCGATTCATCTTCCGCCGCCTCAATCACGATGGTCTGTTGCGGCGATTGACCAAGCAAGGCCAGACGTGCTTCAAAGTGGAGCCGGGTGATTTCTCGCTGCGTGAGCGCCCCAATAACCAAGCCGTATAACGTACTCAATGATGCGATAATGACGGAAAGCCAGCCGAAAAAGGAGTCAATGCGCACCTCGAAAAAGTAGAACAAAATTCGATTATCGTCCCAAGCCTCGCCACTAAACGAAAAAATGGCCAAGAAAAGCACAAGGAACAAGGTATACAGAGCACCAGCTGCGAAGGACACACCATACAGCATGTGGGGGAAGGAATTTCTCGCTGCAAGTATCGTTTCATCTGTTTCGGTATATTTTTTCAACCAATCTCTTGAGAAGGGAACCAAGAACAAACCACCAAGGCCGACGACCAAGACACCTCCCAAACCACCGTCAAACATCGCTTCGATGAACGTGCTCAAGAAGGAAGGTCCCTCGTCAGTAGAGGCAGCACCTTCGTACATTGGGCAACCCCAGCCGGGAAGGGATTTGTCGACGGAATGCGTGTTCCAATACGCCCAGGAGTAACAATCCGAAGGTACGCCAAACTCATCTTCTGCCTCTTCCATCAACTTCACGAAATCTTGGTCTTGTCCAACCCCATCCGAATCACCGTCGTTTCCTTGGGTGGTATCGGTTTGCTCGTTGCTCCCGTCACCGGTGTTGTCTTGAGTTTTATTGTAGGTGAGGTCCACGGGAAGCCAAGGGTCATCGCTGGGAGAACCGTCATCGTTGGTCAACATCGTCATCATGGTGAACGTAACGTTGGTGATGTCAAGTTCCTCGACGGTTGTGGAATCGGGGGCAATCCAAACGAAACTGATGATGTGTGTGCCTCCATTCGCATCCAACCGAATGTGTTGAGGGGATTCGATGACAACATCCTCTGCATGACCATGATCGTCAAGCTCACCCACATCAACCATCACATGAATCATGGCGGAAGGTTCATCCGGAGGTCCTGCTGCTTCGGTTGCTAGAAACTTCATCGCATAGGTCGTTCCAGGTATCCACTCGTCCACCAATTCACTGTCCTCTGTTGAAATCCCAACGGACGAATTCGCTTCTCCATGACAGCCGCAACCATCGTTCACAGCACTGGCGTCCATACCGGTTGGGAAGGAAAATGTGGTTGGAAGGAGGAGGCATGTGACCAAAATTGAAAGCAACACGACACGGTTCCGCATGCACTCGCTTTGATTTCATCACTATTAGTAATCATCCTCAACGAGAAACGGCTGCAAACACGCCTTCAAAGAGAGTGCATCGATGTCTAAGCGTGCCAGAAGGGCCTGAAATACGACGGGCAGCCGACCGCATCGGCAAAGCCTTGGTGGGCAAGGTGGTTTTGGACGGCCACTGGCCATTTCCTTCTTTGAATCAGGCTGATGAACTGATCTTGGGTCATGAAGTGCTGAGCGTCACGAGCCGAGCGAAAGCCATGCTCATTCGATTCAGCAGTGGATGGACGATGTACAGCCACAACCAATTGTACGGGCGTTGGACGGTTCATCTCAAGACCACCGACCACAATTCCCGCCGCAGTTTACGTGCGGAATTCATGACCGATAAACACGCAGTTCGCCTCTGGTCGGCCACCGACATCCAACTCGTGCCGACTGCTGAAGAAAACGGCATTCCATTTTTGCAACGATTGGGTCCGGACGTGTTGGACCCTGCGATAACCTCCACCAAACTACAAGCACACCTGCGCGAAAAGAAAATCTATAGAAAAAAAGGTGCCACGCTCATGCTTGACCAGCGATGCTTTGCTGGACTGGGCAACTACCTCCGCTCCGAAATCCTGCATGCCGCAGGCATTCACCCCGATGACCGCCCATGCGACCTCGATGATGAAAGCCTCGACCGGTGGGCAACGGCGATCAAGGAAATCACGCAACGTGCCTACCTCGAAAAGGGCGTGACCGTACCAAAGGAGGTTGCGCTGTCAAGCAAAGCAAGAGGCGAGCCACGTCGCATGTGGCGCCATGCCGTGTTTTGTCGCAACGACCGTCCCTGTCTGACCTGTGGAGACTTGGTCTTGAGAAAACGATACGCAGGTCGTCGTTTGGACTATTGTCCCTCGTGTCAACCTGCACGTCGAGATCGTTCATGACCACAACCTGAGATCGCCTTGCTGCGGAGGTCGAAGCTCTCGTCCAGAGAGAAGTTGGTCGCGAACATGTTCAAAGGTTGCTTCATCGAGTTTTTTCTCTTCAACCGCTCTTCGCTCGACGTTTTTCATTGCAATGGCCATGCGATGATTCCCTACAAACGAAGCTTTGTGTCGGTTCAAAAAAGCCCAGTAAAGTCGGGTCATCGGGCATGTTTTCTTGTGATGAAACTGACAAGACCCACAATGGTCGCTCATCCGATTGATGTATGCGGAACCAGCCACGTAAGGTTTGGTCATCATGGTGGTGCCCAAGGCAAAGGTTCCCATGCCCAACACGTTGGGCTCGACGACCCAATCATAGGCATCAACAAACGCAGCGTGAAACCAATCCGTGAGTTCTCTGGGGTTGACATCGATCAAGTTCGCCACGTTGCTCAACACCATAAGGCGGGGAATATGATGCGTCCATCCCTCCACCATCACCGATTCAACGGACGCGTCGAGGCAACGCAGGCCACTTTTAACACCCCAATAGGCTTGGGGCAAGGGGTTTGTTTGCGAGAGATGGTTGGCGTGTGCCTCCACATCCTCCGCTTCATGCCCTGCCCATCTTGCACCCCTTTTGGACGGTGTTCGATGGAGGTCAAGTGTGCGAAAACCATCCGTGACCTCATGGATATGCCGTACATATTCCCGCCAAATCATTTGACGTACGAATCCCTCGATGCTGTTGAGTGGAGCGTTGCTTTCGAGAACGGCATTCATAAGACGCCTTGGCATCAAACGATGCAAGTTCACGAGCGTGGCCAACCGGGAGTGGAACAACCCGCGACTCTGTTCACTCATGGCGTCCTCGTAGGTTCCGAAGTTTGGTAGGCATTCAAGCGCATGCCGCAGAGCCATTTCGACATCATCCCCGCTGGTCGCTTGTTTGGAGAGATCTACAACACCTGGATGGTCGCCAAACGTGGTTTGGACCAACTCTTCAACTTCTTCGTCGATGGCGTCTCGAGGGAACAAGGGTGCAACCGGTGCAGCAGGTTCGCCCTTCCAAGGAAACCGATTTTCGGCATCAAAACTGTATTTTCCGCCGAGCGGTTTTCCGTCTTCCATCAGCCATGTTGTTGATTGACGGACTTTTCTATAGAATTTATCCATTCGAAACGGAGGCTCTGTACCAACGCTCTCGACAAAGCAGTCACGCGAAGTCAACCAACCTGGATGGGGGTGGAGGTTTAGCAAGCCAGCTTTGACGAGCGGTTCTGTTTCCTTTCTCAACGCATGTTCAGCGTGCTCAAAGGCCTCGAGGCAACCGAGAAGCGGATGCAGAGCGGCGAGCACCTCAGCCGTTGAGAAGGCCGACATGAGGTAAAGAACGGGAATGCCTGCTTCTTGGAGTTCCAACGCAAAATGCCGTTGATTTGAGAGAACCACGCCCAACTTCTGCTGATGGTACGGGCGCCTTGCCGCCTTTTCGCGTGATTCGATCAGCACCACCCCGAGCGAGGTCTGTTCACTCAATTCATGAAGGAAATCAAGGTGCAATTGGTCATAGGCCAACCAAACCCATCGCTCGGCGTCCCCTGGTTTGCACGATGAAAGAAGGGAACCGAATGCGCCATCACGCTTTGATGCAAGAACGGTTCTTGCTGGCAGACTCTCTGAAATATCGCCCACGTTGGCATGATTGTTCTGGGACAGATAAAGGGATGCTTTTCTGCTCAATAATGGACGGTGAGTTTACGCGGTTCCAAGCGTTCCTCAATTCGAGCCTTCATGGCGGCGGCTTCCATCACAGCACCTCGCATCGTGGTGACAAACGGAATGTTGAGTTCCACCGCAAGCCGACGCATCATGTTCCCGTCACGAACGGCACCACCGGAAACAGTCGGCACGTTCACGATGAAGGACACCTTTCCTTGGCGCATCAAATCCAAGGCGTCTGGATGCTGTCCTTCTGCGATGCGATAAACGGTCATGACGGGCACACCGTGCCGTCGCAGGGTGTCCGATGTACCTCCGGTTGCGTACAGGGTGAAGCCCAGGTCCACGAGTTGTTGAGCGACGGGTACGAGGTTTTCTTTGTCATCGTCGCGCACGGTGAGGTAGGCTCCACCTTCGGTGGCCACAGGTACTTCTGTCGCTAGACGAGCCTTGAGGTAGGCCAAATCCGCACGCTCATCGGAACCGTAGACCTCACCGGTCGATTTCATCTCCGGCCCAGGTGCAGGGTCGAGACCTCGCAGTTTGATGAACGGGAAGACGGGGGCTTTCACACAGACTTGACCCGTTGTCCGCTTCGGAATCTGTTGCTCCTTCAAGGGTTGACCGATGGTGATTCGAGCAGCAATTCGAGCGAGGGGAAGCCCAGAAGATTTGGCGACAAACGGCACCGTCCTCGATGAACGAGGGTTGACTTCAAGGACATACAAATCGTCTCCCTGTATCGCAAATTGGATGTTAAAGCACCCGACGATGTTCAATCCCAAACCGATGATCCTCGTTTGTTCAGCGACCCGTTCCAGCATGTCTTCATCGATGTTTTGAGCCGGAATGAAGCAGGTTGAATCGCCGGAATGGATCCCTGCTTCTTCGAGATGTTCCATGATAGCCCCGACCAAGACCTCCTCGCCGTCACAAGCTGCATCAACATCAAGTTCGGTGGCGTGACCAAGGTATTCGTCCACCAGCAATGGCTTGTCAGGGGCAAGGTAGGCTTCACGCAGGTAGCCATCGAGTTGTTGTTGATTCGAAAGGATCTCCATACCACGACCTCCCAGCACGTAGGAGGGGCGTACCAAAACGGGGAAGCCGATCTTCTCCACGGCTCCACGCAGGTCGTCAGCGGTGGTCCCCGTTGCACCTCGGGGCATGCGCAAGCCGTTACGCTTGGCAAAGGCCTCGAAGCGCTCTCGGTCACTCGCTTCATCAATAGCATCGCAAGAAGTGCCCATGATGCTCAAATCCAAACCTTTGAGCTTCAAATCCGGCAAGCGCTTTTCCAAAGGTAAAGCGAGATTAATGGCGGTTTGACCTCCGAACTGGAGCAGAATTCCGTGGGCTTGTTCCCTGAGTAAGATTTCACTCACATACTCCAAGGTCAGTGGGTCGAAATACAGACGGTCCGAGGTGTCAAAGTCGGTTGAGACGGTCTCTGGGTTGTTGTTGATGAGAATGGCATCCTTGCCCGCTTCACGAATCGCCTTCACGGCGTGGACGCACCCATA
>PBUZ01000114.1 GCA_002728035.1 Methanobacteriota archaeon
GAAGATGCACCGCCCGAGGTGTTGGCCCAAATGGTGAACATCGTGGTCGTCATGTTGACCTCGGGCGTGCCGGAGATGACACCGTCGGAGAAAATCAGGCCGGCCGGCAACTCAGGCGCGATGGCCCAACCGCTGGCGTTGCCGCCGGTGACGGTTGGCGAAAGCGGACTCATCGTCTCGTTGCGAATCAACGTGATGTTGTACGGGTTGTAGGACAAGTTCACCGCTGGCTCGAGCACCGTGATGTTGACCCACGCCGTCGCACTGCCACCGGTGGTGTTGGCGTAGATGAGGTATTGCGTTTGGGTCATGTTCACAAGCGGCGTACCGCTGAACACACCGTTGGAGAAGTTCAGCCCTTCGGGCAAGACGCCCACGACTGACCACTCGCTGACGTTACCACCAGAGACGGTCGGGAGAAGCGGCGACATCGTCGTTCCTCGAACCAATGTCAAGTTGTTCGGGTTGTAGAGCAGGTCGACCACCGGTTCGAGGATGGTGATGTTGATGGTCGCCGCCGCTGAACCACCCGAGTTGTTGGCATACACCGTGTACATGGTAAGCGTCATGTTGACGGTTGGTGTTCCACTGATGACACCGTTGCTGAAGTTCAAACCTGCTGGCAGCACCGGGTGGATGGACCAGTTCTCGATGTTTCCACCGCTGTAGGTCGGATGGAGTGTCGGCATGGCAAGACCGCGGGTCAGGGTGATGTTTTCGGGGATGTAAGAGAGGTTACCCGAGGGCTCCACAACGGTGATGTTGACGGTGTGCGACGTGGTTCCTCCGCTGGTCGTGGCCCACACGGTGTACATGGTGAGCGTCATGTTGACGGTTGATGCACCGCTGATGACACCGTCGCCAAAGTTGAGACCGTTTGGAAGGGCTGGTGTGATGGACCAGTTGCTCACGTTGCCCCCAGAGACAATCGGAGAGAGGGTCGTCATTTGCACGCCACGAATCAAGGTCAAATTCTCGGGATTGTAATCGAGAACGACGATTGGTTCAAGGATGGTGATGTTGATGGTGTGGTTAGAGGAACCGCCGGTGTTGTTGGCCCACACGGTGAACATCGTGGTTGTCATGTTGACGTTTGGTGTTCCTGAAACGACACCGTGGTTGAAATTGAGGCCGGCAGGAAGTGAAGGTACGATCGTCCAGTCGTCCACGATGCCCGAATAACTTGGAGAAAGTCCGTTCATGGCTACACCACGGGTCAGCGTCAAGTTCTCTGGGTTGTAATCCAGCGTGATCGCCGGGTCGTAAATGGTGATGTTGACGTACACGGCGTGTGAACCGCCTGAATTGTTGCCCCAAATCGTGTACATGGTCATGCTTTGAACAGCGGTTGGAATACCAAAGATGGTGCCGTTTACGGAATGCAAGGTCAAACCCGCAGGCATGTTCGGATCAGCCCGCCATGACGTGATGTCACCGCCCGTGCTGGTGGCTTCAAGGGCGGTCATTGCCGTGTTGTTGACCAACGTCAAATTGTAAGACGAATAGGTAAACATCGGCGCTTGATGAAGCACCGTGATGTTGATGCTCCAGGAGAACGAACCACCCGAGTTGTTTCCATACACGATGTAGTTGGTCGTCGCCATGCGCTGTGTCGGCGTTCCCCAGAAGGTTCCATTCGTGGTCCCAAAGTTGAGGCCAGAGGGCAATGTTCCAACCAATGTCCAGTCGGTTGGTGCATCATGACCAGTCAACGAAATCGTTGGCGAGAGTGGCAAATCCGTACTGCTCGTGTTCTTGTAGAGCGTGAGGTTCTCTGGCGAATACGAGAACATTGGAGGCCGAGGGTCGACCGTGATGTTGAGGTAAGCCACGCTGGAGCCACCGCTGTTGTTGGCCCAAACCATGTAGGTGGTTCGGTTCCACAATTCAGTCGGCGTGCCGTAAATCGTTCCGTTGGTCGTGCCGAAGAACACGCCGCTTGGCAGGCTGGCATTGATCGCCCAAGAGGTGATGTTCCCACCCGAATTGGTTGGGGAAAGAGGCAGGTCGTTACTGGAAGTATAGAGCATGAGCTCCAGTTCATTCGGTGAATAAGCAATGTCTGGGACGGTGTCGATGACGGTGATGTTGATGGTTACATTGAGCGAGCCACCCGAATTGTTCCCCCAAACGGTGTAAGTCACTGGACTGAGCTGCAACACCGTTGGGATACCCCATATCGTTCCGTTGTTTGAACCGAAATTGAGACCTGCTGGCAGGCTCGGTTCGATTTCCCAAGACACGATCGTTCCCGAACCCGTCAAGGTCGCATTCAATGGCAAATCCGTGTGTTGAAGACCCATGGTGAGGGTGAGGTTCTCGGGTGAATAGGAGAGGTCTGGGACCTCGTCCACCACGGTGATGTTGAGGTAAGCAATGGTTGAGCCGCCGCTGTTGTTGGCCCAAACCATGTAGCTGGTTCGGTTCCACAATTCCGTTGAGGTCCCGTAAATCGTTCCGTTGGAGCTACCGAAGGTGAGGCCGCTTGGCAGGCTGGCATTGATGGCCCACGTCGTGACAGCTCCACCCGTGTTGGACGGGAACAAGGGCAGGTTGGAACTGGTGGTGTTGACCGTCAGGTTCAGTTCGTTTGGTGAATAGGAAATATCCGGAACTTGGTCGATGATGGTGATGGTGACCGTTGCAGAAGTCGAGCCCCCCGTGTTGTTGCCCCAGACGGTGTAGGTCACGGAGCTGAGCTGCAACACCGTTGGGATACCCCATATCGTTCCGTTGTTTGAACCGAAGTTGAGACCTGATGGCAGGCTCGGTACGATGGTCCAAGTAACGATTTCGCCTGGCCCCGTCAGTGTCGCATTCAGCGGCAAGTCGCTGCTTTGGTTGCCCTTTGTGAGCACCAGGTTGTTGGGGGAATAAGAGAGGACGGGGACTTCGTCCACAACGGTGATGTTGAGGTAGGCAACGCTCGAACCACCGCTGTTGTTCGCCCAAACCATGTAGCTGGTTTGGTTCCACAATTCGGTCGGTGTACCGTAAATCGTTCCGTTGGTCGTACCGATGAAAACGCCGCTCGGCAGGCTGGCGTTCATCGTCCACGTGGTCACGGCCCCGCCTGTGTTGGTGCGATAATCCACGATTCCAGGACTGTATGCAAACATGCCCGCGCCGTAGGTGAGGACATCCGACCCGCTGAAGTAGAGCGTCGAATCCAAAGCGAGCCCCAGGTATTGGAGCGGATTGGAACTTGCTGAGCCACTCAGGTCAGCAACCATCCACGCAGAACCGTTGTACAGATTGTATGCCCACAACTCCCTTCCTTCAATATCAGTTTGGGCTGAATAGTAGATTGTATCGCCAACAGAAACGGGATAGCTTGGATTTTGTCCGGCATCATCGACTTTCCATGTCGTGTGGTTGGAGGTGTCGTGAGCCCACAACCTTTGAGTCAGGGTTCCCTCGTAGGCAGAGAAATAGATGGTATCGCCAACGAGGAGTTCCATGTATTCTCCTGGAGAACTGTGGCCTCCCCCGCTGTTGATATCAGCCACTCGCCATGTGGAAGAATTGGACGTGTCATGAGCCCACAACTCATGCCCAACGCTTCCATCATTGGCTGAGAAATAGACGGTATCGCCAACAGAAACAGCCATGTAAAGTCCTGGAGAACTGCTGAGGCCGCCGCTGCGGATATCAGCGACCTGCCATGTCGAATGATTGGTGATGTCATGGGCCCACAATTCAATCCCTGTGCTTCCATCATCGGCATCGAAGAAGAGGGTGTCATCGATCAAGATGGGGTTCATGTGTTGCCCCGGTGAACCATCTGGCGAACCACTGGAGATGTCTGCAACTTGCCATGTGGAATGGTTGGATGTGTCGTGAGCCCACAATTCACTTCCCGTGCTTCCGTCCGTTGCAGAGAAATACATCGTATCACCAACGAGGATGTACATGTGCAATCCTGGCGTACTGGAACCGGTGCTGTGAATATCAGCCGCCTGCCATGTGGAATGATTGGAGGTGTTGTGTGCCCACAATTCGATTCCTGTGCTTCCATCGTTCGCCGAGAAATACAGGATATCGCCAACGAGAAGTTCGAGGTAAAATCCAGGGTTGCTGCCTGACACGCCACTGAAAATGTCGGCGACCTGCCATACCGAGCCGTTGGAGGTGTTGAAGCCCCACAATTCATGTCCATCAACGCCATCGTTCGCCGAGAAGTAGAGCACCTCCCCAACCAAGATGGGAGACATATAGTAGCCTGGATTGCTTCCGGAGCTACCGACATCGATGTCTGCAACGAGCCATGAAGTGCCGTTCGTCGTGTTGTATGCATGCAATTCATTGTTGCTCCCGGACACTGCTGTGTCGAAATAAATGACATCGCCAACCACGTATTCGAAGTGCGTCCCTGCTGCCTGTCCAGTTTCGATCTTCCAGAACGAATTGTTGCCTGCGGTCTGGTTGATGAAGAGAGGCGCGAGGTGGACTTCGGAGTTGTTCGTCCAGGTGTTGTTTTCGGGGATGTATTCGAAAGGACCTGGAGCTACATCGTTGATGGTGATGTTGATGGTGGCCGAGGTGGAGCCACCGGTGTTGTTGGCCCAAATCGTGTAGGTAACAGCCGTTGTTTGCAAGACCGTTGGAATACCCCAAATCGTTCCGTTGGTCGTTCCGAAGTTGAGGCCTGCCGGCAGGATCGCATTGATCGCCCACGAGGTAATCGTACCCGAACCGGTCAAGGTCGCATTCAGTGGTAAGTCACTGCTCGCCTGACCCTTGGTCAGCGTCAGATTCTCAGGCGAGTACGAAAGCGTCGGCAATTGATCGTTGATGGTCACGTTGACGTAGGCGACGGAGGAGCCGCCCGAGTTGTTGGCCCAAATCGTGTATTGGGTTCGAGACAGGAGGATGCTCGGTGTTCCGCTGATGTAGCCGTTGCCTGTGTTGAAGTGGAACGCAGAGCCAGGATCAGGTGATATTTCCCACGAGATGACGGTGCCACCACTCGTGGTTGGCCCAACATGTGGACTGATTGCGACGTCCTTGGTACCCGTAATCTCGGTCGTTGAATAGGAGATGACTGGCGCTTGATCGTAGATGGTGATGTTGATGGTGGCCGAGGTTGAACCGCCTGAGTTGTTGGCCCAAACCGTGTAGGTAACAGCCGTCGTCTGCAAGACCGTTGGAATACCCCAAATCGTTCCATTGGTCGTTCCGAAGCTCAAACCGGCTGGCAGGGTCGCGTTGATTTCCCATGAAGTGATGGTACCCGGGCCAGTGAGTGTCGCATTCAGTGGCAAATCGCTGCTCTGGTTGCCCTTGGTTAGCACAAGGGTGCTTGGTGAATAGGAAAGGGTTGGGACTTCGTCAACGACGGTGATGTTGAGATAGGCCACGCTTGAGCCACCGCTGTTGTTGGCCCACACCATGTAGGACGTCTGCGTCCACAATTCGGTCGGTGTTCCATAGATGGTTCCGTTGTTCGTGCCAAAGGAGAGGCCGCTCGGCAGGCTTGCACTGATGGCCCACGAGGTGACGTTTCCGCCCGTGTTCGTGTTGTAGCCAATGCTCAATGGGCGATGAGCCCACAGCTCACGACCGTCGCTTCCATCGCTAGCTGAGAAGTACATCGTATCACCAACGAGGAACCCTTCCATGTGCTGCCCAGGAGCGCTGTTTCCTGC
>PBUZ01000115.1 GCA_002728035.1 Methanobacteriota archaeon
GTTCTCCTCAGCCCTTCCCCCACCATGACAGGCATGACAGGGTGCTAAGCAACCACCCGACCTTCCACCCATATAAGAAGAAATCGGTATCTCAAAGTCCGACGATTGCGGTACAGTCTTCTATTTTTTACCCATTTTGAAGGTTTTTACATCAAGGGTTCGAAACGGGCGTGAGTTTGGCAAGATTTTGCGAGGCTACCGAATCATCAGAAATTTTCTGAAGCGTCTGCATTGATTGGGAGAGTTGACCCAGTTTGAACATCGCCACAGCAGCCGTGTTCATGCCCTTGGCAGAGTCTGGCGTTCGGGCGTTGTGGACGTTCATGATCCCAAGAGCTTTCTCGGCTCGGCCGCTTTCCGCCAAAGCGCCGGCCAAGTTGACCAGAATATCTGCGTTGGTCGGAGCGTTCTTGGCTGCCTCACGGAGGGCGAGTATCGATGATTCAAACTGTGGTCCTGCGAGTTCTTTCTGCCCGGCATCTTGACCATCCCGCATCGTGATGGCACGCTGGAGCAATGAAATGCCGTAGTTGTTGAACACCTCTGGACTGGAGGGCAGACTTGCTGCGAGGCGCTGGAATGAACGTGCGGCTTGTGACCAAGAACCCTGTTGCATCGCCGCAAAACCTTCGTTCACAAGCCCTTGCAATTCTGCAGAACCACCAACATCGACTGCGAGCGCTTGTGCGGGGTGAAGCGATAGCGTGATGGAAGGTTGTGCAACCGAAACGGGGCTTGCTTCAAGCGGTGAGTGGAACACCGCTGCAGGTGAATCCGTTTCATGGTCAAACACCACCACATCCTCGGAGAGCGAGCCGTATTCCATCTCAACCACCGTTTCACTTTGATCGTAAATCTCCTCATAATCAGGGATAGCGGCGTCAATTTTCCAATAGTCGGGCACACCGTCATCAGCAGCGACGGGAGATGCTTCATGAACGACTACTTCACCTGGTTGAACCAAACGCGCAGCACTCAAACGAACCGGCTGAGGATCAACGAGCGCAGCGACTTCATCGACAGGTTCGGAGATGAGAACCTCGGTGTCCAACGTTTGAACATCATCCACAACAGGAGGGAGGTCTGGCACTTCCGCCATGAATGGTATGGCTTCGATGGGCTCAGACGCCTCGACCTCGACATGTTGGGGAGACGAGGTTGTCATGGGCTCTTCTGCTTCTGCAGAAGCAGGTTCGTCAACCTCGGCTGGCACAGGCTGCGACGCCTCTGGTGCTGGCTCCATTGCAGCGACAGGTGCAGACGTGGCCTGTGGGGGTGTTTGGTGCGAAGCGTCGAACGGGATACCCTCGGCAAAACTACCGATGCCAAAGGGCAAACGGGAGTCAAAGACATTTGAGGCGCCTTGGAATCCAAAGGGAAGACTTCCTTTGGCAGGTGCGGGCGTTTCCTGGACGGCAGCGGCCTCAACCGCAGGGGGTTCAATCCCCTCAAGGTCGTACCAAGCTGCCGCTGCATCGTCGAGACCGGGGACCTCTGTTGGAAGAACTTCATCGGATGACATCGTAGAGGCCAAATCCGTACGCAATTGACTCCCGCATGCAGGACACGCAGTACCGCCAAGCGAGAGAAGGCCACAGATTTGACACTCAAACATCGGCCTGCCTCAACGGGTCGTTGCGTCCGAAGGACTTCAAGGCAACGCCCATTTGGAACCTGATTACTCTTCTTCACCACGAAGAATGCGGTTCACCTTGCTGCGGGCGTCAACGACCAATTCGTTGAGGCCATCCATCTCATCATCGACAAGTGCTTCGGAAAACGACTTGCCTTTGCTGCGTCCACGGCTCAGCTGGATGATGATGCTGATCGTGGTCACGCCGACCAAAATGAGTTTGATCGAGGTTGCACCTTCTTCGCCACCGACGACATAGACCAACAGCATGTAGAGCGAGACGATGAAGGTCGTCAAAATCATCACTGGGAAACCGGCTTTGAAAAATTCATTGAACGAGATGGGGTAGCCCGCATCCTCAGACATCCCCGCCGTGACAACGTTGGCCGAAGCACCGATGAGGGTGCCGTTTCCACCAAGACAGGCGCCAAAGGCAAGGGCCCAAATCAACGGTGAGAGGAGGTAGTCTCCCAAACTGTCCGCTATTTGCAAGACGATTGGAATCATCGTGGCGGTGTAGGGGATGTTATCGATAAAGGCAGAAGCAACGGCTGAGACCCAGAGAACGATCAGGATTGCTGCAGCAAGTCGCACCGTGCGGCCTTGCTCGGTGGTGTTGTCGCCGAAGGCACTGATCGCCTTCTCGACGTAGGTTCCGATGAAGTCGATGACGCCAATGTACTGCAACGAATGAACGAGAACGAACAAGCCCGCAAAGAACAGCAGTGTCGTCCATTCAACATGGTGAAGCGGTTCTTCCAACTCGTGGGGATCGGTGGCCAAGAGCATCACCACGGCGCCAACAAGTGCAATCCAAGAGACAGCGATATGCGTGATTGGGTGAAGGAAGAAATTGAGGATGACGAGGAACAAAATCACACCAGCAACCTTCAACATGGCAGGGTCCTTGATGCCGTATTTTGCTTCAAGTTCAGCGACATCTCTCACACGGACGCCTGAGAACTCGTCGGCATAGAACCATTTGATGAGCATGAAGGAAGGAACAATACACATCAAGATACCTGGACCCATCTCGATGATGAAATCGTTGAAGGTCACGCCGTATTGTGCCAAATCGGTGTAGCCAGCCTCTTCGATCTTTGATTCGGAAAGACCGGAACCGATCATGATGTTTGGTGGGTCGCCGATCATGGTGGCTGCACCACCGATGTTGGAGAACAACACTTCCGAAATAAGCAATGGAATCGGTTTGAGATCCAGAACCTTTGCAAGTTGAATGGTGACGGGAGTGAGGAGCAACATCGTTGTGACGTTGTCGAGGAAGGCGGACAACACAGCGGTCACCGAACACAAAATAACGACAAGTGTCCATACCGAACCACCGCTTTTTTTGTAGGAGAGCACGGCGAAATATTCGAAGACACCCGTGTTTGACAAAATGCCGACCATCACCATCATTCCAAGCAAGAGACCGATGGTTTCCCAATCGATCATCGTCGTAACTTCAGCGAGGGTAAAGGTGTCTTCAACAGCATAGTAATTGAGGGCGAGAACCGCCAGTAAACCACCGACAGCGGCTGCGAGTGTTCGGTGTACCCACTCAAAGATGATGAGCGCATAGACCGCCAACAAGATGGCGAGGCCGACCCAAATCGCTTGGGTTTTCGCGGCCTCTTCAATGGTGACCGTGAGTCCAACACCGCTTCCACCACCTGCTCTAGAAGTCCCAGCCATCATCATGGCGCCAACAAACAACAAGAGTCCAAACGAAATTTGACGGCTCCTGTTGGTAAACAAGTGTGTGTTCAATGCAAACCCTCCGATAAAGTGAACCAGCCGAATTGACTCTTTGACCCTTTGTGTCCCAAAGGATTAACGACGCCACAAAACACCGATGTTTCCTCGTTGCAAAACCACAGTACTTTGGGTTGCTTCTGCGAGGTAGGCCCAGACATCGTTTCGCTGCTCGCGTTCAAACAATCCCTTGTTGACCTTGATTTTTACGAGTTCTCGAGAAGTGAGTTGTTGGCGTATTTCGTCCACCACCGTTTCGCTCAGTCCAGCCTTACCAACGCGAACGGTCGGACGAAATTCGCGGGATTTTGCTTCCCGCAATATTCGGTCTGGAACACGCATCTTCAACCACTCCTTTGTGCTCGACGATGGAAACCCGGACCGCCGCCGTATCGACGAACGGTACCACATGTCAAACATGTTTTGATGCGCTGTCCAGCCTTAATTCGTACCCGAAAGGCGTCTGCGTGAACATGGTGAGACCAACACTTCCGACAGACCAATTCCTTCGCATCCTTTGGCAGAGGTAAACGATGGCGCCTTGAGGATTTGACGAGATGAACAGCGGCTCGCTCAGCGAGCACGGGTGGGCCCTTGGGTGAGTCACGGAGAACCTCGACAAGATGTGTTTGCACAGTCAAAGCACGCTCTTTGCGGTTTCTTTTCTTGGACCGAGCATTGCGTCGACGGCCCATGTGTTCACCTCAGTTCAAGACGGCCAACAAATCCTGTGTGATCTCGTCGATTCCTCGGTCACCGTTGACACGGTAAAACAGGTCCCTTGATTCGTACCAGTTGGCGAGCGGCGCCGTCTGCTCATGGTAGGCGCTCAATCGAGAGAGAACCGTTGACTCATTGTCATCTGCACGGCGCTTTTCTTGATAATGGCCGCACGAGCAACCCTCCGAGGGAACCGGGTTGAAGGTGTCATGGTAAACTGCACCGCAGTGACCACAGGTTGAACGCCCACAAATGCGCTCTACGATGCGCTCATCGGGAACTTCTATGGCCAACACGTGCGTGATCTCCGTCAACTCACTCAGGGCTTCGGCTTGTGGAATGGTGCGAGGAAAGCCGTCAAACATGACGCCGTTGCTTGCATCTGCTTCCTTGATACGATCCCGAATCAGTGCGAGGATCACATCGTCTGGGACGAGCGCTCCACGGTCCATGTAGGATTTTGCTTCCAAGCCCACCGCTGTTCCTGCCTTTACAGCCGCTCGAAGCATGTCACCTGTGGAAACTTGTGGTAATCCAGTGTGTTCCATGATGCGTTGTGCCTGAGTACCTTTACCAGCCCCAGGAGGTCCGAACAAGACGATGCTGCCCATGTTGATGGCAAGCCCTCGTCCCTTTCAATCTTGACGGACTCAACCGTGTCGACGTAACCACTCATGACCGTAGTGTTGCCACTGTTCCATCGTCCATCCTGCAGGCAATCCGCCGGGTGGAAGCGGTGGGGCTGCAGGCGTAGCGGGCGTTGGTGTCGCCTGCGGCAAGGATGGTACCGACTTCACCGCTGTCGGAGGCAAGCCTGCGGGAGGGAGGCCGGCAGGTAGATTCCCTACAGGAGATTCCCTTTTTGGTGGAAGTCCCGCAGGAGGTAGGCCGGAAGGTACGGCTGCAGGTACAACAGGCATATCCATTGACTGCATGATGGCCTTTGCGATTTCCTCA